>JBBIVH010000001.1:0-2068 GCA_037439805.1 Acidobacteriaceae bacterium
AGACGACCGGGTCCTCGCTGAGTTCTCCGCGCGAGGCCAGCAGCCACACACGATGCAGCCAGTAGAGCAACAGCGGCACGATGAGCCAGAGGCGCGCCGGATGACCGTAGAGGTCCGAGACGTCAGGCCGGGCAATGTAGAGCATAAAGACCACCACGGCCGCGTAGGCGCTCGCGGTTCCGAAGCTGCGAATCTGTTCCAGATCGGCAACCAGGTAGCCGCGCCCGTGCGTCGATGAAACGCCGCGCTCCCTCAGGTTTTCCAGCTCGCTGAAGCGCTTGACCATGGCCAGGGAGAGAAAAAGAAAGCTGGAAAAGCTGGCCAGCCACTGCGAAATCGGCGTTCCCGTCGCCGCGCCGCCGGCGAGCAGGCGCAGAGTGTAAAGCCCGGAGAGCAGCAGCACATCCACCACCGCCATCCTCTTGATCTGCGTGGTGTACGCCGTGGCGGCCACAATGTAAAGCCCGAGCCATAGCGTGAAGGCATTGGGAAGCGTAGGCAGAATCGCCACAGCGGCGAGGGTGAGCGCCACAGCCAGCATCACCGACCCGGCCACCGAAAGATCTCCGGCGGCGAATGGCCGCAGACGCTTGGCAGGATGACGGCGATCGCTCTCGATGTCGAGCATGTCGTTGATGAGGTAGTTCACCGATGCGATGAAGCTGAAGCAGAAGAAGGCCTTGGTCACCGCCAGCATCCCGGCCGGGGTGATCCTGTGGGAAAGAAGCAGCGGCATGATCAGCAGGATGTTCTTGGCCCACTGATGCACGCGAAGCGCCTTCAACAGAACGCGGCCTGCGGGCTTGCGATCTTCAAAGCAGCGGGCAATGGGGATGCCCTTGAACCGGATTGCCAGCCGTAACGCCCAACTCGGATTCGCGACCATCGCAACGGCTGCGTGGCGAAGCAAGGGCACATCGGCCATGGAGTTGCCGATGTAGTCAAAGGCGCCCACATCCTTCCGCAGGCGCTCCAGCTTATGGTTCGAGGTAAGGTTGTGGTCGCGGTGGGTGGCAAACACACCCTTAAACAATGACAGGTGGGCGGCGACTCGTTCAGCCAGCGCACCATCTGCACCGGTGGCCAGGTAGATCGTCCTCCCGTTCCGGTGCTCTTCCTGCAGATAACGCAGGAGTTCCGGCTGGTACGGAAGCCGGGCTGCATTCAACGGGGCGCGCCGCTCCACCTCGGCTTTCAGGTTGCCTCTTCCACCAGCAAGCCAGAGCGGAACCATGAAGAGGTCGAGCGGGTTGCCGCGAATCAGATGGCACAAGCCATCCAGCAGAGTATCCGACTTGACCAGCGTTCCATCGAGGTCCACGCAGAGAGGGCGCTGGTCTCCAAAGTTCGCTGACGCGGACGGGGATGTATCCAAGTGCGCCTCACCTTGCAACGCAAAGGGTGCAGTCTTGCATCGGAAGATTGGTTCCGACGGCCGCTGAGCATCGGTTTTCGCCGCGGCTGGCGATTTCCGCAAGACCGAACCGACAAAATCTGGTGGCATTATAGGAGATGGCGCGGGATGGTCGCTTTCCGCTCCGGCCTGTTCGTCAGCAGGCTCTCCCATTCGCTGAAGCTGACGCGAACGGCAGGATGCTTTATAACCGGAAGAAGCAGAAAGGTTAAACTTTTCCGATCGCTTCAACGTCCACACAACTGGGTGCAGGCCAGTTGCACCCTTCGAGCAAGGATCAAGTATCCTGCCGGCCCGTACCCCCGAAAGTGACGGACTTCAATAGAATGCCCATGCTTGAGACCTCTGAATCCCGCACGCCTGTCATTGACCCAACCGGACCGCAACGCGCCCAGAAGAACAAGACTGTCCGCGTCATCGTTTACCTTGTGCTTCTCGTCGCCCTGGGCCTGATTGTGTGGCGCATCCACCAGAACCAGAGCCAGGCGGCGGCCAACAGCGCGAAGCAGGCGGCCATGCTGATGAATCGCCCGGTTCCAGTGCAGGTGGTGGCGACGGAACGCAAAGCAATGCCGGTCTACCTCACCGCTCTCGGCACGGTGACACCCTATATGAGCGTCACCGTGAAAGCGCGTGTCAGCGGCGAGCTGCTGC
>JBBIVH010000001.1:2168-10127 GCA_037439805.1 Acidobacteriaceae bacterium
AGAAGATTGCTACCGGCGAGTTGCTCACTACGGATAACCAGATTGACACCACCACAGGCACCGCTCGCCTGAAGGCCGTCTTCAACAACGAGGACGAATCGCTGTTTCCCAATCAGTTCGTCAATATCCACCTCGTGATGGAGAACAGGCCCCACGCGCTCGTAGTGCCGACCGCAGCCATTCAGGCGGGCGTGCAGGGCACCTTCGTCTGGGCGATTGAAAAGGATGCCAGCGGCAATTCATTAGCCCGGATTCAACCCGTCAAGGTGGCGCTCACCGAGGGTCAAACCACAATTCTCGACACCGGGCCGGATTCAGGAACGAGCATTGTGGTGGATGGCGCCGAGCGTCTGCGCCCAGGGCAATCCGTCATCGTCAGCTCGGCGCATACTGCTCCTTCCGCCGCCGCCCCCCAGCAGAATCCCTTCGGCGCAACCGGCGGTCCACGGCCTGAAGGCAACGCCGCCGCCGCGCATCGCGCACAGGGGACACACGAGTGAGTCCATCCCGTCCATTCATTCTTCGCCCGGTCGCCACCTCGCTGCTGATGGTGGCGATTCTGCTTGCCGGCGCCGTTGGCTACCAGCAGTTACCCGTCTCGGCGCTGCCCGAGGTGGACTACCCCATCATTCAGGTGCTCACGTTTTATCCGGGCGCTGGACCGGACGTGATGGCTTCGGCGGTGACCGCTCCGCTGGAGCGCCAGTTCGGCCAGATGCCCGGCCTCAAGCAGATGACATCGGTCAGCTCCGGAGGCGGTTCCGTCATCACGCTGGAATTCAATCTGGAAGAAAACATCGACGTGGCCGAGCAGGAGGTTCAGGCGGCCATCAATGCGGCGAATACCTTCCTGCCGGTCGACCTTCCCAATCCGCCTATTTATAGCAAGGTGAACCCCGCCGATGCGCCGATCATGACGCTGGCGCTCACCTCCAATTCCCTGCCCCTCGACAAGATTGAAGATGCGGCGGACACCAATCTCGCCCAGAAGATCTCGCAGGTGCTCGGCGTTGGCATGGTCTCCATCGCCGGCGGGCAAAAGCCGTCCGTGCGCATTCAGGCGAATCCGGCGCAGCTTGCAGCCTACAACCTCAGCCTCGAAGACCTGCGCACTGCACTGGCCGCGAGCAACGTGGATCAGGCAAAGGGCACGCTGAACGGCGAGCGCCAGTCCTATACCATCGGCGCCAACGATCAGTTGCTCTCCAGCGCCGACTACCGGCCAGTGATTGTGGCCTATCGCAACGGCGCCGCCGTGCGCGCCTCCGATGTGGCCACCATCGTGGATGCGGCTGAGAACTCGCAGCAGGCCGCGTGGATGGATCGCCAGCCCGCGGTAATCGTCAACATCCAGCGCCAGCCCGGGGCCAACATCATTGCGGTTGTGGACCGCATCAAGAAGCTGCTGCCGCAACTGCAGACCAGCCTGCCCGCCACTGTGCAGGTCAAGGTGCTCACCGACCGCACGGTCACCATCCGCGCCTCGGTCAAGGATGTGGAATTCGAGCTGATGCTCACCATCGCCCTGGTGGTGATGGTCATCTTCCTCTTCCTGCGCAACCTCGCCGCCACCATCATCCCCTCGGTCGCCGTGCCGCTCTCCATCGTAGGCACCTTCGGCGTCATGTATCTGCTGGGCTACTCGCTCAACAACCTGACGCTGATGGCCCTCACCATCTCCACCGGCTTTGTGGTGGACGATGCGATTGTGATGATCGAGAACATCTCGCGCTACATTGAAGAGGGCATGAGCCCGATGCGCGCCGCGCTGAAGGGCAGCGAACAGATCGGCTTCACGATTATGTCGCTGACCGTCTCGCTCATCGCCGTGCTCATCCCGCTGCTCTTCATGAGCGACGTGGTAGGACGGCTCTTCCGCGAGTTCGCAATTACCCTCGCCGTCACGATTCTGGTTTCGGCGGTGGTCTCGCTGACCCTCACGCCGATGATGTGCTCGCGCATCCTGCGGGACAAGGCCCATGCGCGCGAGACTCGTTTCTACCACTGGTCAGAGAACCTCTTCAACTCCGTCATCGCCGCTTACGGACGGACGCTGCAGCGCGTGCTGCGTCACCGCTTCATTACCCTGCTGGTGACAATCTCCACCTTCGTCGGCACTGTGCTGCTGTTCATCGTTATCCCCAAGGGCTTCTTCCCGGTGCAGGATACGGGCGTAATTCTGGGCATCAGCGAAGCCCCGCAGACCGTGAGCTTCAAGAGCATGGCTGAGCGCCAGCAGCAGCTCGTCGATGTGATTCTGCAGGACCCGGCCGTCGAGAGCATCTCCTCGTTCATCGGCGTGGACGGAACCAACACCACGCTCAACTCCGGCCGTATCCAGATCAACCTCAAGCCGCTCGATGAGCGCGGAATCTCAGCCACGGATGTGATTCGCCGCCTGCAGGGCAAGCTCGATGCCGTGCAGGGCATTCAGCTCTTTCTGCAGCCGCTGCAGGACCTGACCGTAGAAGATCGGGTCAGCCGCACACAATTCCAGTACGCGCTGGAGGACCCGAATCAGACCGAGCTGGCCACGTACACGCGCAAAATGGTGGACGAGCTGAGCAAGGAGAAGGCCGTCACCGACGTAGCGAGCGACCTGCAGGATCAGGGCCTCGGAGCTGAACTCGTGATTGATCGCGACACCGCCGCGCGGCTTGGCATCGCCATGGCCGATGTGGACAACACCCTCTACGACGCCTTCGGCCAGCGGCAGGTCTCGACCATCTTCACGCAGCTCAACCAGTATCACGTCGTCATGGAGGTAGCCCCCAACTTCCAGGCCGCTCCATCGACGCTGAACAATCTCTACGTGAAATCGGCCAATGGAACGCAGGTTCCGCTGAGCATGCTCGCCCACTGGGAGCAGTCCAAAGCGCAGCTTTCCATCGGCCATCAGGGACAGTTCCCATCGACTATCGTGAGCTTCAACCTGGCTCCGGGCAGGGCGCTCGGCGATGCGGTCAACGCAGTCAACGAGGTGGAGCAGCGCATCCAGATGCCCGCGGCCATCAACGCCAGCTTCCAGGGCACGGCTGCCGCATTCCAGACCTCGCTCGCCAACGAGCCGCTGCTGATTCTCGCGGCGCTGGTCACCGTCTACATCGTGCTGGGCGTGCTCTATGAGAGCTACATCCACCCCATCACCATCATCTCGACGCTTCCTTCGGCCGGCGTGGGCGCACTGCTTGCGCTCCTCATCACCCATTCGGAGTTCAGCGTCATCGCGCTCATTGGCATCATCCTGCTCATCGGCATCGTGCAGAAGAACGCCATCATGATGATCGACTTTGCGCTCGATGCCGAACGCACGCAGGGCAAGCCCGCCGAGGAAGCCATCTTCCAGGCCTGCCTGCTGCGCTTCCGCCCGATTCTGATGACCACCATGGCTGCCCTGCTCGGCGGCCTGCCTCTGGCTCTTGGCGGCGGCGTGGGCGCGGAGCTGCGCCGTCCGCTCGGCATCTCCATCGTCGGCGGCCTGATCTTCTCGCAGCTTCTTACGCTCTACACCACGCCGGTTGTGTATCTCTACTTCGACAAGCTTTCGCGCCGTCTCCACTTGCAGGTTCAGCACACCAGCCTGCGTGAAGAACCGGTCGCCGGGGACTGAGGAGCCGCTCGCGATGCATCTTTCCGGACCTTTCATCCGCCGCCCGGTCGCAACCACGCTGCTGAGCCTTGCGCTGCTACTCGCAGGCTCGGTTGCCTACTCCGTGCTGCCCGTCGCGTCGCTGCCAGAGGTGGACTTCCCGGTCATCGGCGTGAACGGCGGCCTGCCCGGCGCCAGCCCCGAGACCATGGCCTCCTCGGTGGCTACACCGCTCGAGCGTCAATTCGGCCGCATCGCCGGGGTCAACCAGATGACCTCCATCAGCGGCCTCGGAAGCGCCTCCGTAGTGCTGCAGTTCGATCTGAACCGCGACATCGACGCCGCCGCGCGCGACGTGCAGGCAGCCATCAATGCGGCGCGCAGCCAGTTGCCCTCCTACCTGCCGCAGAATCCCGGCTATCGCAAGGCCAATCCAGCCGATGCGCCCATCCTCATCCTGACGCTTACGTCGGATGTGGTGCCGAAGCCGGAAATCTACGATATGGCGGACTCCATCCTCGCGCAGAAGATCGCGCAGATCGAGGGCGTCGGGCAGGTCTTCGTCGGGGGAACTTCGCAACCGGCCGTGCGCGTCGAGCTCAACCCCATGCTGCTGGCCAACACCGGCATCGGGCTGGAAGCCGTCCGCACCGCGCTCGGCAACGCCAACGCCAATCGCCCAAAGGGAGCTTTTCAGGATGCGACGCATCGCTGGGCGATTGACGATAACGACCAGATCTTCAAGGCCAGCGATTACGGTCCGATTATCGTCGGCTACAACCGCCAGACCGGCGCGCCCGTCCGCGTGGAAGACGTAGGTGCGGTCAGCGACGGGGTCGCGGATATTCACACCGCGGGCGTCGTAGGCGTCAATCCGCTGCATGGCCCGTCCTCCAAGCTGCAGACCGCGGTGATGCTGATCATCTTCAAGATGCCCGGCGCCAACGTCATCTCCACCGTAGACAGCGTGCTGCGCGAGTTGCCGCATCTCCAGGCCGAGATTCCCCCCACCATCAAGATTGACGTGGTGGCGGACCGCACGACGAGCATTCGCGACAGCGTGCGCGACGTGGAGATCTCGCTCTTCATCAGCGTCCTGCTGGTGGTGCTGGTCGTCTTCCTCTTCCTGCGCGAAGTCTGGGCCACCATCATTCCCTCGGTCGCGGTGCCGCTCTCGCTAGTGGGCACCTTCGGCGTGATGTACCTGCTTGGCTACAGCATCGACAACCTCTCTCTGATGGCGCTCACCATCTCCACCGGCTTTGTGGTGGATGACGCCATCGTAGTCATCGAAAACATCACGCGCTATATCGAAGAGGGCATGCAGCCGTTTGAGGCTGCGATGAAAGGCTCGCGCGAGATTGGCTTCACCGTCCTCTCCATGAGCACCTCGCTCATCGCCGTCTTTCTTCCCATCCTGCTGATGGGCGGCATCGTAGGCAAGCTCTTCCGCGAGTTCGCCGTCACGCTCTCGGTGGCCATCGCCGTGTCGCTGCTTGTGTCCCTCACCACCACGCCGATGCTCTGCGCCAAGTTCCTCAAGTCGCGCGATGAGTCCCGCCACGGCAGCATCTACAAAATCAGCGAACGCGGCTTCCAATGGCTCCATCACGAATACGACACCGGCCTGCGCTGGGTGCTGCGCCACCAGTGGCTGATGCTCGGCGTTGTCTTTGCAACCGTGATTCTCAACGGCTATCTCTTCGTCATCGTGCCCAAGGGCTTCTTTCCGCAGCAGGACACCGGCCGGCTCGGCGGCACCACCCACGCCGCGCAGGACATCAGCTTCGACGCCATGCGCGACAAGCAGCGCAAGCTTGCCCAGATGGTTCTGGACGATCCGGCGGTTGGCTCGCTGGTGGCCTTCGCAGGCGGAGCTGGACCCGGCGGCGGCGCGCTCAACATCGGCCGCATGTTCGTCAACCTCAAGCCCCCCGGCGAACGCAAAGGCGTGACCTCGGATATGGTGGTCAACCGCCTGCGCAGCAAGCTCACCAGCGTTCCCGGCGCAACCCTCTTCCTGCAGGTGCAGCAGGAGCTGCAGATTGGCGGACGCGTCTCCGATGCGCAGTATCAGTACACCCTCTCCGATGAAGACCTCGAAGAGCTGAATCACTGGGCGCCACGGCTGCTGGCTCGCATGAGGTCCATGCCCGAGCTACGCGACGCCTCGACGGACCAGCAAGACCAGGGCCTCGCCGCCAATCTCCTCATCGACCGCGACTCGGCCTCGCGCCTTGGCGTCACCGCCAGCGCAATCGACCAGACCCTTTACGACGCCTTTGGGCAGCGCGAGGTCTCGACGATGTACACCGGCCTGAATCAATACTTCGTCGTGATGGAAGTGGATCCCCGGTACCAGCTCAGCCCGGATGCGCTGAACGGCATTTATGTGAAGGCCGGAAGCGGCGGCGCAACGACTGCCCTGCCGAACGCCGGCACACTTGCCACTGCGGCGGCTACTCCCGCTGCATCCGCGGGAATCCTTCCCGCTGCCCCGGCCATCGCGGCCAGTCCTGCGTCCACAGCCTCCGCCACCTTTCCTACCTCGGGCGGCGCACTCGTGACCGCGACGGCGACCGGCGGCTCAACTCTGTCTGGCCCCACGCTTGCGGGCACACTCACCGGCGCATCTCCAGAGACGAGCGCAGCGTCCGCGGCCAGCGCTGCATCCACGCTGACCACCGCCTTTGCGCCCGCGCCAGCGGCAGCCGTCGTCTCTACCCCCGCCGGCCCCATGGTGCCGCTCTCCGCATTCGCCGGCTTCGCTTCGCAGCGGACACCGCTCGCAGTCAATCACCAGGGTCAGTACCCCGCTGTCACGCTCACCTTTAACCTGGCGCCCGGCGTGGCTCTTGGTGATGCGGTCACGGCACTTCAGGGCGTGCAGCGCGAATTGGGCATGCCCAGCACGGTGCACGCTTCCTTCCAGGGCACCGCGCAGGCCTTTCAGGATTCGCTCAAGAACGAGCCTTACCTGATTCTGGCCGCGCTGGTTGCCGTCTACATCGTCCTCGGCATCCTCTACGAGAGCCTGATCCACCCGCTCACCATTCTCTCCACGCTGCCGCCTGCGGGCGTCGGCGCCATCCTTGCGCTTCTGCTCACCCGCACCGACCTCAGTATCATCGCCCTCATCGGCATTCTGCTGCTCATCGGGATTGTGAAGAAGAACGCCATCATGATGATCGACTTTGCGCTGCAGGCCGAGCGCGAACAGGGCCTCGCGCCCATCGACGCCATCTATCAGGCCTGCCTGCTGCGCTTCCGCCCCATCATGATGACGACCATGGCGGCTCTCTTCGGCGGCCTGCCGCTGGCCATCGGCATGGGCTCAGGCTCCGAGCTGCGCCAGCCGCTCGGCATCACCATCGTCGGCGGCCTCATCGTCTCTCAGATGCTCACGCTCTTCACCACGCCGGTCGTCTATCTCTTCTTTGACCGGCTGCAGTGGAAGATCATGAAGCTCCATCGTCTCGGCGAAGAGTTCGAAGAGGCGCACGGGGACTGATTCGCAGCGACAACACAAAGCAGAAGCCCCGCGGTGTCCTTCTGCTATTGGAGCGCCGCGAGGCTGTTTTTCTTTGCAATCAGGATTGGAAATCAGCCGGCGTATGCCGGCTCTTCCACCTGCGCGTTCTGCATCAGCTGAGCCGGATAGTACGAGTTGCGCGTGTACTGCTTCACCATGCGGTTCGTGTTGAAGTAGGACCCGTTGAAGGCCAGCGTCGTGCGCATCATGCGTGCCCAGTGATCCCTCGACTGCAGATAGAGCGGCGCCACGGCCTTCTCCAGCTTGCTGTAGAGCGACAGAGCCTCGGCATCGTCATCGGCGCCGTCTTCGATGGCCCACCCGGTGAAGCCTTCGATGCAGCCCTCAATCCACCAGCCGTCGAGAATCGAGAGGCTCGGCACTCCGTTCATCGCTGCCTTCATGCCGCTGGTACCGGAGGCTTCATACGGCCTCCGCGGCGTGTTCACCCAGACATCCACGCCCGCCGTCAGCAGCGCGCCCAGGTCCCACGCGTAGTTCTCGAGGTAGACGATGCGCAGCATTTCATTGGAAAGCTTGCCCGCCGTTTCAATCACCTGATGGATGAGCGCCTTTCCGGGCGTGTCCTGCGGATGGGCTTTTCCGGCATACAAAATCTGCAATCCACCGGCCTGTTCCGCGATCTTCAGCAGGCGCTCCGGATCCTTCAGCAGCAGGCTGGCCCGCTTATAGGTCGCCGCGCGACGCGCAAAGCCCAGCGTCAGCACGTTCGGGTTCAGCACGAGTCCCGCGCGAGAGGCCACCTCGCTCAACAGCGTCTCTTTGGCGCGCGCATGCGCCTGCAGAATCTCCTGCTCCGGAATTTCGATGGCGTTGC
>JBBIVH010000001.1:10227-16211 GCA_037439805.1 Acidobacteriaceae bacterium
TTGGCGCGCGCATGCGCCTGCAGAATCTCCTGCTCCGGAATTTCGATGGCGTTGCGCAGATACAGATTGTCGCGTCTCCACGCAGGCAGGTGCGCATCCAGCATCTGCTGAACCGGCTCGCACATCCACGTAGCCGCATGCACCCCATTCGTAATGGAGTCGATAGCGTACTCCGGGAACATCTCGCGCGAGACCTTGCTGTGCTGCATCGCCACGCCGTTCGCGTAGCGCGACAGCCGCAGCGCCAGCAGCGTCATGTTCAGCAGGCCGTCTTCAAAGCAGCGCAGCCTCTCCAGGCGCGCGGTCCTCTCGCCGCCGAGAATGCGCACCACCTGCTCCGTCGAGAAGCGATCATGTCCGGCGGGCACGGGCGTGTGTGTTGTAAACACGCATTGAGAGCGCACCGTTGCGATGTCGGACTCGGTGCAGGTGCTGTGCGGCCCACCGGCAAGCTGGCTTTCCAGCAGCGCCAGAGTCAGCAGCGCGGCGTGCCCTTCGTTCATGTGATAGACGTTTACATGCAGTCCCAGAGCGGTGGCCATCCGCGCCCCGCCCAAGCCCAGCACAATCTCCTGCTGCAGGCGATAGTTGGTGTCTCCGCCGTACAGGTGATCCGTCAGCCCGCGGTCCCAGCCCGAATTCTCATCCAGGTCCGTATCCAGCAGGTAGATGGGGACAATATGCCCTGAGCGGCCCTGCAGGTCATAGCGCCACGCCCGCACCGCCACCACGCGGTCCTCGATGGCGACCGTCACCCTGACGGGCTCTTCCGTACAGAAGTCGGCCGGGTTCCAAGGCTGGACCTCCTCGGTCTGATCTCCTGCTCCGTCCAGATGCTGCTGGAAGTAGCCTTTGCGGTGGACGAGCGAAAAAGCGACCAGCGGTACGCTTAAATCTGCCGCGGACCGCAGCGTATCGCCCGCAAGTACGCCCAATCCACCGGAGTAGGTGGGCATTGCAGGCTGGATAGCGATCTCCATGGAGAAGTATGCGACCAGGCCGGATTGCGGAAATGACTCATAAGTAAAAGGTTTGCTTGGGTTCGATTGCATCGATCGTATCTCTCTGCGGCGCCGTGCTGCGGCGCTGCCAATGGGATGGGCTTGAATCCAGGGAAGCGAACCGGACTTGCGGCACTGCCCGCAATCCCGGTCCGGTGTGTACCCTGTCCAATTTTAACAAGGAAGCAAAAAATCAAGGCTCAAATCTGGTGCAGAGGGCGTACCGGGCGTGTGCAAAAACGGTCACCAAAGTGGGAGGCGACCATCCAATCACACCTGCGCCGCGAGCAGTAGATCCGGCCGCGACGCCTGGGACCGATTCGCCCGCCGACCTCAACCGCCTGAGAATTCAATCGATTCGATGTGCTCCAGCGCTTGCGTGGCAGATGTGAACCTGGGGCACGATGCCAATCTCATGGGCGTAGCGAGCGGCGAGTGCTTCCGCGAATTCAGATGCCTTCTCGGCTTCGACAAGGTTAATGGTGCAGCCGCCAAACCCGCCCCCTGTGAGCCGCGCGCCAATCAGCCCCGGCAGATCCTGCGCGAGAGCCACCATCGCATCGGCCTCGACGCAACTGGCCTCGAAGTCCTGGCTGTAGCTCGTGTGCGCTTCCGCCATCAGCCTGCCCAGTTCCTTCAGGTCATGATGAATCAGCGCCTCGGCGGCGGCAACGGTCCGCAGATTCTCCGTGATCACATGGCGGGCGCGCTTGAATGCATTCGGGCTCATCTCATGGCCCCACTTCTCCAGGTCGCTCACCGTCGCATCGCGCAGGAAGCGCACCTCGGGCCGATGCCGCGCGATCACCGCACAGGCCTCTTCCACCTCGGCGCGACGGGTTGTGTACTCGCCTCCGGCCACGGAGTGCTTCACCATGGTGTTGGCGATAACGAGCGCCACACTGTGCGGAATCGGCGCCAGCCGGAAGCTCAGGTCGCGGCAGTCCAGCAGCAGCGCGTGGTCTTCTGCGCCGTTCGCGGAGATGAATTGATCCATGATGCCGCTGCTTGCGCCCACAAACTCGTTCTCGGCCCGCTGGCAGAGCCGCGCGAGCTCCGGCCCCGTGTACGACACCCCAAGCAGTGAAGAGACCGCCAGCGCAGTGGCAACCTCAAGCGCCGCGGAACTCGATAGACCCGATGCCACCGGCACATCGCCCCACAGGCTCAGGCTCAACCCCGGTATCGTATAGCCTTCACCCGCAAGGACAGCGAAAACGCCGATTGGGTAATCCGTCCAGCGCTTCTCCGCCGCGCGTGGCAGCGCCGAGGCATTGAAGGTGCACTCCTCCCCGAAGTTCTCTGAATACAGGACGACCTTCCCGTCCGAACGCGGCGAGATCGCCGCCAACGTCGCAAACTCGATTGCCGCCGGCATCACAAAGCCCTCGGCATAGTCCGTATGTTCCCCAATCAGGTTCACGCGTCCGGGAGCCGCAAAGATGGATGCACCAGACTGGAACCGCTTCTGGTGGAGCAAACGCAAAGCAGCGGGATCATGCATGAAGGTCTTCACTTTCCGCGAATTCAAAGTCAACGGTCATCTGCCAGGACTCCGATGCTCCCGGTGCCAGCACACGCGACCAATCGCCGGTCTGCGCCAGAGAATCCACCGGCGCGGTGGCCGGCTCGAGGGCGACGCAGTTCTGCTTCGGGCCGGGGCGCTCCGGCCAGCCGCCATAGCAGAGCCAGAGGCCCAGATACGGCGTCTTTGCGGCGTCAAACCGGACCCGGATGCGTACTCCTGCGGAAGGCCGATGCAGCACGCACCACGCCGAGGAAGGCTCAACCGGACCGGCAAATAATTTCTCACCCACGCCGGAAGCAGGGGGCTCAACGCGGCTCAAGTCTGCAATTTTTCCGTCCGTCAGCCGCGCATGAGGCCAGGCCACCACATCGCCTGTCTTGCCCAGCCGTTGACCCGCCGAACCCTCCACGCGCAGGGTCGCGATCGAAGCCGGCAGCTCGATGCGATCCCCCGGCTCGACGGCAAACAGCGGATGCGCCGCCCACGACCAGGGAACGGAATAACTGCCGCGATTGGAAAGGGTGTAATCCAGACGAAGGCTCCAGCCCGAACTTGCAGGCGCGAGGTCCATGGCCCGCTCCAGATGAAGCGGGAGCGAAAAGCAGGATGCCCGCAAGCGCACCGGTGCAGCGCCGTTCCCCACTGGCTCCCAGACAACGCGCCACAGGTCTCCATGATCGGGGATCGCAACAGGGCCGTTCGGTCCCTCTACCGTGCAGGCAGCTACGGATGGAAGGCACTCATCCCACCCGCTGGCGTCACTCTCGTCAAAGAGCATCTCACGTGTTCTGGGTCGCGCGGGGGCCAGAGGCGCTTGCAGCAACTCCTTGTCTTTCAACTGGATTGAAGCGATTTTTCCGCCCAGATGAGGAGAGACAGCGACGCGAAGATCTCCGTTCCGGATGAGAACGTTTTCTTTCGCGTGCTGGAGAACTACCTCGCTCCCCATCGTTTGTCTATCCCCTCTCGGCCGTCTTATTCACAGGCCGATTGAAGCATGGCACAAATCGTACCGATCCAAACCTTGTGCTCCGGCTTCATCAGGACAGAGCGGAGACATGTCACGGACGCCTTGGGTTCGGCTAGATCGTTCTCGCAGGATTGAAACCAGACCAGCGGCAATTGTACAAGCGCAAGGTGCAATCCGCGGAGAGCACTTCCTAGAAAAATATCATTCGCTGCCTTTGAAGCGCGCGCTGCGTCTCCATCAGCGACTTTCCAGACGACGATGTCCAACTCCGGGCGGCCACCGGCCAGCGCCTCGAACCGGGACTGGCTGCGCAGCCATCCGTCCAGTTCCAGCGCGGCATCTCTGCCCTGTCGCAGCCCCTCAGCAAATTCGCCCCCCGGCACGAGCGGCAACATCCGCTGCGTCGCCCATAAAGCCACCGCCGCCGCCCCTGCGCGGGAGCATTCCAGGCTGATCTCTCCCAGGTGCAACTCCTTTGATGTGAAGTAGGTATACGGCGAGTCATGCTTGTAGTAGCGACCCACCCCCGGGTCGCGAAAGAGCACGCAGCCGCACCCGTAGGGCTGCAAGCCATGTTTGTGCGGATCGACGACAATCGAATCCGCCTGCGCGATCGCTCCAAACGCCCTCCGGGCCGGCTCATCCAGCGCCTCTTCGATCAGCTTGAAGTAGCCGCCATAGGCCGCGTCCACATGAACGCGGAAACCATACTTGCCCTGCAGCGCGAGGATTTCGTCCAGCGGATCGACCGCACCAATCGCTGTCGTTCCCAGCGTGGCGACCACCGTTCCCACGTTCCCATTCCGCAGTTCGGACTCCAGAGCGTCCATATCCATGCGGCCGCGCACATCCGACGCAACCGGGGTGTAATCGAGCCGCAGAACTCCGGAGATGCGCTGGTGAGTATAGTGCGCCTGCTCCGAGCCCACGATGCGCTTGCCCGGCGTCACCTGCCCTGCCACCCAGAGAGCTTCGAGATTGGCGATGGTGCCGCTCGAGGTCAGATGCCCCAGATAGGCATCCTTCCAGCCGAACATCCGGGCAATCTCCGCCACTGCCTCCATCTCCATGGCGGAACTGGCTCGCCCGCCATCCAGGGCGTGGTTGTTCGGGTTGATCGCCATAGCCAGCGCATAGGCGGCCCGCGCCACTGGATGCGGCGGCTTGAGCATCTGGCCCGCGTAGAGAGGATGAAAATAGGGAAAGTTGTCGCCCAGCCGATCCGCCACAGCCTGCAACACTTCGGCCATCCGGGCCGGGTCGTCCGCCCCCGCAGTGGCGGGGGCAAAGACGGGCAGCGTGGAAAACCGGGCCATCAGCGCCTCGCTGGCGCGCGCGAGCAGGTCGGGTACGGGGTCGGCGGTCGGCATGGGAACCCTCCACCCTACCACACCCCCGGCATGGCTACCCCGCGCTGCTGATTCCAGACTACTTTCCGGCGTGCCCAATGGAACTTCCGATTCCGCTCGACAAAGATTCATGGAGCGGGTACTTGCGACCAGTGGTACACTAGGGTCAGCGTTAGAAACGAACCGGGCGTGAGCAGTAACTCGCCCAACCAAGCAAGATTCTGCCAGTGGTCGCTCCGATTCATCCAGCGCAATTCAATCCAGGGAAATACGAACAAAATGGAACAAGGTACTGTGAAGTGGTTTAATGACGCGAAGGGCTTCGGCTTCATCTCGCGTCAGAACGGCGAAGACGTCTTCGTGCACTATTCCGCAATCAATTCGAGCGGATTCAAGAGCCTGCAGGAAGGTCAAGCCGTGCAGTTCAACGTGGTGAAGGGGCCCAAGGGCTGGCAGGCTGCAGACGTTCAGCCCCTGTAAGCAACACGCCTGATTCGGCAGAATCGAGCAGCAACAAGCGAAGGGCTGGGAGCAATCCCAGCCCTTTTCTTGTTTACTGAACATCTCTGAATAAAAGCACGCCGGTTGCCCCGCCGAAGCCGGGCTGCTCAGTGATTGTCGGAAGCAAAGACCACGCTGATGCTCGTCTCCACTTCCACCGGCTTGTTGTCCAGCATGTAGGGCTTGTAGCGCCAGTTCTTCACTGCATCCATCGCCGGACCGATAAAGATCCGGGGTCCGCTGACCGCGTGCAACCCCGCAATGGTGCCGTCCTTCGTGATGCTTGCCTTCAGCACCACAGTGCCGGAGAGATGGCCTTCCCTCGCGAATGCGGGGAATACCGGCGCCGTCTTATGGATGAGCATGCCCGTGGCCACGCCCGCGGAAACATTTGCAATGACGGGCTGGACACTGACCTTGCGCTGCCCGCCGAGCACCGCTCCGGGAACACCGCTGCTGTAAAGCGAGTCGAGCGCAAGCGCGCCCGGCGCAGCATCGGCAATCGTCGATCCCTTCTGGCCGCTGGCGATCTTGTCCGGCGCCGCAAACTGCGCTGCCATCGCCGCGGAAGGAAGCCTTCCGGGGTCGGCTTGTTGCGTGAGTGCCTTACTTGCCGGCGGCGGCTCGTCCGCCTG
>JBBIVH010000001.1:16311-25896 GCA_037439805.1 Acidobacteriaceae bacterium
CGGCAAATCGACGGCCTTGGCATCCCTGATCTGGCGAGCCAGGTGCAACACGCCCTCGTCGGTTTCCAGCCCCCCTGCTCCCGGCGCAGCCAGGGTCGTCACGCGGCTCAGAGGATCCGTAGCTGTCCCCGGCCTGGGTGGAATCGATTGCGGTTGTGATGGACGAGCGGATGGAAGCGCCGAGGGCCGCAGTGTTTCAACAGTTGCCGTCGCTTCCTCAGAAGCCTCCGCAGGCGTGCGATCCAGCTTCCGCACTTCGACATTCGAGGCCTGCGCGGGGACAGAATAATCCGTCAGCGGCCGCAAGGGGACTACGCCGCCGTTCCTGCTCACCTCGGTGATTCGATGATTGATCTGCCGCGGAATCACTTCTCGCTCTGCAGTCTCCCCCCGGTTAGCCCGCCGGATCTCCTGCGCTGAAACCGAATCTGGATAGCGCTGCGCCGGCTCAACCGCCCGCTGAGGCACCGGAGCAGCCGGAATGGCTGGGGGTGTGGCCACAGCCGGTTCTGCCGCGACTACGCTGGCCGTCAGCGTCCCAGCTCCTGGTTGCGCCGCAGCCTGCCCCGTCACGTCTGGCAGACTTGCAGGCAGCGGAAAGAAATCCCGCGCGCCCGCCGCTGCCGCCTTCTCCATCAAGGCGCGATCTTCTCTCTTCGAATACACCATCACGGCAGGAGCGCTCATCGCTGTGAGCATTTCCACCAAATGAAGGGCGAAGTCCTCGTCGCTGTCGAGATCGATCATCAAAAAATCGAAGTGCTCAGACAACATCTGCAGAACTTCAAGCCGCAATTCGGGGTAGCTGGAGAACTCATGGACGATTCTCGAATCGGGCGCCGCCAGCGCTCGGGCCATGATGGAACGACTATCGCTGTCCGGGCCGATCAGCGCAACCAGCATCATCGGCGAGTCGGCCTCCGCCAATTCGCCGACCTCACGCTCCACTGCCATATCAGCACTCGCACTCGCTATCATGGAAACCCCTGGCTGCAGCCGTCTGTTCCATCCCGCCGGCTCACCCCATACCCGTGCCCACCGCAACCCTCATCGTGACGCTCGCGCCGGTCCGATTATGGCCACGACAACAAAGCCAAATTCCGCGCGTGACAGAATTCCGAAGCAACCCTGCTCGAATCTTCTCTCTGCACTGGAACGCTTCTCGGTCCGGCTCTGGATAAGTCGATGCTGCCAATGCAGTTCGATCAGGGGGACAAAACGGTGAGGCTCTCGCCTTCCCGGAATATGCCAAATCTTACGCCCGCCAAAGCCTCCCAAGATGTGTCGATTGAAAGGAGAAGCGTGCCTTTAGTCACGTAACTTAAGGCTGACGGCGCGCCCTTTTTCGTATCTTCGGCAGGGGCCGTCTTCCGGGAGTAGTCTTCGCGCCCTTACTTGTGCCCCTGACTTCGTGGCGTCCGTGTCTCGCTCAGATCGTCGTGCGTTCCGGGGATCCGCTCCAGGTGCGGATGCGCAATTGAATCCTTCAGAACATCGGAAGAATATGTCTGGCCACCTACGGTGAGGATTGTCATTCCCGGTCCCGGACCCGGTCTCAGGAAGCTGCGGAAAAATTCATCGAGAGACACGCGACCATGAGATTCCTTGCGGATCAAAGCGTCGGCGTGCAACCAGATCAACGCGCTTTCAGCTCCGGATAGCGCGTGAAAATCATCCGCTGGTCCGCTGCGTTGAGCTGGTTCAGGCGAGCGGGCTTGTCCTGCGGGCGCAGCCCCTTTTGATTCAACACATTCATCAGGCTCCATTCACGCTGCAGCTTTCGCGGCTCCTCGGCCGGCAAGTCATAGCGCGTGAAATCGATGGCCATCCACGGGGTGGACTTCTCCCAATCGCGCAACAGCGCCAGGCGGAACTCCTGATTCATGAACCACTCGATCTCAAGCTGCTTCTCTGAGCCGAGCGCGCCAGTGCCTCTTTCGTCAAAGCGGTAGTTGAGCCGCGAGTTATCCGGGTTGTGACGGCGCCACTCCATGCCAAATGCGCCCTCGGTCGTCACCTGCGTGTCGGGCCAGCGCTTGCGCACTGCCTGCAGCCAGTAGGTCAGGTCCTCATCGTGGCCGACCGAGATCTCCCAGATGGCTGTGACCCAGCCAAATTCGTTCAGCGCATAGCCGCCATCAAAATGAATCGCGGTCGTGTCGATCATTTCCTTGCGGCCGGCCGTCACGCCCAGATCCTGCACCGTCTCAATGGGTCCGACCCCCATCCGGCTGTTGAATCCACCCTCGAAGCCGTTGCGCCGCGCCGCCAGAAAGTCGCAGGTCCACCCATCCAGGCAGACGCAGTCAATGATGTCGGCCCTCGATTGCGCGGGCTTCAGATAGTGCTCGCGGCTGGGGTAGTAGGGATAGCAGATGCCGCCGTCGCCGTCGCCGTTGTCAATGCCATGCTGGCTCCAGATCTGGCCCTGGCAGACGTGGATCCCTTCATCCTGCGCCAGCAGCCGCTGGTTTTCGGCATCCATGAATCCGGCAATGAGGCATTGCGGGCGATAGCCGCCGCCAACCATTTCAGAGACCATGCCCAGCGCCGTGTGAATCGTCTGGCGGTTATTCTCACGGGTGTCATACATCGGCGCAAAGTAGCCGCCGGGAATGAAGGTCACCTCGTCGCCATAACGATCGTGATAGCTGGCGAGCAGCTTGCGCGCTTCCTGGTATTCCCTGCGCGTATCGTGCAAGGCCAGCCAGCTGATGGCCCACGTCATCTTTCCGTCAGGACAGCCGCGGGCAAAGGCCTCGCGCCGCGCGCGAATCGCATCGGGCCGGTTATCTGCCGATTCATCCTGCCCGATCGAGCGGGTCGGCGTGACCTCAATCTGATTGACGCGAACAACAGAGATGTGGGTCAGAAAGCGCCCGCGTAATGGGAGAACTGCATTGCCCCATGCGGTGGCCGGCGATGCGAGCGCGAGGGACGTCGCTGTTCCGGCTGCTCCGCGCAAAAATTCGCGACGCGACCAATCAGAAGCGGGCTGCTTCGGATTGCTTCCTTTGCTCATGGACAGGCCGCCTTATCAACCCGTGTTTCTCAACCCCGCTGAGATGCCGCTGATCGTCGCCGCAATCGCTCGGTTCACCTCCGGCGTGTTCTCCCCCGCGCGCTTGCGGCGCAGCATATCCACCTGGATCAGGTGCATCGGATCCACATACGGGTTGCGCAGCTTGATGGAGCGAGCCAGCACCTGATTCTTTTCGAGCAGCTCTGCCTGCCCCGTGACCGCAAGCACAGCCGTCACCGAGCGGTGAAACTCCTCCTCAAACATGGCGTAGACGCGCTCGCGCAGCGCCGCATCCTCCACCAGCGAGGAGTACAGCCGCGCCGTCGCCAGGTCCACCTTTCCCAGCGCCATCTCCACATTGCGAATCAGGTCGATGAAGAGTGGGAACTCGCGCGCCATCGTCCGCAGCAGTTCCAGAGAGCCGGTGCGCGCCATGTACTCTGTGAGCGCGAAGCCCACGCCAAACCACGCCGGGACCAGAAGCCGCGACTGCGTCCAGCCAAAGACCCACGGGATCGCGCGCAGGTCGGCGATGTTCGTAGTCGCCTTGCGCCGAGCGGGCCGCGAGCCAATCTTGGCGCCTTCAAGCTCGCCCACCGGCGTGGACTGCTCAAAGTACGTCACCACTTCAGCGTTCTCCAGCACGTGCCGGCGGTAGAACCCGAACGACAGCGCCGAAAGCTCGTTGAGCGCCTCTTCCCACTCCGGCTTCAGCACGCCCGTGAAGTGCCCCTGCGGGTCGCGCGCATTGGGCCGCGCCAGCGCATCCAGCGAGGCGGCAATCATTAGCTCCAGATTGCGCTCGGCCAGCACCTCATCGGCATATTTGAAGTTGAGCACCTCGCCCTGCTCGGTGATGCGCAGTTGCCCCTCAAAGGAGTCCATGGGCTGCGCAAAGATGGCGCGATGCGTTGGCCCGCCGCCGCGGCCCACCGTGCCGCCACGCCCGTGGAAGAGCCGCAGCTTTACGCCGCACTCGCGCGCAACGACATGCAGGTCGCGATGTGCGCGGAAGATCTCCCACGTGCTCGTCAGCATGCCGCCGTCTTTGTTCGAGTCGGAATAGCCAAGCATCACTTCCTGCCAGTGATCCCAGCTCGCCAGCAGCTTGCGATAATCCGTCCGTGTCCACAACTCGCGGCAGACTGCGGGCGCATTGCGCAGGTCCTCAATCGACTCGAACAACGGCACTGGCATCATGCCCGGATCGCCGCCGGTCTCGCTTCCAGAGCCCTCAACGCATACGCCGCCCAGCCGCGCCAGCCGCACTACGGTCAAAACATCTTCCACCGTGGCAGCGCCAGAGATGACGTAGTGGCGAATCGTCTCCGGCGCGCAGCCGTTCTTGATTTCGGCCACCACGCGGAGGGTCTCCAGCACCGAGGCTGTCTCCGCGGACAGCGCGCCAGAGATCTCCGGCCCAATGGTGTCGGCGGCGGCTTCTTTCAGCGCCGTGGCATGCACGCGCGCATGCTGGCGGATATCAAGCGTGTGCAGATGCAGGCCGAAGGCGCGGACCTGAAGAATCAGCGGGTCAATCAACGTGCGCGCAATCCGGATGCCGCCATGGCTCGCGAGCGATGCACGCAGCGTCTCCAGGTCCTCCACAAACTCTGCAACCGAGGCGTAGGGTGGCAGCGCCTGCGCCAGCTTGTCCTGCCCCTGCGCCAGCGTATACGCCATCACCGGCAGCGTGGCCTGCACGGGTGCAGGACGCTCCAGCGTGCGCTGCAGGCGCGCCTTCAGGCAGATCACAAACCGCCGGTAATACTCAAATTCATACTGCGCGCCAAAGACCTGCGCCTCCGGCGTGTGCACCTGCTGGATGTAGGCATCCAGCTTCTTCGTCAGCTCTGCGCTCACCGGCTTCTGCTGTGCGCTGCTCGTCAGCAGATCCATGATGGCGTTGAGTCGGCGCTGATAGTAGAGCAGCAGATGGCCGCGCGCCAGTTGAACGGCGTCGCGCGTCACCTCGGGCGTAACGAAGGGGTTGCCGTCCCGGTCGCCGCCAATCCACGAGCCGAAGCGCAGCACCTGCGGCAGCTCATGCGCCTCGATCTCCATGCCGTACGACGCGCGAAGCGCCTCGGCAATCTCGCGATACAGCGCTGGCAGCGTGGCAAAGATGGATACATCGTAGTAGTCGAGTCCCATCTTGATCTCGTCGTACACGGTGGGCCGGCGCGAGCGCACCTCATCCGTCTGCCACAGGCTCGTAATCTCGGCCAGCACCAGCTCTTCCAACTGCGCCAGGTCCTGCTCGGGAATCGGCATGTGATCGAGCTTGGTGAGAAACTCGCCGATGCGCCGCCGTTTCGACATCACCGAACGGCGCGCCACCTCTGTAGGATGCGCCGTGAAGACCGGCACAATGAGCACGCGCCGCAACCACGCCATCGCCTCATCCGCATGGATGCCCACACGCCGCATCTCTGCAAGCGTGCCGGCCAGCGAGCCGCGCTGGCGTCCCGCCTCGCCGCTCAGTTGCAGCGCAATGCGGCGGCGTTTGCGGTGATTCGTCTCCGCCAGGTTGATGAGCTCAAAGTAGAAAGCAAAGGCGCGCGTCAGCAGGATGGCCCGCTCCACAGGAAGTGTATGCACCAGCTCCAGCGCCTTCGCTCCATGCTGCGCCGCTTCTTCCCCGCGGCCGCGCGCTTCGGCGTCACGCCGGCGAATCGTGCCCTGCCGCAGCGCCTCCACATGCTGATAGAACTCGTCGCCAGCCTGCTCGCGCAGCACCGCGCCCAGCAGCGTGCCCAGCGAACGCACATCGCGCCGCAGGGGAGCCTCTTTCAGCTCGCCGGAACGCGCCTCCAACTCAGCCAGCCGCTGCGACCAGCTCTCGGGATTCCATAAAAGGGCCATCTTCTTTTGATTATGCCTGATGGGATGTGACGCCCGTCTCAGGACCCGGCCTCACGCGCTTTCCAGCTGCAGCATCAGCTCTTCCCACTCCGCCGTCAGCGAGGCCAGTTGCTCGCGCAGCCCCTCGGCCAGTTCAGTGAGCCGCTGCGTCTCCGCCGCAGAGACATAGACGCCCAGTTGCTCCTCGGTGTGCGCAATCGATGCCTCGATGCGCGGCACCTCCTCCTCGAGAAAGGCGCACCGGTCTTCCATCTGCTTCTGCTTGATGGGATTCAGTCGCCGCTTCCTGCCCGCGTCCTCCGGCCCACCTTCAATCACAATCGTCGTGCCAGTTGCTGTCGCGGACTGCACTGCCTGCGCAGGCTCCCGCGCCTCCACACGCGCCGGCGCAGCAGCGAACTCCGCCACCCCCAGCGCCAGCGCTTCCTTCCTGCGCAGATAATCCTCGTAGTTGCCCTCGTACGTCGTGACCGCTCCGTTCTCCACCTCCAGCACGCGCGTGGCCAGCCGGTCAATGAAGTAGCGGTCGTGCGAAACAAAGATCACCGTGCCACTGAAGGCGTCCAGCGCATCCAGCAACACGTCCTTGGCGCGCATGTCCAGGTGATTCGTCGGCTCATCCAGCAGTAGAAAGTTCGACGGCGACACCAAAATCCGCGCCAGCGCAAAGCGGTTCCTCTCGCCGCCCGAGAGCACGCCCAGCCGCTTGAAAACATCCTCACCTGAAAACAGAAAGCACCCGAGCAGCGACCGCAATTCGCTCTCCGGCACCTTCACCGCAGCGCGGCTGATGTCGTCCAGCATGCGCGCATCACCGTCCAGCACCTTGTACTGGTCCTGCGCAAAATACTCGCTCACCACGTTGTGGCCCAGCTTGATGGTCCCCGCCGTGGGCTGCTCTACTCCGGTCAGCAGCTTGATCAGCGTCGATTTGCCCGCGCCATTCACACCCACCAGCGCCACGCGGTCTCCGCGCTCAATCGCAAACCGCGCGTTTCTAAGCACCTGCTTTTCGCCATAGCTCTTCGACAGTCCCTCCGCCTCCGCCACCATGCGGCCCGAGGGCGGCGGCTGCGGAAACTTGAAGTGAATCACCGGCTCTTCTTCAGGAATCTCGATGCGTTCAATCTTTTCGAGTTCCTTGACGCGGCTCTGCACCTGCTTGGCCTTCGTTGCCTGATAACGAAAGCGGTTGATGAAGGCTTCGAGATGCTCAATCTGCTCGCGCTGATTGCGATACGCCGCCTCAAGCTGCGCGCGGCGGTCTTCCTTTTGCGTCAGATACTTGGTGTAGTTGCCGGAATAAATCGTCAGCCGCTTGTTCCAGATCTCCACCGTGCGATCCACCGTGACATCCAGAAAGTAGCGGTCGTGCGAAATCAGGATGTAGCCGAAGGGATAGCTCCGCAGATACTCCTCAAGCCAGTTGCGCGTTTCCAGGTCGAGATGATTCGTCGGCTCGTCGAGCAGCAGCAGATTCGGCTTGGCCAGCAGCAGCTTGGCCAGCGCAATGCGCATCTGCCAGCCGCCGCTGAACTCGTCGGTCTGCCGTGCCCAATCCTCTTTGCCGAAGCCCAACCCAGTGAGCACGCTGCCCACCTGCGCGTCGAGCGCGTAGCCGTCCAGCGCGTGAAATCGCTCCTGCAGCATCGAATAGCGCTCGGCTGCAGCCTCATACTCCGCGCTTGCGTGGTCCAGTTCGGCCAGTTGTGCCGCCAGGCTCTCGCTCTCCGTCTGCATGCCGCGCAACTCATCAAAGACGGTCAGGCATTCCTCAAAGACGCTCCGCCCAGTCAGCCGCAGACCCTCCTGCGGCAGGTAGCCGATGCTCATGCCGCGCGTCTGCTGCAGCGTCCCGTAGTCCAGCGGCTCCAGCCCGGCGAGCACCTTCATCAGCGTTGACTTGCCCGTGCCATTCGCGCCGACCAGCGCCGTCCGCTCCTTGCTCCGGATGAGCCAGTTGGCCTCCATAAAGAGCACGCGCGCGCCAAAGCGCTTGCCCGCATTGTGCAGTGAAAGCATTCTTCTCCATTTTCGCAGAACGCATCCGGCCCGCGGCCCGCGCGGTGGATGTGCATCGTTCACCCTACCCAATGCGCCCATGCAAGAACTGCAATACATCGGCCCCGTGCGTCCTTTATGATTTTTCAGGCGCGTTACTGGCGCGACGCAGATCACCGGATGACACGATGACCATTTCAACGGACCGGGCACCAGACACAAAATCAGAACTCCGCAAGACGATGGGCTTCTGGGACGTTCTGCTGTTCAACATTGCAGCCGTTCTCGGTCCGCGCTGGATTGCCGCCGCCGGCCACAACGGGCCTTCGTCCATCAGCCTCTGGATCCTTGCCGCCGTCTTTTTCTTCGTTCCCGGCGCGCTCGTCATCAACGAGCTCTCCTCGCGCTTCCCCAACGAAGGCGGGCTCTACGTGTGGTCGCGCGAGGCCTTCGGAGACTTTCACGGCTTTGTTGCAGGCTGGACCTACTGGATCTACACCGTCTTCTACTTCCCCGGCCTGCTGCTCGCCAGCGCATCCATGGCTGCCTACATCGTGGGTGGACGCGGCATCGCTCTCGCGCAGGATCGCACCTTTCTGCTCGTAGTCTCGCTTGCCATGCTGCTCGTAGCCGTCCTGCTCAACATCATCGGCCTCAACATCGGCAAGTGGCTGCAAAATGCCGGCGGCGTAGGCACCTACGTACCGCTCATGATGCTCGCCGCGATTGCCGCCGTGGTCGCATTCCATCGCGGCTCCGCCACGCATTTCACGCTTGCCAACATGATGCCCGCGTGGAACTGGGACACGGTCAACTTCTGGTCGCAGATTGCCTTCGCATTCACGGGGCTCGAACTCGTCTCCGCCATGAGTGAAGAGGTGCACGACCCGCAGCGCACCCTGCCCCGCGCAGTCTTCGGCGCTGGCGCTCTCATCGCCCTCATGTACATCGTCGGCACATTCTCCGTGCTCGCGCTGGTGCCTGCCGCGGATATCGATCCGCAAAGCGGCGTCTTTCACGCCATCACCGTCGGCTCTGTGACGCTGCGCCTCGGCATCCTCGGAGTTCTTGCAGCAGTCCTCGTCACCGCCGGCAACGCAGGAGGCGTGGGTTCCACCGTCGCAGGGGTTGCCCGTGTGCCCTTTGTCGTCGGCATCGATCGCTACCTGCCCGCGGCCTTCGGCAAGATTCATCCCCGCTGGAAGACGCCGTATGTCTCCATCCTCGTTCAGGCCGCCATCTCGGGCGGAATTCTTCTCGTAAGCCAGGTCAATGAAACCACGCGCGGCGCCTATCAGTTCCTCATCGACGCGGCCATCATCCTCTACTTCATTCCATTCCTCTACATGTTCGCCGCGGTCATCAAACTGGCCCGGCGCAGCGATCGTAAGGAAAATCCGCACGCCGTACTCGTCCCCGGCGGCGTTGCAGGCGCATGGTTTGCCGGCGGACTTGGCTTTCTGGTCGTTGTTCTTGGCATCGTCGTTTCACTGGTGCCGCCGGGCGACTCATCGGACAAGCTTGGCTTCGAGCTCAAGCTGGTTGGCGGAACGGTGCTCTCCATCCTGATTGGCCTGTTTCTCTACTGGCGCGGTGCCCGCTCCAAACAGCGCGAGCCGCAGGGGATGGAGTAACCGCGCCCAACGCTGAGGCGCATCTCAATTCACGACGAGCAGCACATCGAGAAACCGCGGTCC
>JBBIVH010000001.1:25996-27230 GCA_037439805.1 Acidobacteriaceae bacterium
GCCTCCTTTGCAGCGCCAGCTGCATCGCCTCCGTTGGACTCGCGCTCTGCCCACCAGGCCCGGAAGCTTTGCTGCGGCAGCGCCTTCAGGTCTCTTGTCTGTGTCCAGCCCGACAGCATGAAGGGCAACCGTTCAATGAACCCGCTCTTCGAGACAAAGATCTTTTGCGCCAGTTGGCCCATGTGCTGCGCCAGCGTGAAGCGTTGCGCGCTGCCCATCACAAACGCGGCAGCCTGCATGCCCACGTTCCACACGCCCAGCTTGCCGCCAAGCGTCTTCTGGTCCTGCTCCACCACCTTGCCGCGCAGGTGAATCAGCACCTCGGGAATGTTGATCTTCACTGGACACACTTCGTAACACGCGCCGCACAACGACGATGCATACGGCAGCGTTCGCCCCTGCTGCATCGAGTGCAACTGCGGCGTGAGGATGGCCCCGATCGGCCCCGGATAAGCGGACTCATACGCATGGCCGCCCGTCTGGTGATAGACCGGGCAGGCATTCAGGCATGCCGCGCAGCGAATGCACTTCAACGTCTGTTGCGCCTCAGCGTCTGCAAGAATCGGGCTACGGCCATTGTCGAGCAGCACAACGTGAAACTCCTTCGGCCCATCGCCCTCGTGCACGCCCGTCCAAATCGAATTGTAGGGATTCATCCGCTCGCCTGTTGCCGAGCGCGGCAGCGTCTGCAGCACGACCTCCAGATCGCGAAAGCGTGGAAGCACCTTCTCAATGCCCACCAGCGAGATCAACACATCGGGCAGCGTAAGGCACATGCGCCCGTTGCCCTCTGACTCCACAATGCAGACCGCGCCGTTCTCCGCCACCAGAAAATTCGCGCCCGACACCGCCACCTTGATGCGCAGGTACTTTTCGCGCAGATAGGTTCGAGCCGCGGCACACAGGTCTTCTGGCTTGTCTCCGAGATCGGGCAGATGCATCTCACGCTGAAAGATCTCGCGCACCTGCTGGCGGTTCTTGTGCAGCGCCGGCACCACAAAGTGCGACGGCTTGTCATGACCAAGCTGCACGATCAGCTCTGCCAGGTCCGTCTCATGCGGACGAATGCCATTCGCTTCGAGATGGCGATTAAGCCCAATCTCCTCCGAAGTCATCGTCTTGATCTTGATGACCTCTTGGGCCTGATGACGCTGAATGAGCCCAAGGATGATGCGATTCGCCTCGGCTGCGTCGCGCGCCCAGTGCACGGTTCCACCTGCACGCGTGCAGTTGC
>JBBIVH010000001.1:27330-29172 GCA_037439805.1 Acidobacteriaceae bacterium
AGGTGATGAAGAGCGAGATGCGCAACGGCAGGTCCTCCAGTTCGTTTCATCCGGCGGGCGCAAACCGTCGCTTGCGGTGCGGGCCATGCTGCTTGCGCCTTCTACTTATCCATCATGTCAAAGAGAAAGAAGTGTGTCTATTGAAATAGACCTGGAATCTCGACCTTTCTTTAAGCCAGCCTGTCGGCCTCTGCCGCCAGCGCAAAATCCTTCTCCGTCAGGCCACCTGCATCGTGCGTCACCAGCGCCAGCCGGACCCGATTGTAGCGAATGTCGATGTCCGGATGATGGCTGGCCTGCTCCGCCCGTTCGCCTACGCGATTCACGAAACCCAGCGCCGCGCGAAAATCCTTGAAGGCAAACGTGCGCACGAGTTCGCCATTTTCCACCTGCCACTCCGGCAGGGTTGCAAGACGCGCACTGAGTTTTGGCCCGGTCAGGATGGACATGGTTGCACCTCCACACGCGGGTCCCGTCCGCATACAGGCCTGCCGCGCCGTCCCGACCATTGTAGGAGTGCGGGCCCGTGCCTCGCATCCATATCGCCCATGATCGGCACCTTGGGTTGCGCGAGGCACATGCAGTGCCATCGTGAAAGCCGCAGCCCTCCGTTCAGGCCAGGCTGAATCCGCTCCTCGTCAGCGGCAGCGTGCGCACCCGCTTTCCCGTAGCAGCATAGATGGCGTTGCAGATCGCCGGAATCGCCGGCGGCAGAGCGGGTTCGCCCAGTCCAGTCGGCGAGTTCGGCGTAATGCGCCACGATACGTGGATCTCTGGAATCTGCCGCATCCGCGTCAGAGGATACTGCGCGAAGTTGCTCTGCTCCACGCGTCCTCCGGCCAGCGTCACCTCGAGCATCGTGTGGCTCATGGCTTCGATCACCGCACCCTCCACCTGCGCCCGCGCGCCAGAGGGATTGATAATCTGGTGGCCCACATCCGTCACCACCCAAACCTTATTCACACGCACGCGATTGTTCCCATCCACCGTGACCTCGGCCACTTGCGCGCTGTAGCCCAGATGGCAGGAGTAGGCTGCGATGCCCATCCCCGTGCCGGGCGCGCGTTTGCGGCTGCGCCAGTTGCTTTCCTCAGCCACCTGCTGCAGCACCCCGGCCAGCCGTTCCGCGTGGAAGCGATACTCTTCCGGCCCGCGCTGGGCTTGTTGCTCACTCGCAGGCATCGGCACCGGCGTCGCCGCCAGAATCTCGAGTTGCAGATCGAGTGGATCGCGACCTGCAGCGACAGCCACTTCATCCAGAAACGACTGCCCCACAAAAGCAATCGCATTCGCGCCCGGCGCGCGCATCGGCCCCGTGCGCAGCCACAGCGGCATCGCCGTGTGTCCAATGAAGTAGTTCGGCACGCGGCCCGATGGAAACTCATCGGCTCCAATACCCGCCGATGGCGCAGCGTGAGCGCCGTCTCCGAACGTTACCAGATGCTGCCGCCACGCCGTCACCTTGCCCTGCGCATCGAGTGCGGCCTTCATGCCGTGCCAGCCCGCGGGCCGGTAGGCATCGTGCGCAAAATCGTCCTCGCGCGACCACACCAGCTTCACCGGCGCTTTTACTGCGCGCGAAATCCACGCCGCCTCCACCATGTAGTCGTTCATCAGCCGGCGTCCAAATCCGCCACCGGTTCGCGTCAGGTGGACGGTAATATCGGCCTCCGCGATACCCAGTTCCTTTGCGACCATGCGCCGGCCGCCGCCGGGCGCCTGGCTCGTCGTCCAGATCTCAACCTTCCCATCGTGCACATGCGCCGTGGTGTTCTGCGGCTCGATCGCGCCGTGCGCAAGAAACGGATAGGCATAGGCCGCTTCGACCACTTTTGTGGCTGA
>JBBIVH010000001.1:29272-47810 GCA_037439805.1 Acidobacteriaceae bacterium
CGCCGTGCGCAAGAAACGGATAGGCATAGGCCGCTTCGACCACTTTTGTGGCTGATTTGAATGCGCCGTCCACATCGCCATAACTGCGCAGCGTGTGGCCGGGAGGCTCTTTCAACAGTTGCGATGCCTTCTCGGCAAAAGCCTGGCTGCTCTGCACCGCCGCTGTTGGCGAGCCCGCGGCTGTGTCCCACTCCACCTTCAGCGCCTTGCGCGCCGCCTGCGCCTGCCACCAGGTGTCGGCCACAATTGCAATGCCAGGTTCAAGCCCCGGATCGGAATCCAGTACAGCACTGCTGCGTACGCTTCCTTCCACAATGAACGCGTCGCGCACGCCGCTCATCGCCTTGATATGGTCGAGGTTCGCACTCTTCACCTTGCCCGCGAACACGGGACACTTCTGATAGACCGCGTGCAGCATCCCCGGCACCTTCACGTCGATGCCGAAGAGCGGCTTGCCCGTGAGCAGCGCAGGGTTATCGACGCCGGTCGTGAACTTGCCGATAATTCGGTACTCCTTCGGGTCCTTCATCCGCAGGGTTGCCTGGTCAGGTAAGGGAAGCTTCGCCGCGTCCGCCGCCAGCTCGCCATACCCCAGCGAACGTCCGGTCGCGCCGTGCAGCACGCGACCCGCCTGTGTGGAGCACTCCGCCTCCGGCACGCCCCAGCGCGCCGCGGCTGCCGCAATCATCAGTTGCCGTCCGGCAGCGCCTGCACGCCGCAGCGGCTCCCAGTTAATCGGCGTCGCCATTGACCCGCCCGCAAACTGCGGGCCGTACGCGCTCTCATCCAGGCTGGCCTGCTCCACCTGTACCTGGCTCCACTCCACATCCAGTTCCTCGGCAATCAGCATGGGAAGCATGGTGCGAATACCCTGCCCGATCTCGGGATTCTTGGCCTCAATCACCACCTTGCCGTCCGCAGTCACGCGCACAAAGGCGCGCGGTGACAGCCCCGCCGGATGCGGCGCGCCTTGCGCGGATACGAATCTGCGCGAAGTCGGTGTCTCATACAACCCGAGCGCCATGCCTCCGCCCGCCAGGGCCGTCAATTGCAGAAAGTGCCGCCGGTTGACTCGCATCTGATTCCCTCCTGTGTGACCTAGTCGCGCAGCGCCGGCATCAACTGTCCGGCAGCGCGGTGAATGGCTTCGCGAATCCTCGGATAGGTGCCGCACCGGCAAAGGTTGCCGTTCATCGCCGTATCGATCTCGTCATCGGTCGGCTTCGGCGTCCGATCCAACAGCGCAGCGGCGCTCATCATCTGTCCGGACTGGCAGTACCCGCATTGCGGCACGTCCAGCTCGTCCCACGCTTTCTGAACCGGGTGCGATCCGTCGGTGGACAGCCCTTCCACCGTGGTAATCGACGATCCGGCTACAACCGACACGGGCGTGATGCAGGATCGCGTCGGATGGCCGTCGACCAGCACGGTGCAGGCCCCGCACACGCCAATTCCGCACCCATACTTGGGCCCCACCAGGTCAAGATGCTCGCGCAGCGCCCACAGCAAAGGAGTATCCCCCGCCGCATCCACCTGTACCTGCTTCTGATTGACGTTGAGCTTTACAGACACATGCCCTCCTTCGCCGCCCGCGAGCGGCAAACGCAGTGGTGCAAGTAGTTTTGTCGGGAAAGCTGCCCGCGACAGTGATCGGCATCACATCTTCATCCGCTTGCGCGGGCGTGCCGCCGATTTGAGACTCCCGCACCGATGCCCTAGACTGGACTTTCGGCCCGCTCGAAGCGCGGACCCTCAAGGGAGCGCATGCACTTCAACTTTGCCTTCAATGCCGTTCAGGTCCTGTGGACTCTGACTCTGGCGGCCCACCTCGTTTTGCTTGTCGTGCTGCTCGGGCGCGATCGCATCCGCCGCTTTCGCTGGTTCTTCACCGGCATCGCCCTCGTCACCCTGCGCCTGATTGCCAGCCGGCTGCTCTTCGGCCGCATGCCGCAGCTCGTCCTGGGCGAAACGTTTCTGGTCCTCGGCTTCATCTCGGTCATCGTCGGACTGCTCGTCCTCGTCGAGCTGTCGCGTATGACCTTCCGCAACGTTACCCCACGCGCCTGGGGCATGGGCATCACCGCGGCGCTCACAATCAGCGCCCTCGCGCTCGCTGCTATGGGCCCCTGGCCCGCGCTGGCATCCATCGTGCCCAACTCGCTGATGAATGCAGTCAACCTGCTGCAGTTGCTCACGCAAAAGGGCGGAATCGCCGTCGATCTGCTGTCGGTTTGCCTCGGACTTCTGTCCGTATTCTTCGGGAGAAGGTGCGGCACCGGCTGGCGCATGCACCCTCAGCTTGTCATCCTCGGCCTCTCGACCGCCTCGCTTGGCCAGCTTGCCACCCAGCTCATTTGGCAGGCGATTGCCAAATCTGCAGCGCCACACAGCATGGCCGAGTATGTCCACATCATGGACCTGCGCGAGAAGCTGCTGAACGCCAACAGCGTCATCTATGTAGTGGTCCTCATCTGGTGGATTCTGTGGCTGTGGTTTGACGAGCCCGGAGCCAGACTCTCGACGGACGAAGCCACCGGCAGCGAGGATCCCGCCGCAGCGTAGCATTCTCTAGATCGTAAAGTCTACGAATCCTCGCTCCGGGTCCGTGGAAGTTAGCGTCACCGTCAGTCGATCCCCCACGTCCAGCCTGCGCGCTCCAGGCTTGCCCGCATTCACAAGCATGCCCTCCACGTGAGGATCCAGCGTGCGCACAAAAGTGCCGTAGTGGTTGACACCGGTCACGATGGCGCGAAACTGCTCGCCAATTCTCGGCCGCAGCACTACCGCCGCGATACGCTTCTGCATCTCGCGCTCCACCTTGCGCGCTGCATCCTCCATCAGCGTGCAGTGCTGCGCAATGGCATCCAGATCGCCCACTGAATACGGCGCCTGCGCTCGTACGAACCATGCCTTCAGCAGCCGCTGCGTCACCATATCCGGAAACCGCCGGTTCGGCGCGGTCGAATGCGTATAGTCCTGCACGGCAAGACCAAAGTGGCCCGGAGACGCATCATTCGCTCGGACGAGTACGTACTCACCCGGCCCCATCAGCTTCACCACCGCCAGCGAGAGATCCGGAAAATGATCCGGGTCCTTCTGCTTCTGCTGAAGCAGAAAATCATTCAGCGCCTTGGAGTCGGGAGCCGCAGGCAGCTTGGTGCCGAGCTGCTCGGCCAGCTCCACAATGCGGTCCCAGCGCTTGGGCACGCGCACCACTCTGCGGATGGATGCCACGCCTGCATCGTCAAAGATGCGCGCAATCACTCCGTTGGCCGAGACCATGAATTCTTCAATCAATGTCGTCGCGCGATTCTTCTCGAGCCGGGCAATCTCCACCGCTTCCTCCGCCAGCATTACCGGACGCGTCTCGATCGTCTCCAGATCCAGCGCCCCGTGCTGAAACCGGCAGCCAAGCAGTCGCTGCGCCGCCGTATCCTGCAGCTTGAGCTGCGCCGCGAGCTCTTGATTCGCCGCCACCTTGGCTGGCGCTTCCCCTTCGCCTGCAAGCCACTTGCCCACGCTGTTGTAGGCGAGCTGGGCTCGGTTCCGGACCCGCGCGCGATAGGCCTTGCCATTCTCCACCGCGCCTGCGGCATCCACGGTGAACTCAATCACCACTGCGGCCCGGTCTTCGTTCTCGTTCAGAGAAGTGATGCCCTCGGAAAGATCTGCGGGCAGCATCGGAAACACACGCACTCCGGTGTAGACCGATGTCGTCTCGCTGCGCGCGTGGCTGTCGATCGCCGTCCCTCTGGTCACGCGTGCATCCACATCGGCCACGCCCACCAGCACGCGAATCCTTCCATCCGCTAGCTGCTCGGCCCATTCAATCTGGTCGAGGTCCTTCGATGTGTCGTTATCGATTGAAGACCACAGCAGTTGCCGCAGGTCCTGAAGCGTCTGATCTGCCGCCTGACCCGCCTCTGCGCGAATCGTCTCGAGCTGCGCCTCGGTGCCCGCAGGGAACTCCGGCTGAAAGCCATGCTCGATCATGGCTTCATGCGCCGCCGCTACCAGATTGAATTGCGATGCATGTCCGTTCCGCGTGGCCACTCGGACGCCTCCTTGCGAAGCATCAGCCTAACACGCCACATCGCTTGCCCGGATGAGCATGCCAGGACGAACGCAAAAAGAGAGCGAACCCTTGCCGGTTCGCCCTCTCTCTATCCTGCCTGCGCTCGCGCGTTACGGTTGAATCCCCAGGTCCGACAGCACCTTCGGCTTCGTCTCATCCACCGCCAGCATGTTATGGCACGCTGAGCAGTCCTGCGTAATCGCTGTGCCGTTTTTGGCGTTGTGGTCGCCGTCGTGACACCGGAAGCAGCCCGGATAGCTTTGATGTCCGATGTGATTCGGATGCGTGCCCCAGGTCACCTTCATGTCAGGAAACACATTCTCACTGTACAGCTTCACCAGCTGCTGCGCGGCTGCCTGCTCCTGCGCCGCCTGCGCGCTCAGCACGCCGGGATTGCTCGCGCGATAGAAAGCCTCAAGCTGCGCCGGAATCTTCGCCGCTGCATCCTCGTGGCTGGTGTAATCGCCCTTCAGAAGTTGCAGCCCTTCCTTGTGAATCCACGGCAGCGCCGGGCTGATCGCTCCAGCCTGCATCGCCTGGTTCAACGCTTCCTCCGCTGTAACAAACGCATGCGCCGCCCGGTTGTGGCAGTCGATGCAATCCATGACCCGCCGCTCGCCTTGTGGCGTCGCGCCATTCAGAGATGAAGCTGCATACACCGTCTCCGATCCATCCGCGTTGCGGCGCTGTACCCAGGGGACCGTCGTCCGCGAGGGGTCGGTCGCAATGTATTCAATGTGGCCCAGATGCACGCCGTGGATGCCGGTCAGATGAGACAGGCTGTCGAGTCCGCCCAGATGCAGCACCAGCACCGTCTGCGTTTCGCTGTTGTGCTCATCGTCCGCGAAGCTCGAACGGACCAGAAGCTTTTCGCCCACGAACTTGGCCGGCGTGTGGCATCCCTCGCAGATGATCCGCGCCGGGCGCAGGTTCCTTACTGGCGATGGCACCGGCGTAGGATACCGATGAAAGGCCACCTCGAAGAGCTGCTTGGTCCCATCCACCTTCGCTTCAAAATACGACTGCGCGCCCGTGCCGATATGGCAGGCTACGCAGTCCACGTGCGAATGCGGTGAAATCTTGTAGGCCGTATACTCCGGATGCATCACGTGGCAGGACTGCCCGCAGAACTCCGGGGAGTCCATGTAGGAAGCTCCTCGATAGCTCGCTACCGATACCACCATCAGGTTGATGATCGTTGCTACAAAAACAATATCCAGACCATGGCGGAAGATCCGGTCATTCAGATCCACCTTGGGATAGACCGCTGGAATCCGCCCGATCTTCTGCAGTGCCGTGTGCCGGAAGTAAATGCCGATGGGAATCAGGATCAGCCCCAGCACAAACAGCGCGGGCAAGATCAGATTGAAGATGATCCCCAGATATGGATTGCTTTCGGATCTCCCCAGCAGCTCCATGACCCAGTAGCTGATCATGGTCACGCCGGCCGCAGTCGTGACTGCGCCTCCGGTCAGACTGATCGGGTTATTTCCGAAAAAGAGCGCAGGTCTTACCCAGTGCTCGCGAAACCGCAACAGAAATGGCACACTGCCCCCAACGTGAGTAGGAATGGCCCGCCTGAATCGACGGGCCAATGATGGCGAATTACTTCAGAGTTCTGAAATACGCAACCGAGTCCTTGATCTGCTCGTCGCTCAGGCCGCCGATGGGCTTCATCTTGCCCTTGCCTTCTTTCACAGCGGAGATCATCTGCTCGGTCGTAAGCTTCTTGATATCCGGATCGGACGCAGGCTTGATGCCCATCGCCTTGGCCATGGCCGGGTTGGGAGTGCCGTTCGGGCCGTGGCACATCTGGCACTTGGACTTGTACACAGCTTCGCCCGCAGACTGAGCAAAGCTCATGGAGCCGGCTACGCAAACCACCGCGCCCAGCACCACCAGGGATCGAATCATTTTTTTCATGAATTAGCTCCTTTCACAATTCCGCAACTCCTGACTGGCTTGTTGCGTTCCTTTCCTCACCTTTGCTTCTCGGACCGTTCTTCGTGGAAGAACGGTCCGGAGCTTGTGATTAAAACTCGTAGTGCATCTGGAGCGTCACGTTGCTGGCATGGAAATTCCGTGGCGCGGTCAAGCCAGACGACGGCTCAGTCAACCCTGTACTATACGGCAACGATGTGCATGGCACCACCGCCGACGTCATCGTCGTCGACTGGCTGCAGGATTGCGGTCCCGAAGGTCCGCCTTCGCCGTAGCCATAGAAGTCGTACTGCAGCTTCCAGACGAATCCGGGATGGACCGTCCAGGATAGGTTGACAAACGGCGACTGATACGTTGACACCAGCGACCCGTTGACGTCTCGAGCATCGTTGAAGAACCGGCTCCCATCCACGGAATTGATGCGGTACCCAATGCCGGAGCGGAACTTGTCCACTGGGCTGTAGGTCAATGCCACCGTTCCGGACTGGGTCGGAGCATCCATGAAGTCGCGGGCAAACCAATCGGCGAGAATCGTCGTTGATCCCCTCGCGTAGATGTTCGGGCAGATGGCAGGCTGGCCGCTGGCGTTCAAGGATGCGGTGCCCGGCAGAGTCGTCGTGGCGCCGTTGTTGTAGCACACGTTGGTCGCGGAGTAAACATCGCTATAGGCATAGCTCAGGTCCACTCCGTAGTGGTCGTTGGGATACACAGACGCGCTCACGCTCGCCGTCCGGCTGTGATCCACGTGGTCGATGGGCCCCTCATAGGGGTCGCCATTCGCGTGATTCTGCGTCCATGCAGTTACCACGGCCTGGTTGTTGTTCGTGTTGTTATGGCGCTCGCGATCGTTGAACGCTCCCGAGATGGTTGCCCACGTCCGCGGCCTGTAGATTGTGTGCACGCGATACTGCTGGAATTGGCGAGGCGCAACCGGGGTGAATACATTGTCGAAGTACGTTACCTCGACCGTGCCGTTCACGTCCCAGTTGGCGGTGGGATGCAGGGAGGCATTGAGGATGCCGCCAAACTCAGAGATTGCCACGGTACCGTTGACCGGATCCGCGAGCGCCGTCGGAATGGGTCCCGCATGTGGCACACCCTGCCCGATATTGCGGTTGCCGTAGTGATAGGTGAGTGAAAATCTGGACCGCGCCGTGGCGTCCCACGCCAGAGTCAGATTGTTGATCAGGGACTCCTGGCCGAAGTAGTTGGATGTCAACACGCCGTTCACGCCGTGCGGCAAAGACCCCGTCCCGGTCGTCAGCGGGCCGGAGTAGGTGATGGTCTGATTACCGGCCGTCGTTGGCGTCGAGAGCGTGATCGGCGCGGCGTCGATGGAATAGCCGGGCTCCTGCACATTCGAGAAGCTCGCCTGATCCTCTACACTGACCCGGTCATTCAGTTGCCAGATCACCCCATAGTTGGCCGAGAGCACCGAGCGGTGCCCCTTCCCATATCCATAAGAGGTCGCAGACCGGATCGCCCCATTCAGGCCCTGCATCGAGTCGATGAAAAGTGGCAGATCCATGTTCGCGAGAGTGTAACGGACATCGCCGTTCATGGTGAGCCGCCGGATGCTCGTACTTTGCATCCGCAGGATCTCTGTCGGAATCGTGATGCGTGTCGGCTGCGTCCGCGAATAGCTGGTCACGACTGCGCAAGCCGGGTTGATGATCGGCAGCCCGCCCGGAGTACTGGGCGCCGAGAAGATCGTGTAGTTGGAAGAGCTGGTATACCCGGCGCCCATGCTGTTCGTATTGCAGGCCCCGATTCCATAGGGCGTCTGGCTGTCCCAGTTGCCCAGATAAACCGGCGTTCCGTCCGCTTCCTGCACCTGGAATCCGTTCGGGTTCAGCGTAAAGTAGGAGTCCATCTTGTAATGGACTACCTGCTCCTCAAAGGTCAGCTTCGTTTGCGCCACCGGCTTCCAGTCAACCGCCCCCATAAATGTGTCCGTATTATTGCGCTGATATTGTTCCAACAGAGCGTCGTACTTGGCGATGGAATAGCTTGGGCTGAGTGTCGGACCTTCAAACGTATTCTTCGAATATCCAAAGCGATACGTCAGCTTTGAAACCGGAAACAGCGAGACATTCGTGTCGGTCATCCGGCGAACTGTATTGAACAACACCGTCGATTGGTTCACCTGCTGCCATGGAATATAGCCCGTTGGAGCGTTGGAGGGCCCAATCGGCATCTTCCCGGCGACGACGTTCGGATTGCCGAGCAGGTCGTAGTCAAAATATTGACGGTCGCGGCGGAACAAACCCGAGAACTCGTAGACCTTGCCCTTGGAGAGGTTCAGCTTGGCAAAGTTGTTCGGATCCCCGCCGAAGCCGCTGCCGAAGGCCTGGACGTCGTCGACCAGCGTATGTTTCTTTCCCGGAACCGCGTGCATGTCAAAACTCTCACCCAGCATGCGCGGACCGGATTGCAGATTGACCATCGTGCTGTACATGGCCGGACTGCCCACCATGTTCGCCATGCGTCCACCCATATCGACCGATTGATGCGCTCTGTAGCCGTCTGGAATGGACATCTGTGAAATCGGCATCGGGAGCTGGGCAACCGCGACGCCGGCTGCCATCAGCAGCAAGGCGGACGCCCCACACCCGGCGATGTGCCGGTGTGGCGCAGAAGAGAGATGTTGTCGGAACAGCCTGAATAAAAAGCCTATGTTCTCCATATGAAGCCTCATTTGAATAACCTTTGCGCGCCTCGAGACTTCGCGATGCACCGCGAAATCGCTCTGGGACCCGGACCGTGACATCCATCGATGTCAGCTGCCAGTCCGTTACCGGATAAACGCCTGGCTCAGGTTCGACCCGTGGATCATCGTGTGGCAGTCGATACACGGCGTAATCGTCGAAGAACCCGCACCCATCCCGTGTACCGTTGCGGCGGCAACCGGGCTATGGCACTGATTGCAGAGTGTGGCGATCGACGGCATGTTCAGCAGTCGCGCGTTCTGCGAGCCATGTGGAGTGTGGCAGGACATGCATCCCTCGGCCCGGACCGGTGCGTGTTCAAACACGAACGGCCCACGCGTCTCGGTGTGGCACTTGGTGCAGACCGCGTTCTGATCCGCAGTTGTCCGAAGGTTGTTGGCCTGGAATGTGCCATGCACATTGTGGCAGTCACTGCACTGAATCAGCCCTTCGTTCACCTTGTGGTGGAACGGCATGTCAAACGATGGCTTCACATCGTTGTGGCACTGGAAGCACAGCTCTGGCTGCGAGGCCTTCAGCAGATGCTCTGGCGCCTTGCTGTTGTGCACGCTGTGGCAGCTCACGCAGCTCACGTTCGCCTTTGCGTGCGGTGAGCGGTCAAAATTGGCATGCGTGCCCGCGTGGCAGCCCAGGCACTTCGCGTCGACATCCTTCGCCAGTCCCTGCTTCGGATTGAAGATCTTGCTCTTGTCGCCGCCGGAATCGACGTGCGCCTTGCCGGCTCCGTGGCAATCCTCGCACGTGACGGCGGAGCCGTCGTGCTGCTGAGCAAGCCGCGTGTGAGGATTGAATGCAAAGTTCTTCGACTGCTCCTCGTGGCAGGTCGCGCACGTCTCTGCGCCCACAAAGTCAGCAGACTTGGCTTGCGTGGTCTGCGTACTGGCGGGTTTCGCGCCATTCGCAGGTGCCGCCATCGCCGGGACGCACAGCGCAATCGCCCCCAGCAACAGCATCAAACAGCCTCGCAGCCCCGGCTTGTTCTCCGGTACCGCATGAATATGTACTCGCCTTACTGGCCCATCTCTATGCATCTGGTACCACCTTGGCCGCTCCTGTGTTATGTCCGATGAGCAGCTCGGCCGGCTTGCAGGTTCCCGTTCAGCATCACAACGTAAGAATGCGGATCGATCGTTCGCCTTGCCGCTCATGAGGATCACGATGTGTGGAGCGTCACCTCATGCGCTGAATCCTAGTGAGGGACTCGGATTGCTGCGGTGACCCTCATCACGCAGGTGAACAATCCGTCATCGAAAGTACCGTTTTCGCACCGCTCAGCCCCGCTCCTTCCAGATAGCGGTACATCGGCCGGATTTTTCTCTCCGGCGGAAATTGCGGCTCCCACGCCAGCTGCGCCTGAAGATACGTGAGGCACGTCACATCCTCATCGACGGATATGTCAGAAACTGTTTGCAGCGAAAGTCTTATTCCCGAAGACCGAGGCTGCTTCTCCTTCGCTGGTTCGCTGTCTGGGAACGCGGCGAAGTGGAGGAGGATGGATGCCTTTAGGCGAAAGACGGGGCAGGACCATGGCGGACTTGGTGACTCCTGAAGGGGTCCAGCAGAAGCGTCAGCGGCAACTTCATCGACAGGTGCCCGTCGGGTGCGCGGCGTGCTCCAACCGGCGTCCCGGATGGTTTTGCTCGCTGGGTAGCGCGGTCCTGGCCGACCTGGAGCTGGCAACCTCAACCATTTCTCTGCCCGCTCAGGCCTCGCTCTTCACTCAGGGTGAGGATGCGCGCTGTCTCTATCTGATCTGCAGCGGGTATCTCAAGCTCACGGCCGGCCGGCCCCATGACCGCCAGATGATCGTCCGCGTCGCCGGACCAGGTTCAATGCTCGGCCTGTACGCGGTTCTCTCCCACGGCGTGCATGAGGTTTCCGCGGAGTCACTGACGCCCGCCCAGCTTCGTCCCGTCGAGCGGGACCGCTTCATGGAATTCCTGCGCTCGCACAAGGAAGCGCAGATGCGCGCCGTGCAATGCATCTGCCAGGAGTACCGCTTCGCCCTGCAGGATGCCTGCCGCATCGCCCTCACTGAGACCGTTGCCGCCCGCCTCGCCCGCCTGCTCCTTGAGCTGGCCCATCAGATCGGCGAACATCTGCCAGAAGGCAGCTACCGCTTCCCGCTGCTGCTCACGCATGAAGAGATTGCGTCCATGGCCTGCACCACGCGCGAAACGGTCACGCGCACCCTCAGCCAGTTCCGTAAAGACGGTTGGATCGCGATTGAAGACGGCATCCTCACTGTAGCCGCACCCGATCAGCTTCAGTCGCTGGTCTGAACCGGCCGCACACTGCATCGCGGAAACAACAGGACAGACCGGCTGCGCGCGCTACCCTGCGCACCCGGTCCGCTCCTGCCTCATTGCGTGACTGTGTGTTCCGAGTCGCCGCGAGGCGCCTTCAGATGCGGCGCGTTCGGGGGCGCGGGCGGGTTCACTGGCGCAGGCGCCGGAGGCGCAATCCCGGCCTCGCCCTTCCTGATCCGCAGGTCGCCCACATCCGCGCTCAGCGCAATCCTGGCCTTGCCGCTGCCGATCGATCCGGAGACGCTCTTGCTCTCATCGCCGCTGATGGTCAGCGGAAAATCGGACACAATATCGCCATTCTGCGTGTGGCCGTTCACAGTCGCTGAAGCATTCTCTGGCAACGCCACCTCCACATCGCCCTTGCCGTTGTGCGCGTCCAGGTTGAAGTTTCCGGCCATCTCGACATGGATATTGCCGCGCGAATCGCTCACGGACGTATCGCCGGCGATCTGGCTCATGTCCACGTCTTTCGCCCGCGTGGTCACATGCACCTCGCCCTTGGCGTCGGCCACATGCAGGTTGTCGGAGTCCAGCGTCAGGTCGCCCGGCAGCGCGCCGAGATCAATCTCTGTAATGGATGTGTGGACGTGAACCGGCCCGGCGATATCTTCGATATGTACATCTCCAAAAAGATCGCCGTTCATCGCCACCTTGCCCTTGATGCCGGAGAGCGTCAGATCGTTGCAGTTGCCGCTCGCCGTCAGGTCGCCGTTCATCTGGTGAGCAGAAAAATCGCCGCGCCCGCCGGTGAAACGCATCTGCACGGACCCGGTGATGGCATTCAGTTGCACGTCGCCATGACCGACGCTCGCATCCAGTCCGTTGCCAAGCCCCGCCGCCGACACATCGCCGTGCCCCGCGTTCAGTTGCACGTGGGCGCTCTTGGGCAGCGCAATCACAAGGTTCATGCGCCCCTTGTCGTTGCCCTGCGTTTGGATGACGACTGCGTTGCCGCTTACGGTCACATGCGCCGCCTCGGCCTCAAAGACCTTCTTCGCGACCTCATCCGAGCCGGCAAACGCCACCTGGTGCGCCTGCACCTGCAGACTGTCTCCATCGCCCGCGGTCACGCTCACGTCGCCGCGCGGATTTTCAATCTGCACCGCGGCATTCGCAGGAATCTGCATGTTGATAACCTGCTGATCCTGATCGTGCTCGGGCAGGCCCAGAAAGTTAAAGAAGTTGTCGTTGTTGTTGCCCCATTGCGCACGCAGCGGCCCCCAGTGGTTCCATCCCGCAGCCGCCACCCCCACGAACGCAAGAAATACCAAAGGCCCGATAAATCCATGGCTGCGGCGAACTGGAGTCGAGCGGCGCGCATCAACCGCCCACTCGGCCAGCAGCGCCAGTCCTGCAAAGATCAGCAGAAGCGGCCACCAGTGCCCATACCACGCCCAGAAGTGCCCCGCATCCATGTGACCGGTGTAGAGCAGCAGGCCCACAATGCCGATGCCGATCAGAATCACGGGACCCACCAGCGACGGAACCCGCGGACCATAGACGCTGACGCTGTTGGCTCGCCATGCCTCGCGCTGGGCGCGCATCGCATTACGCTGCGCTCGCCACGCCGCCTTCTGCTGCTCGCGATAGGCAAGCCACTGAAAGCGCGGATCGTACGGAGGCGGCGGCGCTCCGGGGGGTGGGGTGGGAGGCACACTGCTCATGACTGGCCTCCCTGTGGACCCTGACCCGAACCCGGACCGAAGTTCTGCGTGCCGGACGGAACAATCGAGCCACCTGGGGCCGACGGCGCGCCTGCCTGCGGATTCGGCGTGCTCCCATACGAGCCCCACGGCTGCCCCGGATACGGCCCAGCTCCCTGGCCTGGGTACATCCCGCCGTACTGCGATGGATCTTCCATCGTGGCCAGCACGGCGCGCTCGGCCAGCAGCAGCACACCAAGGACAATGAACAGCAACGGCACAAACAGATGCCAGCTTGCCAGCCCCGCCTGGTGCAGCAATGCAATGGTGCCGATCAGCAGCAGAATCGCTGGTCCCTTCAGTCGCCGAATCAGAATGTAGCGATTCATTGGCCTCCCCCTTTCACGTCTCCCATGCGCCGCACAATCAACCACCCTCCAAAGCCGATCAGCGCCAGCGGCCACAGAAAGTCAAACGCGCGCTCCGTCACAATCCCAATCTGGTTCAGCAGCAGGACCAGCCCGAAGCCAACCAGAATGACCGCGAAGATCGGCTCTCTGCGCCGCCAGTGCACCGGCGGGACAGGCGGCATGGGCGGGACAGGCGGAACCGGCGGCATTGCCGGGTCGCCGTACCCCGGATACCCGGGCTGCGAATAAGGCGCGTACTGCGGCGGCGCCGTGCTGGCGGCTGGCGGCGCGTATCCACCGGCGAAGGGCGCTGCGCCTCCGGGCCCTGCAGCCGGCCCTGTCCCCGTTGCGCCTGCTCCCGTTGCGCCGGGATACGGAGCACGGTTGTGCGAGCCGGGGCTGAGCCAGTTGCCAATCTCGTTCAGACCCAGCGGATCCGGTATCGGCAGTCCGTCTCTGCGCGCCACAGCCGTGTGATACGCCTCAAACGCCTGATACAGGACCCATGCCCCAATGAAGATCCCGAAGATGCCAAACCGGCTCGATATGCTCACCAGCACGGCAAAGATGGCCACGTGAATCAGGCCCTTGAAGAACTGACCGTTGTACATCGCGCCGACGCCGGGGATAAGACCCAGCACTCCCGCGGCCACCGGGCTGGGCGCGCCCGCAGCCGCCGCCGTAAACGGCTGCTGCATGCTCTGCCACGCCATCAGGCAAGGCTCGCAGAGCACCTGCCCCGTCGCCGTCGTGCGGGTACACGCCGCGCACAGTGCCTTGCCGCAATTCTGGCAAAAGGCTGTTGCTGTTACACCGCTATGATTGACGCAATCCATCGTTGCTCCTTTCCCATCTTGCCGTCGCGGAGCCGCCATGGTGCACGGGCCGATCCTGCAGTGTGAGTGAGGTCTCAAGATATTCCAGTGAATCAGTCATCGCCGGGGTGCCCGACTGCTGGGGAGGCTCCACGCGCGTGCCTCCATCCTTCTTCATCGGACTCTGCTTCGATTCGCCCGGAGTCGCCGGCTGGCTGGTGGAAGGCTGCGACTGCTCCTGGTCCTCGTTTTGCGAGGTCCTGCGCAGCTCACGCATGCTCGATTCCACCTCGTACACCAGCCGCAAATGATCGTAGTAGCGGATAATCGGCGTCGACGCCATCGTCAGCCGCCGTTCCATAAAGGATCGCAGCGCGCTCGGCCGCAGATTCGCCAGCCGCAGGTCCGCCAGCCGCACGCCCGTCAGATTCAGCGTCAGCGCAATCGAGAAGAACATCATCGCCGCCGTCATCAGCAGCCGCGGCTCGGCAAACCGCCGCACAAAGCCCATCGGCCCCGGCCGCTGCCATGCGGGAACCGCCGGAACAACGGCTCCATGGCTCGTCACCAGCCCGTAGCCCGCCACCTGACCCGGCCCCGTCTGCGCCAGTATCCTGTCCAGCAGTCCCGCCGGAATCTCCGGCTCGCTCGAGAGATAACCCAGCCATTCGCGGCCGCGGCGCGCCTCCTGATACAGCGCCGTGCATGCCGGGCAAACCGCCATATGGGCATCGAACGTGGCCTGATCCTCAGGCGTCAGCAGCCCATCCAGCGCGTCCGCCAGCAGCGTCTCCCACTGCCCGCAGGCTGGAGAATTCGGAATGTGACTCCGGTCTGCCATGACTACATCACCTCCCGTTGATTACGCTCCAGCAGCCGCGCCAGTTCCGCGCGGCCCCGGCTGATCCGCGATTTCACGGTACCTTCGGGTATTCCCAGCACCTGGGCAATCTCTTTGTAATCCAAATCCTGCAGGTCGCGCAGAATCACGGCCTCGCGCAGCTCCGGCGAGACGCACGCCAGCGCCTCTTGCACCATCTTCGCCAGCTCCTTCTGCGCCGCGATCTCGTGCGGCGTGGGGCCGCCCGCCATCAGCCGGTCCATCGGCCGCAGATCGCTGTCCTCGCGTTCCTCATCCAGCGAGCTCGTGAGCCGCTGATTCTTCGTGCGGCGGAAGTTGTCCACCAGCAGGTTGCGCGTCATCGTCGTAATCCAAACCTGCAGGCTGCCGCGCGATCCGTCAAAGCTCGCCAGGTTCGAATAGATCTTCAGGAAGACATCCTGCGTCATGTCCTCCGCATCCGCAGAGTTGCCGGTAAACCGGTAGCAGAGTCCATACACACGCCGATGGTGGCTGCGGACCAGCTCAGCCCATGCGCCGGAATCTCCGTCCATGCAGCGGCGGACAATCTGGGACCAGTCGAGCTCCAGCGGTCTCACCTCCTCGCTCGTCGCGCGAGTCGTCGGCGTCACACCTGCCCGGCCGGCGGGATTGTCCTTGGGCGGAAGAATGCCGCCCGCATCGCGGGTCTCGCGGCGCCCCCGTTTGCTGTCCCCCGGCGCCCATAAACCCATGCCGCTCCAGCTTAATGTACCCGCGCATTGCATGGTGGCCTCTACGCAGATTTCTTCTCGTTTGTTCCATTCGCCTTGCCTCGCGCCGCTTCAATGCGCTATCACCATCCTGCATGACTCCCGTCGCTCCATCCCGCTCCCTACTCCGGCATCGAAGGAACCTCCGCCAACCCAAGCCCCTGTCCTTCCATCTGGCTTATTTTGTTTTATTTACATTCCTCCCAATCAGCCTTTGCAGAATCGCTGAAGCGGCTGGCTCGCAAAACGCCTCTCATCTCGCCGCGCCCATTGAGCTGCGCTGCGCCGGAACCCCTGCTCCGCTCGCCGTCGCATCCAGCCACCCCGACTTTTCCTGGCAGCTCTCAGCCACCGATCCAGCCCTTCATGGTGTCGCTCAAACCGCCTATCAAATCCAGGTCAGCACAGGCTCCGGCCCGGCGCACTCTCCGGTTCTCTGGGACTCCGGAGCCGTCCAGAGCCGCGCGACCTCAGAGATCCCCTATGCAGGCCCGGACCTCACGCCCGGCGAAGCTTATGCATGGCGCGTCCGCGTGTGGGACGAGCAGGGCCAGCCGACCCCATGGAGCGCGTGGGCCCGCTGGAGCCAAGCCCCGATCTGGCATGCGGCCTGGATTGCAGAAACCCAGCTTGCCGACTCCGTCACCCCATCCGACACCGCGCCCATGCCGCTCTTCCGCAGGAGCTTTCTCCTCCACGGGTCCGTGCGCCGCGCCATGCTCTACGCCTCCGGCCTCGGCCAGGATGAGCTCCGCATCAACGGCTTAAAAATTTCCGGCGACCTCCTGACACCCGGCTGGACCAACTACCGCAAAACCATCGCCTACGACGCCTACGACGTCACCGCCCGCCTCCACTCCGGTGAAAACGTCCTCGGCGTGCTGCTCGGCAACGGCATGTATCGCGTCCTGCAAACGCCGGGCCGCTACACCAAGTTCACCGGCTCCTTCGGCCCGCCCAAATGCATCGTGCAGCTCGACCTCACCATGGCCGACGGTGGCCACATCGAAATCGTCAGCGACAGCTCCTGGAAGACGCACTCCGGCCCCATCGTCTTCTCCTCCACCTACGGCGGAGAAGACTTCGACGCCCGCCGCGAACCCACCGGATGGGACCTCCCCGGATTCCGTGATGCGGACTGGAGCCTCGCTGCGGTCGTCGACGGACCCGGTGGCGCGCTCACTCCGGAACTCGCTCCGCCCATCCGCGTGATGCATGTCTACGCGCCCGTCCGCGTCACACATCCCGCGCCCGGCATCACCGTCTATGACCTCGGCCAGAACTTCGCCGGATGGCTCGCGATTCGCATCACCGGCCCGGCAGGCTCCAGCGTCAAGCTCATTCCCGGCGAGCTGCTCGACTCAACCGGCCGCGTCACCCAGCGCAGCTCCGGCCGCCCGCAGTGGTTCACTTACACGCTGCGCGGCGCGGGCATCGAGCGCTGGCATCCGCGCTTCAGCTACTACGGCTTCCGCTACGTGCAGGTGGAGACCACAGCCGCCCACAGCTCCGCGCAACCGCCGCGCATCCTTGCGCTGCAGGGCCAGGCCGTTCACACCTCATCGCCGCAGGTGGGCAGCTTCAGCTCGTCCGACGAGTTGCTGAACCGCATCCACACCCTCATCCTCCGCGCTATTGAGAACAACGCCGTCAGCCTCTTCACCGACTGTCCGCATCGTGAAAAGCTCGGCTGGCTCGAAGAAACGCACCTCATGGCGCCGTCCATGCTCTACGACTTCGACTTCGCCGGCCTCTACGCCGCCACCGCGCGCAACATCGCCGACACGCAAAGGACCGGCGGCGATCAGGACGGTATGGTGCCCGAGATCGCGCCGCAGTACGTCGTCTTCGGCCCGAAATACGGCGTCTTCGATGACTCGCCGGAGTGGGGCAGCGCCGCCGTCCTCGCGCCGTGGTACGTCTACGAGCGCACCGGCGACCTCAGCTTCCTGCGCGGCCAGTATGACGTGATGCGCCGCTACGTCGCCTATCTCGCCACCCGCGCCAGCGGCAACATCATCGCCTACGGTCTCGGCGACTGGTACGACATCGGCCCCGGCGCGCCCGGCTACTCCAAGCTCACCACCATGGGCCTCACCGCCACAGCCACCTACTATCAGGACCTCCGCGTCCTCGAACGCACAGCCGCTCTGCTCGGTCAGCTTGACGAGAGCGCGCAGTACCGTCAGCAGGCAGAGCGCGTCCGCGATGCCTTCAACGCGCGCTTCTTTCGCCCCGCACAGCATCGCTACGACAAGGGAAGCCAGACCGCGCAGGCCATGCCCCTCGCGCTCGGCATGGTTCCAGCCGACGAAAGCGCACCCGTGCTCGCCGCTCTCGTCGGCGACATCCGCGCCCACCAGAATCACGTCACCGCCGGTGACATCGGCTTCCATTACGTCGTCGACGCGCTCATCCAGAGCGGTCGTTCCGATGTGCTCCTCGACATGCTCCAGCGCACGGACGCGCCCAGCTACGGCTACCAGTTGAACCAGGGCGCCACGTCACTCACTGAAGCATGGGACGCCAATCCCCTCAGCTCACAGGATCACTTCATGCTTGGCGACGCGGAAGAGTGGTTCTATCGCGGCCTGGGCGGCATTGAAGTCAATCGCGCCCTGCCCCCCACGGATCAGATCACCCTGCACCCCGCCGTGCTCCCCGGCGTCGACTGGGTGCATACCCGCTACCTCTCGTCGCTCGGCCCCATCGTGAGCGACTGGCGTCGGATCGGATCGCAGGTCGCCTACGACTTCTCCGTCCCCGCCAACTCCACCGCCTCCATCGAGCTCGAAACCACCGATACTCAGTCCGTCACCGTCAACGGCAACGCCGCTTCCGTAGCCGAAGGCGTGCTCTCACTGCACGAAGACCGGGCCAGTCTCCGCATCGAAGTCTCCTCCGGCAGCTATCGCATCCTCGCTCCGGCTCCGGCGTCATCCGCGAGTGTGCTGAAATAATCCCGGATGTCGGGCTTGCAATTCCATAAAGCGGAATGTACTCTTTTCGCCGTCATGAAGAAA
>JBBIVH010000002.1:0-22269 GCA_037439805.1 Acidobacteriaceae bacterium
GGCACCACTCGCAGATCAACAATGCCTTTGCGTTGATCTGGAACCACACATTTAGTCCGACACTCCTCAACGAAGCTAGGGCCAACGCAGCTGGCTGGCGCTGGAATGAAATCTCGACCAATCCGCAGGCGCCCTTTGGATTGACCACAGCCAACTTCGACAGCATTGGAACGGGAAGCGTGCAGAGCCTTGGCGCGGTTAGCCCCAGTCTCCTGGATCAGTGGACCTATGACTACAAGGACACCCTCACCAAGGTGCTGGGCCGTCACAATATCAGAACCGGTGGCGATGTTACGCGTCTCTACTATCTGAGCGATGCGCCCTGGGCTTCGATCCCGGCTTATGGTTTTCACAATCTCTGGGATTTTGCGAACGATGCGCCCTATAGCCAGGGCGGCGCCTTTTTCAATACCTCAACAGGCACGCCGACGATGGAGCGTCTGGATGAACGCACCAGCGTTTCAGGATTCTTTGTGCAGGACGATTACAAGGTCCGTCCCAACCTGACGGTGAACCTCGGCCTGCGCTGGTCCTATTTTGGAGGGTTCTATTCAAAGGAGAATAACCTCGGCGTAGTCCAGTTCGGCCCCGGATCCAATCCCTTGACCGGCATGTCCGTTCGGGTTGGCGGCAATCTGCAATCGTCACAAAAGACCAACTGGGGACCACAGGTCGGCTTCTCGTGGTCGCCGGCAAAGTTCAACGACAAGGTCGTGATGCGCGGTGGCTTCGGCATAGGCTATAACCAGAACGAGATCGCCATCACCGCCAACGGCTGGAGTAATCCACCCAATGGAATCCAACCCGGCTTTACTTGCGCGTATGCGACCTTTACCACCAATCCCACCTGCGCCGGCAACGGCATTCTTTACGCCACCTCATCGAGCCCGACCAATCTGTTTGGCTATCCGTCGAATCCTGCTACCATCGTCAAGTTCAACAGCGCGAATCTGCCAGCGAGCGGCACGACGACCGTTACAGCCTTCCCGGCCAACCTCAAAACCATCACCAATTACCACTATTCTCTGGAGACGGACTATCAGTTCTCGCAGAATATGGTGGCGACACTGGGTTACCAGGGTAGCCGGACGGAGCATCTGATTATCCAGAATAACTGGAATGCGGTTGCGGCAGCCAATGGCGTAGCTTTGAATCCGAGCATCACCTCAGTCGACTTCTATGGAAACCAGGGAAGTGCCAATTTCAACGCCCTGATCGCAACGCTCCAGCACAAATTCAGCGATCACTTCCAGGCTGAGGGGCAGTACACCTTTGCCCGGTCCATGGACACGAACTCCGGTCCTTACGAAGAAGATCCCTATCCCTACGATGTACATGCGGCTTATGGGCGCTCCGATTACGACGTGCGAGATGCCTTCAAGCTGTTCGGCCTTTGGTCTCCGGTGATCTCCCATAACAATGACATGGTGGAAAAGATCGCCGGAGGATGGACGTTGGGCGGAGTCCTGAACTGGAATACAGGTTTCCCCTGGAATCCGATTTATAACATCGTCGGGGGCAGCCTCTACTGCAATACCTGCGGCTACGGGCAAATCCGCCCGGCACAGTATCTGGGTGGCGCAGGCAAGAGCACCTCGAACCATGCCTTTGAGGGATTTGGAGGCGTGAACCCCAATTATGCTGGAAACGGAACCACATTCTTCAAAGGACCAACCAATACACCTGTTACGACGCCCTTCCCTGCAGTTGGCCCTGTGCCTCAGGCCGGGATTCGGCGCAACTCCCTTGCCGGTCCGCACTACAACGACATCGACATGAGCTTGACGAAGAACTTTGGCCTCCCGAGCATGAAGCTGCTGGGCGAGGCAGCTGGTCTCTCGTTCCGCGCCGATGTTTATAACCTGTTCAACAAGACCAACATCAATGGCGGATCACAGCAAGGCGGTGGTGGCGGGGGAATCGATAACGTTCTGGGCACAGTGAACCCGGATGGAACCATCAAGAGCGTCAACGGCGATTTCGGCGTTGCAAATGGTGCCCTGGGCAGCAGAACCGCGCAGATCCAGATGCGGTTCAGCTTCTAAACCTTCAACAATGTCTGGCAAGTGGGGCGCGCCATGCGCCCCACTTTTTTATATATCCTGAACAGCAAGGAATGATCTGTTCATCGCCTAAAAGCATGTTCGAATGGAGACGAGAGCGCGTGCGGAGATTGAATGCGGCTGCGTTGTGCGCCATGGCCGCAGTGGTTTTTGTGTATTGCGCAGGAGTAAGCGCGCAGGGAGCATCCGGCCCGGCCCGCCCCACACAGCACGCTACGGCGGCCTTTCAGAGTTTGGCCGCGCAGGCCACAGCCGCTCAAAATGCCAACCACCTTGATCAAGCCGTACCACTTTTTCGAAAGGCGCTTACCCTCAATCCCGGTTGGCTTGAAGGCTGGTGGTCATTAGGCGAAATCGACTACCAGGAGGGTCACTATAGGGCTGCCGCAGATGAATTCAAGAGAGCAGCCGCACTCGATCCAAAATACGGCACGGCGCGCGCCATGCTTGGCCTCTGTGAGTTCGAGCTCGGCCAGGACAATGCGGCGCTCAACGAGATTGAAGCCAGCAGAGAACTTGGAATGGAGCAAGATCCGCAGTTGCGCCAAGTGGTTCTCTATCACGAGGGCATCCTGCTGCAGCGAGCAAGCCGATATGAGCAGGCAAGCATGGCGCTCTCTTCGCTCTGCCTGAGCGGGGTGAGAAGCTCCGACCTCGCTCAAATCTTCGGAATGGTCATGCTGCACATCAACAGCAAAACTCCGCCGCCCAAGAGTACGCCGGATGGCGACCTGGTGCAGCACATCGGGCGTGGCGCGTGTCTCTCTGCCGCGAATGAATACGATAAGGCAAGACGCGAATACGATGATGCCCTCACGCAAAACCCGCACTTTCCGCTTCTCCACTATGCCGATGGAAGATTTCTACTTGAGGCGCGCGACCTCCCCGGCGCGATTGCGGCCTTCAAGCAGGAGATTGCGGAGCATCCAGACGATGTGTTGGCGCGACTTTGGATCGCTGCCGCGGAATACAAGGTGGATTCCGCCGCGGGAATCCCTTATGCCCGGCAAGCCCTCGAAATTGCGCCGCGGGCTCCACTGGCGCACTATTTCCTGGGTTTGCTCCTGCTCGACACGGGCGACTACCGGGGAGCGATTCCGCATCTTGAAGCCGCCAGGAAAGCATTCTCCAGCGATGCAAAGATTGATTGGTCGCTGGGTTTCGCCTACGAGCATGTCGGACGTACGCAGGACGCGATAAAGGCGCGCGCTGAATTCGCTCGCTTGAAGCAATGGGCAGCAAACCAACCACACGCGACGGAGGGTCAGCCTAGCGAGGAGTTTCCCCTTGCGACTGTTGCCGAAGCTCCCCAATCAGGGAAGCAGTAGCTGTATATGCCGGACGATGGAGGCTTACGGAGAGACTTGGTTTCGCGGTTCTTCGATGGTGAGGATCTGGTCGGCTTTGACGTCGCGCAGCAATTGCCGGATGCCGCTCGGCCACACAACTTCGAGCTCTCGAATCATGCTGCTACTGCCTAGTCCGAAGTGGACCCGCGGATCGCTGGAGCACGCATAGCCCACTGCCGTCGTGGCCTGATTCCATTGCGTCTTTCCGTCGTCCGTCGTGAGGCGAACCTGCGCGCCAAGCCCCATCCGGTTGCTCTTTGTGCCCACCAGCCGCAGCAGAATCCAGTGATGGCCGCTCTGCGTCACATTGCGAAAAAGCTTGACCTGCCCATCGAGGGAAGTCACCACTGCATCGATCCGTCCATCGTTGTCGATGTCGCCAAAGGCCACGCCGCGATGCGCTCCCGGAATCTGAAAGTCCGGACCCGCCAGATTCCCCACCTCTTCGAATTTGCCGTTCCCCAGGTTGCGGAAGATGGAGTTCGGCTCTGGATACATCTCGGCAGGAATCGCCTCGTGAATGTTGTCCATCACATTTGCACGCGCTACGAATAGATCCTTCCATCCGTCATTATCAAAATCAAAGATGCCATTGCTCCATCCCGTCATGTGATTGGTGAGCATGCCAAGACCGCTCGGGAAGGTGCTGTCGAGAAAGAGCCCCTTGCCCTGATTCAGATATAGAGGGAAATCCTCGTGCTCGACGGCTGTGTGCCAGATGTCCGGCCTGCCGTCGTTGTTCACGTCGCGAAAATCAGAACCCATACTGGAGAGCGCATTGCCATCAGGTGAGTACGCAACCCCAGCGGCGACTGCGACTTCCTCAAACCGCTTGCCACCCACATTGTGAAAGAGAAAATTCGGAGTCGTGTCATTCGTGACAAACGCGTCGAGAAAGCCGTCGCCATCGTAATCGGCAAAGCTGACGCTCATGCCCTTTCCCCAGTACGCGTCAATCCCCGTCTCGTGAGACACATCTGTAAAGGTCCCGTCGCCGTTGTTGCGATACAGCGTGTTGAAGAGCGGACCGTACTTATTTGGATGGCAGTAAGCGCGAAGCCCCTCTTTCAGCGCGCAATACGGATCTTTGTTGACCTCCCATTGACAATAGTTGACGACGAACAGGTCCAGCAGCCCGTCCCTGTTGTAGTCGAACCAGCCCGCGCCAACCGACCACATCTTCCTGCCATTGTGCATCGCGCCGCCAATGCCCGCCTTTACCGTGACATCGGTAAATGTGCCGTCACCGTTGTTGTGGAAGAGCTGATTGCCCGTCACGCTGGCGAGAAAGAGGTCCGGCCGGCCGTCGTTGTCGTAGTCACCCACGGCCACTCCCATGCCATAACCCGCGCCGGCCACGCCGGCCTTTTCCGTTACATCGGTAAAGGTTCCATCGCCATTGTTGTGAAAGAGCCGATTCCAAAATGCAGGCGATGTCTTCTCAAGCGACGGAATCTCTGCGCCATTCACCAGATACACGTCGAGGTAACCATCGCCGTCGTAGTCTAGCAGGGCAACGCCGGCAAGCATCGTCTCAATCTGGTTCTTGTTTGGGGTCGCGCAGTTCCTGGTCGTGAAGTGCAGGCCGGACTTCGCCGCCACCTCCTCGAATCGAATCGTGGAGGGTCCGGAAGAGCCTGTTGCCGCAGCGCCGGATTGCGATGAGGCCGGCGCCGCGCCATACAGCATTCTGCACGGCACGAATGAACCCGCCAAGCTGCTCAGAAGCCCCGCCAGAACGCGCCGCCGGCCAGGAAACAGAAATGAGGCATTCTTGCGCATGAGCAACCTGGTTCAGCCTCTCATCACGGAGTCACGTCGAAGTCCGCATGTTCTGTGGCCAGCGAGCTTCCGCCAATCCACACAGTGTAGTGCGTCGGCTCGATAACGGCTTGCCCCGCGTTGGTGTAGAAAGACAACTCGTCAAAACCCAGCGGGAAGGATACTTCTCTGGATTCGCCGGGCTTCAGCGTTACTCGCGCGAAGCCCTGCAGACTGCGCACAGGCTGTTCCAGGCTGGCTCCCAGATTGCGCACATAGCATTGCACCACTTCGGTGGCTGTGCGATTGCCGGTGTTCCTCACCGTCGCTGTCGCAGTAATGATGTTCTCGCGGCTTCTCTGCTCTGCCTCCTTGAGGGGCACAGAGGAACGCGAGAGGCGGACTCCGGAATAGCCAAAGTCCGAGTAGCTGAGTCCGTAACCGAACGGAAACAGCGCGTCGTTGGGCACGTCAATATACCGGGAAACAAAGCGACTGTCAGAGGCGGAAGCCTTCGTTGCGTCGGAGGTCACTTCAGGCCTTCCGGTAGGGAAAGAATTGTAGTAGAGAGGCTCTTGTCCGACGGCGCGGGGAAAGCTCATCGGCAGCTTCCCACTCGGAGCGACATCGCCAAACAGCACGTTTGCAATCGCATTGCCGGCCTCAGTGCCAGGGAACCAAGCCTCCAGAATGGCAGGGATATGTTCGGCTGCCCAGTTCAGTACAAGCGGCCGTCCAGAGCAGACCAACAGAACGATCGGACGCCCCGTGCCGGCTATCGCTTCGAGAAGCTGTTCCTGGTTGCCCGGCAAATCCAGATGCGCGCGCGATCCGGCCTCCCCGCTCATCTCGCTCGACTCGCCGAGGGCCATCACGACCACGTCAGCCTTCCGGGCTGCAGCGATCGCATCATCAAAGCCCGCCTGCGATGTGCCGGAGATCTCGGTTCCCTGCACATAGGTGACAGAGCCCCCGTTTTGCTTCGCTCGCAACTCTAGCGCGTCTTTCAGAGTGATGACATCGGGATTCCGTGAACCATCGCCCCAGTTCCCAATCATCTCCTGCGAGTTATCGGCAAGTGGTCCTATCAGGGCAATCTGCTTTGGCCCTGCGGAAAGCGGCAGAACTGCTTCACTGTTTTGAAAGGGCTCGTTCTGCAACAGGACCAGCGACTCCTCTGCGGCTTGCCGAACGATGGGCCGGTGTGCTGCCACAGCCGCCGTCACCTCACTGCTCTGCGGGTAGGGATGGTCGAACAAGCCCAGAGCGAACTTGACGCGCAACACCTCGCGCACCGCTTCGTCGATCGCCGCAATTGGGACCTTGCTGCTGCGGATTAGTTCCGGAAGCTCCGTGTCGTATTCGTGCGACATCATATCGATGTTCACGCCCGCAAGAAAGGCCTTGCGGGTTGCAGTGGCAGCGTCCAATGCGATGCCGTGATTTTGGAGTTCCATCACTGCGGTGTAATCGCTTACGACAAATCCGTTGAAGCCCCATTGTCTGCGTAATACATCCTGCAGCAAAAATGGATTCGCAGTCGAGGGCACGCCATTCAGCGCGTTGAATGCACTCATGATGGTCGCTGCGCCTGCCTGAACCGCTGCCTTATACGGCGGCAGATAAAACTGTTCGAGACGGCTCAGCGACATATCCGTTGTGTTGTATTCTTTGCCAGCCTCGGCTGCTCCGTAGGCCGCAAAGTGCTTCACGCTCGCAGCCACGCTGTCGCCGTGAGAGAGATCGCTGCCTTGATAGCCCGCGATGTAGGCCCGCGCCATGGCTGCCCCAAGATAGGCATCCTCACCAGCGCCCTCCTGCGTGCGCCCCCAGCGCGGATCGCGCGATATATCCACCATGGGCGAGTAGAACCAGCGAACTCCCGCAGTCGTGGCTTCCTCGGCAGAGATGCGCGAAACTGCCTGAACGATCTTCGGATCGAACGTGGCAGCAAGCCCAAGGGGGATTGGATAGATCGTCCGGTAGCCATGAAGAATATCCGCGCCAAAGAGCAACGGAATATGGAGCCGGCTCTTCTCAACGGCCGCGCGCTGAAAATTGTTGGTCCGCGCCGCTCCCACCACATTGAGCATCGAGCCCAACCGGCCCGTGGCCGCCAGCTCCATTGAATCCACTTTGATATGCCGCGCCGGATTCTTCCCCGGCTGCGAATCCGGAATGGCAAGCACCGTATCTCCGGCCTCGCCTGAATCTCCATATTGCACAAGCTGGCCGACCTTCTCGTCCAGCGTCATCTGCTTCAGCAGCGCATCGACCTTTGCCTCGATTGCAGGCGAAGCAAGCTGCGCATTCGAAGGCCCTGCAGCCTGCTTCTCATACTGCGTCACGCCCGCGTACGGCAAGCCAGTCTGTGCGCTTCCCACCTGCTGCAGAAGCGCAATGCCAGCCCCAAGCACGAGCGGTGCGCAGAGAGTAGCAAATAACGTTCGCCTATACTCCGGAATCAATTCGATCATGCTGTCTCCTGCAACTCTGCGTCACTCATCGAGCCCTTTGTGCCCATGCGATGGAGCCATCCCTGTCGATTTGCGCACAATAAGCTGCGGAACCACCGTGATGGTTGTCGGATGATGATCTGGAATCTCGTCGCGGATGCGACGCAGGAGCGTGAGCGCTGCACACTGGCCCATGTCCCGCAGCGGCTGCCGAATCGTGGTCAGTGGCGGACTGTGCGTGGAAGCCGCAAACACATCGTCGAAGCCAACGACGGATACATCTCTTGGCACGCGGAGGCCAATCTCGCGCAGCGCCTGGATCGCACCGATTGCAGTCACGTCATTGAATGCAAAAAGCGCCGTGAAGGTTTGACCCGAGCTCAGCAGGGTACGAGTGACATCGAGCCCTGGGCCTGATCCAGGTTCTGGGCTCTCAAGTTGAAAAATAAGCCTCGGGTCCAGCTTGATCCCCAGAGCCTTTGCCGCGCGAACAATCGAGCCCCAACGCTGCACGGTATCCGAACTGAATGCCTGTCCTTTGATGAAGGCGATGCGTTTGTGTCCCAGCGCTTTCAGATGAGCCAGCGCGAGATGCGCCGCTTGATCATGATTGAGATGAATGCTCAAGCTTCCCTTGGGGTGATTCTGCCCGGAAATGGCGACCAGAGGCACCGGCAGCGGCTTGGCGATATGCGTATCCACTGCAATGATGCCTTCCACCGACCGAGCCAGCAACATGCGCGGATAGCCTTCGAGCAACTCTGGCTTATGGCGATGGCTCACGACAAAATAGAAGAAGCCGTCTTTGAGAAGCTCGTCCTCAATCCCGCTCAACACCGCGGTGGAATAGCCCTCGCTGATCTCCGGAACGATCACGCCGACGGTGTACGTTCTCTTGCGCCGCAGGCTTTGCGCTACCGTGTTCGGGCTGTATCCATACAGGGCAGCGGCATGCAGCACCCGCTCCTGGGTCTCTTCGGCGATGCGAAAAGCCGTTCCCTGGCCATTCAGGATTCTCGAAACCGTACCTGGAGATAGATTCAGAAGTCCGGCCAGGTCCTTCAATGTGATCGGCTTTGTGGGATCGCTCATCGTCTCTGGTTCGCGTCCTTCCCTTGCAGCAGAACTACGGTGCGCGCATGTCTGTGGTTCACCGATTGACTCCGTTGTATTGCCCTCAGCCCACACTCGACATCCGCAATGAGCGGGCCGCATGACTTCGCGATTCCCACCCCCGCAATGGACATCTCCGGACGATGCTTGGAATCGACAGGAAAGAATCTCGCGCGTATCCGATGCAGTTCATCTCGATCATAACCATTCCTCGGACTGAATCCATCGCGAATGAATTGCAGGAAACGAAAATTCAGGCCCGGACACCCGTTCTCCCTGTTATCCAGGCCTTCTGTCGTGCGCCCATATTTAGACTGCTCGCAGCAGATCGAGCCGGTGCGCAGTCCTCTCGTGGCGATGTCGTCATGGCATTCGCGAAAGACCCGATTTGCTTCTCTTGTCCATAGGCGATGCGGACTTCAAACTCGAAGCGAGAACGCCATTCCATCCTTTCTGACTGAGCTTTTGGTGATGCTTTTCCTAGCCATCTCGCTTCGCGATGGCAAAATCGCTGCAAGTAAGAATTTGTAGAAGTGCTTGCACAATCGTTTGTGCTCGCATTAAGATTGCACTCGGCCACGAACTCTGTCAAGAAGTGTTTTCCCGGATTTGCATCGGGATTTCAACTTGAGCCAGCGCACCCGCACCTTCAGGATTGGGCGCACACAGATCGTCTAGCGCCCAAGGAGTTTCTGATGAATCTTGCATTCGCTGTACATCGGTTTGCCATCACACTCACTCTTGCGCTTGTCATCGCGCCCGCCTCCTGCGTGGCTGCCTGGGCCGACCAGAACTACTCGCAGCAGGTCCTTTTCGAGAACAGCCTTTCGCCGGCTAACTATTTTTACAGCGAAGGGCGCGCAAGCTACCCCAGCGACCTGAAACTCATAGACGAAAAACTGCCCATCGAAACATCCACCTTCATTAGCGCACCCAATGCTCTGGTGCTCGACTGGACTTCGAAGTCGGACGGTGGCTGGTCGGCGGAAGTGCGTCTCTACGAGTGGCGCAACCGGACCGTCGATTTTCCTGGAAATTACCTGTGGATCTGGGCCTATGCGCCGGAGGGCATTCGTAGAGGCGACTGGCCGAGGATTACTCTGCGCGCTACCGACAGAAGCTTCAGCGCCCCAATCGACCTTGAGGTTTACGGTGGCGATCTTGCGCCGGGTAAGTGGACGCGCATTCGCATTCCGCTTGACGCATTCCGCACCGCATCGCTCCACAATTTCAATCCACATCGAATCAATGCTCTCGTCTTTTCTCAGGGCGCAGCGGACGGCGCGCACCATACGCTCTTCATGGACGACATCCGAATCGAGAACGACGCAGGTGCGCACGCGGCTCCGCCTGCTCCGACGGACCTGCACGCCAAGGGCTACGAGCGCCATGTCGACCTGACGTGGGCGCCAGAGAACGCTCCAAACCTCGCGCAGTACGTCATCTACCGTTCCATCGACGGCGGCGAGTACCGGCCCATCGGCGTGCAGCGTCCCGGCGTGAATCGGTTCTGCGACTACGTGGGCAATCCGCACTTCAAGGCTTCGTACAGGCTCACGGCGAGGACATCCACGCTCCTCGAATCATCGCCATCGGCAACCGTCACTGCATCGACGCATCCAATGACTGATGACGATCTCCTCACGATGGTGCAGGAGGCATCCTTTCGCTACTACTGGGAGGCGGCCGAGCCGCACTCCGGCATGACCCGCGAGAATACGCCCGGCGATGACGACATCATCGCGCTTGGCGCAAGCGGATTTGGAATCATGGCCCTCGTTGTTGGTGCTGACCATGGCTTCATCTCCCACGCACAAGCCATGGATCGACTGCTCCGCATCACGCAATTCCTCGAGCACGCCGACCGCTACCACGGGGCCTGGCCACACTTTCTCAGCGGAAGCACCGGGCATCGCCTCCCTGTCTTCGATATGTACGACGACGGCGCGGATCTTGTAGAGACTTCATTTCTGATGGAAGGGCTGCTGACCGCACGCCAATACTTTAAAAGCGATGGCGCAGATGGACAGGAGTTGTACCGGCGCATCTCCAAACTGTGGGAGGGAGTCGAGTGGAACTGGTTCAGCTCCATGCCTTCTCACGACGCGCTGTACTGGCATTGGTCGCCGGAATACTCCTTCTATATCGCCAATCGCCTCACGGGATGGAACGAAGTGATGATCACCTATCTGGAAGCCATCGCCTCGCCCACACACGGAATTCCGGGCAGCGATTTCTACACCGGATTTGCAGGAGAAGGCATTCACGCTCAGTATGCAAACGGCCAATCTTACTTCGGAATCAAACTCGATGTGGGAGGCGGTACAGGCGGCCCTCTGTTCTTTACTGATTATTCGTTTATGGGCTTCAATCCCCACGGACTGCGCGACAAGTACACCAACTACTTTGAAAGCAATCGCGCTCAGGCGCAGATTAACCACGCATACTGCGTGCAAAACCAGAACCATTGGAAGGGCTATGGCGAGAACGACTGGGGCCTGACCGCGGTGGACGGGCCGGATGGATATGTTCCCTACGAACCGACGGCTCAACTGGATGATGGGACGCTGGCGCCGACCGGCGCTGTCAGTGCGATGCCCTACACACCGGAACTGTCGATGGCGGCAATTCGTCACTTATATCGCGATCTTGGAGCGCAGGTCTGGGATATTTACGGCTTCCGCGACGCCTTCAACTTGCAGCGCAACTGGTACTCGGGAATCACCATGGGCCTCAACCAGGCGCCGATGGCGGTGATGATTGAAAACTATCGCACAGGCCTTATCTGGAAATCCTTCATGGCGAATCCTGAGATCGCCCCGATGATCAGGAAGATTGGCTTCACGACAGCTGATCGATAAGACTGCACGCGACTGAATTTAATTCCTCAGCTACAGCGTTGCACGTGCGCCCGGTTCATCCAGCGGACAATCTCTGAAATCGCGGCTACCGCTCATCTCATCAGGTCGGCGGGTGATGCGCAGGACACAGCTATAAATGCTTGTCCTCCATCACAAGGGCCACCGCGCTACGCAATCGCGCCTTGGTGCTTTCAATCGCTGGACGAATTCTAGGCGCATGAATCGCCGGGCTCTGGAGCATCGAAGCTTGTATGAGGGCCCCTGCCCGCTCCCAATTGGCAGTGATGTCGCCAACCACCACGATTTCGGAAGGGGACAGAGCGTTAGCAATCATGTGCAGGCCCCTGCCAATCGCTTCGCATTGCCGACTGAATGCAGCATTCGCGTCGGCATCGTCCGCGCCAGCCAACTCCAGTAGCCTCTCGTAACCTGGAACTGCCTTGCCAGCGGCTTCACGATAGTAGCGCAGCGCCGCACGATTGGAAGCCAACGTCTCCCAGCATCCACGACTGCCGCAGCCGCAAGTCAAACCGCAAGGGTCCATCTGCACGTGGCCAAACTCGCCTGCACTCCCCCCTTCGCCCCGCAGCAGGCCTCCATTCGCGAAGATTCCCGTCCCGATGCCCTCCGAGACGTTCACGACAACCAGGTCGCGCGATGCATCGCCGTCGCCGAACCAGACCTCGGAGAGCGCGCACGCGTTTGCAACGTTATCTGAAACGACCGGCAGTCCAGTCGCCTTTTGGATACGAGAGTGAATCGTCTCGATTGGCCACGCTACATTCGGCGCAAAGATCGTCTTATTCTTCGATGTTGAAAACGAAGCAGAATTTGGCCTGCCAGGAAGACCGATGCCTACGCCGCCGAAGAAGAGGTCGGATCGCCTTGCAATCATCTTTCTCGTCACAGAGACCAGTGCTCGCACCACAGCGGGCGAGTCTTCGTCGAACTCCAATACCTCGGGATCCATTACTGCCCCGCCAAGGTCTACGACGGCAAGCGTGATCTGTGCAGGATGAATGTCCATCGCAAGCACCGCGCGCCTCACATTCACGGTCAGTGACATGGGTGGCCTGCCGCGCCCAGGCTTCGCAGCCGCGCTCTCTACGATCCATGAGTCCGCCAGCAGTTCATCTACAACAAGCGATACCGTGCTTCTCTGCAGTCCGGATATGCGCGCAAGCTCTGCGCGTGAGATGGGCTGCCGGATTCGGATCTGATTAAAAATCAGATTGCGATTAATTCGCCGCGAGGTATGGTTGGAAGCAGCCTGTAGATTCGCCAGAGAATACGGCGGCACAGAGGGCTTATTCCCATCGGAAGCAGGACCCTTCATAGACTTCCTCATATGAATCATCTTGCTATTGATATGCTCGGCGGAAGCGTACGCTTCCCCGTGGCCCCCAACCCATTCGGCGCTCATTCTTCAAAATTCAAGCCATCGCCGGATCAGCGTAAATCAAATCCCCAACTCAACCGCTGAATTCAGTGTGAGGTTAACACAGATCAGCGGCGCAGCCCGCAGCGCGCATGGAGTCAATAAGATCTGGGCCGCACAGCGCCTGATGCGGCAACTGTCGCATCATTCGATAGACGCACATTCAGCTATTCCCGATCGAGTATCCAACCGATCCGAATCGACACAAATCACGCGTGTGCGGTTCGCTCTCCGCCGTGCGATATTCCTATACGTTCTTGTAAGGAATCCACACCTGCATCCCCGCAGGTCCGCGATTCGCCCATGCGTAATATGGAATCAACTTGAGAGTCGTGGGAGCCTCTTGCAGCCTCTCTGTCTTGCTGGCCGAAAAATATAAGCCTTCTGCCTGCACCGGGTGGCTGAGGGAGCCGGGATGCTCCAGCACCATCACGCCATCCAGAAGACCCGGCTCAAAGCGCGCGGACGTCTCCGCACCTATATGCGTACTAAAGTAAGTCAGGTTCATGCCATATTGCTGGTCGGCCTGATCCAGGTGCTCCATGCAGTAGACCAGTGGGCCGCGCTGGAACGCTACTCTTCCATGATCCTCAACCACTGCGGGATTCGCCTTGAGCAACTGCGTGGTCATGTCAAAGCTGAGTTCGATCACGTCATTGGCAGACCACTCACGGCGAATCGCAAAATACTGTCCGGGCTCCGCGCCTTCCATCTGCCGGCCGTTGACCTTCACGGTGCTCTTCGCCGACCAACCCGGAATGCGCACGTAAACGGCAAACTCAGCCGGCGACGAAGGGCTTACCGTAAGCTTCACGTCGCCCTCCCACGGATAGTTCGTCGTCTGCTCAATCTGCAGTCCCTTGCCGCCTTGAAGATGCCAGTTCATCTTCGAGTTGTCATAGAGATGCACGTACACTCCGTCTTCGCTCATGCTGTAAAAGTATCCCGGCAACGAGGCAAACGTCCGCTCCAGGTTGGGCGGACAGCACGTGGTGTCATACCACGGGTTGCGGATATGACCTTCCGGAGAGTGGCGGTCTCTGGAGTCGCCCGAAGGATCGAAGGCCAGCGGGTTTCGATAGCAGTACGTCGTTCCGTCCAGCGACATGCCGGAGTTGATGCCGTTGTAGAGCGCGCGCTCCATCACATCGGCGAACCGCGCGTCGCCGGAGGCTGCAAGCATGCGCCAGTTCCACATCATGTTGCCGATCGCCGCGCAGCTCTCGCCATAGGCTCGCGCGTTCGGCAGTTCGTACGCATCGCCAAATGCTTCACCAGCCTCGCGCGCGCCCACACCGCCCGTGACGTACAACTGATGTTCCGTCAGATCCGCCCAGAGATGATTCAGCGTCTTCCAGTATTCGGAATCGCCGGTTTCGAGATAGTAATCCGTTGCGCCACAGCACGCATACATCGCGCGTACTGCGTGCCCCTCCAGCTTCGTGCGCGATGTAAATGGGATGCCGCAGAACATATACGTAATCTGGCCGTTGGTAAGCGGAATGCGGTCGTCGCCGTGCAGGATATAGCCTGCAAGATCCACGTACTCGTGCTTGCCCGTGGTGCGATACAGCTCAACCAGCGCCATCTCAATCTCAGGGTGTCCCGCAACAATCCCCTTCTGATCTTTGCCCGGCCCGTACCCAGGAATCAGAAACTGATCGATGAAGCGAATGCCTGCATTGAGAAGAGTACGGTCCCCGGTTGCGCGGTAGTATGCAATCGCACCTTGCAGCAAATGACCGATGTTATAGAGCTCGTGGCCCGTCTCCTGCGTGGGATAGAGCATGCGCAGGGGCTTGCGATCGCCGACATAATATGTGTTGAGATATCCGCCTGGCTCCTGCGCGGCCAAAACCTCCTGAATCATCGTCTCCGTCGTCTTGCGCAGTTCCGGATGATCCGCTGTCTGCAAACTAAAGCCCACGGCTTCGGTCCATTTGTAGATATCCGAGTCCGAGTAGACCGGGCCCGTCTGAGACGCAGAGGACTCCCCCTCAAGGCGCAGGAAGTTGTCCATGCGCCCATGCGCAACCAGCTCGCCATGCATGCTTGGAATGCTGGAGTTGATATTGGTTGCTCGACGCTTCGCCCAGAATCCATCCTCAATCGTGACGGCCCGCACTGGAACGGTCTTTAGCTTCGCAAATCGGGAATGGGTCAGATCAATCACACCAGCCTTGTCCCACGCTGATCCCGTAGGTGCCATCGAACGTTCGTCTCCTGAGAATCCGAGCGCGCTGCTGGATGGAATTCCGGCGTGTCCCAGCGTTGCTGGAAGCACGGATGCTGCGGCGGCGGATGCAATAAATCTGCGACGTGATAGCGTGCGTTGCATGGGTTGACTCCTCTCAGGTATTGCTACGTTGCCTCAACCACTGCACCACTCTGCACGTTGAAGCGTGATCTGTACCATCGCTGTCCTGTCATCCCGCAGCAGAACCGTGATGCCTTTCAGTTCCCCTGTCCCTCAATCAGCTGCCCGTAGCGGAATTGCCTGGTGTTCTGATCACCTTCCGCTTTGCGCAGCTCCGTGAGCCGCTTCACCAAGGCGTTCAGCTCCTGCCGGTCTCCGGTTTTACGCAGCGCCAGAATGAGCGTATAGGTCGCCTGCTGATCTTTTGCGTCCATCGCCAGCGCCGACCGGCACGCCCTGATAGCCGGCTCCTTCTGATCGGTCTGCAGATACAGTGAACCCAGCAGGTCATACGCCTGCACAAGATGAGGATTCAGCTCCGTCGCCTTCTTCGCGGCATTAATCGCTTCGCCGGTTGCCTTCTGTGAGTCGGCCGGATTTGCATCCGGCGGTGACCAGGAGAGAGCCTCGGCCAACAAGTAGTAGCCGTACGCATCGTCCGGGTGCTCCTTCACCTGGCGCCGGAATTCCGTGAGCGCAGCCTCGTGATGTTGCCGCTGAGACTGCGCGATGCCCTCCGCGGTAGCGGCCATGGTGTGGAGAGGATCAAGCTTGCGGGCGCGCTCAAAATCATTGATGGCCTTATCGAACTCGCTGTTTTGCCCATAGAGGACACCGCGCGCCATATAAAGAGAAGCCGAGTTCGGAAGCTGCTTCAAGCCAAGATCGACGATATCAATCCCAACCTGGTAGGACCCATGTCGGGAAGAGAGATTGGCAAATTCAACGTAGCTGGCCACATCCTTTGGATCGTCCGCGATGGCCTTGCGTAACAGTTCAACGGCCTGCGGCGTTTCATCCTTAGCTTCGTGGATGGCCGCCGCCAGACGAAGCGCTTGCACATCTCCGCCTCCCGCATCCAGCAGGGGCTGCAATGTTCCAAGTGCATCAGCACTCGCCTGCGCGTGCCATTGGACCAGCGCGAGGTCATAGCGCGCCGCCTCATCTCCGGGCCGCAGTTCCAGGACCCGCTGAAAGGTCGCAATCGCTTCCGGAAGCCGGTTCAGATGCGCCAGGCAAATGGCGTACTCCATGAGAGCAGCCGGTTGAAATCCAAGAGCCGATTGCGCAGCACCGAAATCCTCCGCCGCAGATCCGTACTCTCCCTTGCGATACTCAAGCGCAGCCAGCATCGCATGCGCCGTGGGGTTCGATGGTTGTGCTGCCAGAATCCTGCGCAGCAGCGGAATGGCTTCTGCGGACTGCTCCTTGTAATAGGACTGTGCAGCACCCTGCAACGCGGGAAGATAGTCGGGCGCAAGGCGAAGCGCATGCTGATACGATGCAAGGGCTTCTTTGGGCTGGCGCGCCTGGTCAAGCGCCATAGCCCGCAGGGTCCACAGCTTGTAGGACTGCGGGTCTGCGCGAAGCAGCTCGCCGCACATGCGCAGTGCGTCCGCACTGCGACCGGCTCGCAACGCATCGATGACCTGGTTGGCCGATGTGGCGCTCTCCTGCCCCCATGCGACCGGCAGGTGCGCGCCAATCAGCAATGCCGCCAGCACAAGCATTGCAGCCGTTGCTCCGCCTCTGCCCATACAAGTCATGATTCCGCTTCCCGAGATTCGACGGAGCGGGCCGTGCAATCACTTCCGCTCCATTCTGGGCTTCAGCCTACCACTTCATGATAGAGCCGGTACTGTTCCGCATCGATGCCAGCAAAAGGCTTGAATGCGAGTCTGCCGGCGTCAGTAGTTGTCTCCCAGTCTTGAGATCCAGCCGCCAGTTGCCGCGCGCGCAATAGATCCAAGCGGCGCACCGCGCCCTCGCCAGGCTGAATCGCAAAGAGCGCGAGCGACCCATACGTGAGCGCCACTAGATTCGGATGCTGTGGATCGACTGCCTGCAACTGGAGCGGCGCATCAAATTCAAGCGCGATGCGGTCACCGTCCTTCCATGTGCGGTTGACTGTCGCAAACCGTCCCGGCGTCAGCTCCTGGGTCAGCTTCTTTCCATTGATTGAGAGAGTGGTCTTTGAGCCAGCCCATGCGGGAATCCGCAGCCGCATGGCAAAAGGCGTATCGCGATCTGCGCTCACAACCATCTCGGTAAAGGGAACGTGAGGATACTGCGTCCGCTGCGTCACGGATACGTTGGCGCCGTGATGACGCCAACTGAGTCGCGAAGGCACATAGAGATTCACATAGATGCCCTCGTCATCGTGAAAGTATGAGCTGATGCCGTAGTCCGCTGTGATCTGCGGAAACGTGCCCGAACAGCACGGCCACTTGTCCTGGTGGTAGCCCTTGTGCGCGGTCACGTTGTAGTCGGAATAGTAAAAGCTGGAGCCGTCAGGCTTAAGTGCCTTCGCGCCTAGAATTGCGTTGTAGAGCACGCTCTCCATGCTGTCTCCGTAGCGGCTGTCGCCGGTGACAGAGAGCAGGTATCGTCCGATCTTGAAGTGACCATAGGCGCCGCACGGCGTCTCAAAGCTTGCATGCGACTTTGTAAGGCTCGCTCCAATCTCGCCGCTCCCCGGTTTGCGGAAGAGCTCGTCGGGCCCCCATCCACCTGTGGCAAAGCTCTGGGTCGTACGCAGAAACTCAAATCCATTCTTCGCGGCCCTCAGATGCTTCTCCGTGCCGAGCACAAGATAAGCCTGCATCGCCGAGCTGAATGCGTTCACGTGGCTGTACGCATGCTCCCCTGGCAACACATTCTCTCCGCGAGCGAGCGGGTCAAAGTACAAGTCATCTTCGATGAACCGAATCGCCAGATCGCGATAGCGAGAGTTACCGCTGAGACGGTAAGCAAGAAACAGATTCTCTGGCAATGTGTAGGTCTCATCCCAGCAGTACGCCACGTCTCTGTGTGGCCGCGCGAACTGTTCCTTGCGTGAGAGTGCCTTCTCTGGAAGATGCGGCACCACCGCCTCGGTCGCAGCCTTGTGCACCTCCAGCGCCCGTGCGTCGCCGGCATAGTGATATGCATCGATCAGCCCGCAGCTCGTCTTGTCATACGTATACGCAGGCAGATGATAGTCATCATAAAAGCGCGAGCAGACCGTCTGCGCGAATCCCTGCACGAGCTGCTGCACCTTTTCCTGTGTCACCTTTGAACCCGTGACCGCATAGGCCCGCGCCAGTCCAGAGAGATATTGTCCAAAGCTATGGCCTGGGATGAATCCATGGAAGCTGCCAGTTCCATCAAAGGCAGGATCGTTGTCATACCACCCCCCCATGTCTTCGCCTGGCGCGGCAAGCCCAGCGCGCTGCCGAAAAGCCTTGAGCAGTCTGTCATTGTCAAGCGCCAGAAAAAACGTATGGTTGGTCTCGAACTGCTGGAGCATCGGGCCTTCCAGAAGCTGGACCTGCTGGTAGTCAAACGTGCGAATCGACGGCCGTATTGCCACGGATACCGCGGGATGTGCTGCACCCTCCGCAGCCTTCGCCAAAGAACGATGGGCAACAACTGTCCCAGTTGCAGCCGCCCCAAGAGAAAGAAACCTTCTTCGAGTAACCCTATTCATGCCTTTTCGCCACTGCGATTCAATTGTTGTAGAACGAAGCGATAAGAAACAGCGTGGAGCGGAAGATTGACTTCGACCGCTCCACTCTTCAGCGAAAGCGCAGGCAGACCTGCGTGTCTCGCCTTTGCTCTTAGAACGACACGCTTGCGCCAAGCTGAATCCAGCGAGGCTCAAACTGTGACGTTGACCGGCCAAAGTTTGCGTCGGTCATGTTGACATCCGGATTCTGCAGGTTGGTGTTGTGGAAGAGATTGAAGAAGTCCACACGGAACTGGAAGTTCACTCCCTCCCGGATCGGCGTATCTTTCAACAGCGTCGCGTTGGTTTCAAAGAAACTCGGCCCGCGGAAGCCGTTGTACTGCTCGTTGCCTTCTCCGGCTCCAAACGCGGGTGAGGCTACCTGGCTCGGATTCCCCGCAAAGACGCCCTTCAGCCACGTCTTCCTGCCGTTCGGAATGCTGTAGCCCGATATGTTCGGGTAGTCGTAGTTGTCGCCGTCCGCGTTATAATCGCCGCCGCTGTTGCCAATCCATGTCGCGCCCGACGCACAGGGCATCGTCGCGCAGACAGGAATGAACGGGTTGTAGTTGGCCACGGTGAACGGATAACCGGACTGCGAGACAACCGTTCCGCTCACGCCCCAGCCTCCCGTGGCGCGGCCCACAAAGCCCGCTCCATGGTTCAGCCCCTTCAGGTTGTAGTTGAAGGTTGCAGACAGGCGATTCGGCGAGTCCCAGTTCGACGGCGCAAAGTAATTGCCCGGACTCGTCCACGTTGGATAGACCTGAGTGTCGTCCTTCGAAACAGAGCGCGTGTACGAGAGATCGACGAAGCCCGTTCCTGCAAAGCGTCCGCGGACATCGGCGATAAAGGCATCGAAGCTCGAATGCCGGTCGTTCTTCGTGTCATAGATCGCGCCGAAGCTCTGATTCAGTCGCGTCGGAACGGTTTTGTGGTTTTGGATCAGATCGCCGGGGTAGCTGTTGATATCCACTCCATAACTGACGCTGTACACCTGACCGCCGCCTGACAGTTGGCGTGTTGCACGCGAACCGGAGTAGCCAATGCTCGTTACAAAGTTGTGGGTAAGCGGATGCTCGAGTTGCGCCGAGTAGATATAGGTGACTGGCGTCTTCAGGTTCGGGTCGATGGCGCCAATTCCGAACTGCAGGCCAGTGATGCCGCCTTGAGAATTCAGGGGAGCAGGTGTCAGTGTGGGATAGGTGTAGCCAAACGGTGGTGTGTTGGTCGTGCCCAGTCCAAACACAGGAGCATGTGCCGTGCCTGCATAGAAGGTCGGGTTAATCGGCCCTGGCGGATTGCCGCGATATTGCTCTTGCACATTCGCCATCGTCGGCCAGTTGTGGAAGATGCCAGCTCCGCCGTGCAGTACCCATTTGCTGTCGCCGGCGATATCCCAGGCCACACCGGCGCGTGGACTGAAGATGTCTGTGATGGAGTGATTCAGTGCGTGGTTTGTTGGACGCACATATCCGTTCGCTATCTGCTCGTTCAGTGACGATCCGGAACCCATGTGGAAGTTGCCAAAGATCGTCAGCGCGCTGCGCGAATACGGGTTGCCGAAATCATCCCAGCGCACGCCATAGTTGATGGTTAGGTTCTTCCTTGCCTTCCAGGTGTCTTCCATGAACAACCCGTAGGTCCGGCTCGCCGCATTCCAGTTCCACTCCACATGCTGGCCTGTCACCGGGTTATACATCACACCGGTCTCGTTGTAAGGAGCGTCCTGCACAAGATTCAGCATGCTCGTGAAATAGAAGCTCGGCAGATCGTACGGTCCCTGGAAAAGCTCCACGTCATCGCCCATCCAGCCCTCGAACCCGGCCTTCAGCGTATGCGCGCCATGGATGTGCGTCAGCACGTCGCGCCAGTGGTAGTTGTGCTGAATGAAGTCTCCCAGCGCAAAGCCGTCGCCGAAGCCCGTACCCAGGCCCTGCACATTGATGACCGGCACTTTGAAGTCGCCAGACGAAGGCGAAATGCCTTCCACGCGCATACCGCCCGCGACAGCCTCGTTCAGTGTGTTCGGGGAGAAGGTATGCGTTTCATTGCCCTGCCAGGCCCACGTATAAAAGTTCGAAGTGGTTGTGAATTGTGGCCGCAGCGCCGGACCGCCCGTGCTCAAGGTGGTGCGATAGATGTTGCCGTACACGCGATCGTTTGTGAAGACCTTGTCGATGCGTGTATTCCATTGCATGCCATTGCGGAAGCTCGTCGCGTTGAAAAGCCCGTTGTCGAAGATCGGCAGCGCGCAGGGAACGCCATTGCCCGTCTGCGTTCCGCCGGTGGCGGTGTTGTTGCAATTGGTCGCGCCAAAGTACTGCGCCGCCGTCTGCGAAACCGTGGGATTGGTCGCCTTTGCCGGATACTGAGAAAGAATGCTCGTTCCCAGCGAGTTTGGGTAGTTCTGCTTCGCCCACGCGGAAAACTGCGGGTCTTCAAACGACACAAGCGCGTTTCCGGTGGAACTCGCTTCGCGCAGCGGCTCAATCGCAAAGAAGAAGAACGCCTGATGATGCGGAATAATCGGGCCGCCAATCGTGCCCGACATGTTGTTGCTGTGGAACGGCGCAAACGACACGCCGCCATTGAACTGCGAATGCGTCCAGAGCTGCTGATTGTTGAAGAAGTCGCTGGCGCTGCCGTGGAACTTCTCACCGCCGGCCTTTGTCGTCATCGCCATCTGAAGCGAGCTGGCGCGTCCGTAGTCCACGGTGTAGGTATTGACCTGAATGCTCGTCTCCTGCACCGAATCCGGGTTCGGCGTCAGGTTCAGAACGCCCGGCCGAATCGCGCTGGTCACATCGAGTCCGTCCACAATGTACAGATTGCCGACCGCACCCTGACCATTCGCGCTGGTATCAACCTGAGTCTCCGTTGAGAAGTTGTCGGGAGCGGACCCCGGCGAACCCCCCGCCACAATGCCAAGTCCGGTGATGCCGGGAGCCATCGTCACCAGCGAAATCATGCTGCGTCCTGCCAGAGGCAGATCCGTCATTTCTTGCGACTCCAAGGTCAGTTGATTCCGGCTTTCAGCCGTGTCGAGGACCGGAGGCTCGCCAGTCACAGAAACGGTCGCGCTCGCGGAAGCCACTGACAGCGTCACGGGCACAGCCAATGTCTGGTTCGTTTCGATTGTCAAGGCGATGCTCGTTCTTGCAAATCCCGTCGCATCCGCCTCCAGCTGATACTGGCCGGGAGCCAGGCTGATGAAGCGATAGAGTCCCGTCGCGTCGGATACTGCAGATAAGCTCTGACCGGTATTCCTGCTTAGCAGTCTAAGGTGGGCGCCATGGACCGCTGCGCCGCTCGCGTCCTGCAC
>JBBIVH010000002.1:22369-43859 GCA_037439805.1 Acidobacteriaceae bacterium
TGCTTAGCAGTCTAAGGTGGGCGCCATGGACCGCTGCGCCGCTCGCGTCCTGCACGGTGCCTTGAATGTTGGCGCTGTATTGCGCAAACGACGGAATGGTCAGGCTCGCAAGGACGACACAGAGCACAGCCCAGAACTGCAGCTGCATCGTTCTCACCCCACTCGACCACCTTGCGTCGTTGGCCTTTGACAACCGGCGAATAACCGGCAAGGTCAGTTTTTTCATTATGCTCACTGTCTCCTCCTGGCAATCTTTTTCAGCCAGCATTGGCTCGGCTGCCGCTGGAGCGGACCGGCCCATGATTTCTTCGTGGAGCGGGTTCTTCAGGAAGCGTTTACCCGCCTGCCTAGAACGATGCCTATTCGAATGACTTGAAGCGCCGCCCCTTTCATCGTCGTTGAAGCAGAGTGAACGGGACAGCGCCCTTCTCCGAGGCAGAGCAATACTATTCGTCCCTCGTATCCGGTGACCATAGTACAGGTGTACTATGGAGGAAATTCCGGGTGCCACGGCTAATGTTCCGCCAATCCGAATCGAAGTCGGTTTCATGTAACTCAATGTATCGGAATATATTTACGATTCAGAAGAGTGGGTTCGGGCAGGCGGGGACTCGATGTCTCTCCGCCTTCACTTGTGCTCTGATTCTGGGAATTGCGTCGTGCCGGCGAACGCCTCCGACCATAGCGGTCATCCCCAGAACTTGCGGAACCTGGCTCTGGGAGGCAGAGCACACCGGCGCGGCACGTACCGCTCCACAGTATGGTCTGCTCGTCTATTGGGCGGCGCCGATGCGCGACGACGATGTCCAGGGACAGATTCAGATTCTCGATCAGTCTCTCCGTCGCAAGGTGAGCGGAGTAATCGTTTCCCCAATCGAGGCGCTCCCCCTTCGCACGCCTGTCCTGAACGCGCTCGATGCCGGTACCCCCGTCGTGGTCGTCGGAACCGACCTGGGACTGCCCCCCGGCAGGAAGCTCGCCTATGTGCTCAACGATGAAACGCTCGGCGGACAGATGGCCGCGCAGCGCGTCGGTGCTCGCCTTGGCGGCAAGGGAAACATCGCCATCCTTGGCATCAGTCCCCAGCTCACCAGCACCGCAGAACGCGAACGCAGCCTTGAGAAGACACTTGCTGACCAATTCCCCGGGATCCGCGTGGTCTTTCGCAGCCTGGCCTTGCCGACCGTCTCGCAGGAACAACAGGTTGCGGAAAAGCTGCTCGTCGATGGCGAGCCCGTAGACGCGATTGTCGCGTTGACAGAGGCATCGACGCGTGGGGCTTTCTACGCCCTCACGGAATTCAATCGCACTCGCGCGACGCCTCTCATCGGTTTCGACCAGAACATTCTTGCTCCCATTCGGACTGGAGAGATCGACTCAATCATCATTCAGAACACCTTCCAGATGGGACGAGACGCAATGACGCTGATGGCTCAGGAGATCGCCGGCAGCAACCACGCGCCGTACGTCGTCGTACCTCCGCAATTAGTGACGCGTGACACCATCGACTCTGCGCCTGTTGCGCAGACCCTTGACCTTGCATGGTTCAAGCCATGACCCTGCCGCTCTTCCGCCCTTTCCGCCGCATGCGCTGGCTCGCTGCCTCTGGCATCGTTGCGCTCCTGCTCATTCTCGCCTCCGCGGCGGGCTGGATCCTTTATGCGTCCTGGGTCGAGCGGACACCCCACTTTCACGACAACTTCGGTCGCGGTACAGGCGAGCTCTACCGCAGAAGCTGGCAGGCTTTCGGCGGCACATGGCAGGTCGTCAACGGTGAAATGCAGAACATCGCCGATGACCGCGGCGCGAAGCTGATGAACGGCTACATGCACTGGCGCAACTACATCGTCGAAGGTGACGTGCAGTTGCTGGGCGAAACCGGAGATGCGGGCTTCGTGTTGCGCGCCTCGCAGGAGGAGGTCGGAGTCGACTCCTACCATGGCTACTTTGCCGGACTGCGCGACCTCGACGACACACTTATTCTTGGCCGCGCGGACTACGGATGGCACGAGTTTCGCGCCATTCCGTTTCATACCGGGGTCATCACCGGTACCTGGTATCACCTGAAGATGATTGCGTACGGATGCACCATCGCCGCCAGCGCCACCGCGCCGGATGGCGAGACCATCATCGCTTCAGTCAGCGACCCGCAATGCATTCAGGAAGGCCGGTTTGGCCTGCAGTCCTACTCGACCGGCGCCGTCTGGCGCAACATCAATGTACGTCCGGCCACGCAAGCCGATCTCAATGCAATCATCGGCTCGCAGCCACCCGCCGGGCCGGAAGAGCCTCCGCTCGTGCCTGCCATCACGGATCTGGCGGCTTACCAGCGCGACACCGCCCCGATGCGTCGCGAGTTGAGCCGGCATCGCACCGACCTGCACGCCGCGCCCATCTCAAGCCTCCGCCTTCTCTCGCCCAATGCCACATCTCATGTCACCCTCGAAGGCGTCGTCACGCTTGTCTCTCCTGTGCTCTATGTGCAGGACGCTTCGGGCGGCATCGCCATTCCCCACGCCCAGCTCAGTGAGCCCATCCAGATTGGCGATGCGGTCGAAGCCTCGGGAGACGCCGAGCTGCACGGCTTCAGCTCAGTCCTGCGCAGTGCAACCATCAAGAGGCTCTGGTCCCATGCTTCCGTCTCTCCCGTTGCGGTAAACGCCGCACAGGCAGCCTCCGGAGCCTTCGATGCTCAATTTATTGAAACCGATGGCAGGCTGGAATCAGCAGAGCAGACCGATCTCCATTCCATCGTTCTCAGACTCAGCTCCGGCAGTCAATCCTTCGAGGCCATTGCAGAGAATCCCAGCCCGGCGGCAACTACGCCCGCGCTCGAAGTGGGAAGCCTGATCCGGCTTCGTGGCATCTGCGTCACCGATCGCAAATATACGCGGGATCAAATTCCATTTGCAATGCTCCTCCGCTCCGTCGAAGATGTCGAAGTCCTCGAGCCTCCGCCATGGTGGAACCAGCAGCACATCGCCGAATCCATCGTTGCTCTTCTGGCGCTCTCCTTCCTCCTGCAGATGGGATACGCCTCCATGAAACGCGCGCGGCTCCGTGCGGTCATCGAGGAGCGCGAGCGGCTCGCCCTCGACATGCATGACACGCTGTCGCAGAGTTTTGCCGGTCTTGCATTTCAGATTGAAGGGCTCTGTGAAGAGGCCCTGGCGGGCAGTCCCATGCGCGAGCAACTGCACTCCACGCTCGATCTCGTCCGCTTCCTCCACACAGAATCCCGGCGCAACATCGCCGCCCTGCGGCCTTACAACCTGGAAAAGCTGGGCCTGGCAAAGGCGCTCGAACAAGCCGCTCAGATGATTGTCCAGAAGGGATCGATTCTCGTCACGATGTCTGTGCGGGGCGTACCGCGACCGCTTCCTCTCCGAATCAGTGACTCACTCTTCCGTATCGGACAGGAGGCAATCTCCAACTCTGTCCGGCATGGGCATCCTCGACACATTCATATTCAACTCACATTTGGCCGGCCTTCGCTCAAGCTGGCCGTGCGTGACGACGGCGCAGGCTTCAATCCGGGAAATGACGCTTCAGGGTTCGGTCTCCGTGGCATGCGGCAGCGTGCAGATGACATCGCTGCCACCTTACGCATCCACAGCTCTCCGGGCAACGGAACACTCGTCTCTGTCCGCACAAGGCTCCCCCGCTCGCTCTTCGTCACTTCATGGAGGCAGTCTGTGCTCAACTCAAACTGGAGGACCTGGCTGCATGGAAAATCAGTCTGAGCAATCGCCCATTCGCATTCTGATTGTGGATGACCACCCGATTGTGCGCGCCGGCCTTGCCACCCTCCTCAGGCGCGAACCAGATCTGCGCCTCGAAGGTGGCGTCAACAGCGCGGAAGAAGCGCTGGCATTTCTCGCGGGGCACGCCGTTGATGTCGTTCTTCTGGATCTCAGAATGCCGAAGACGACCGGGATCGAAGTCCTCCCCATGATCGTAGCCAATCCGGGCGCCCCCAGGGTGCTTATCCTTTCCAGCTTTGATTACGAAGAAGAAATCTATCGCGCCGCGATGGCCGGCGCCCGCGGCTATCTGATGAAGAGCGCGCCACGCAGAGAAATCCTTCAGGCCGTTCGCAATGTGGCGCAAGGCGGCCTTCACTTTCCCGAAGGCATTGCCAATCGCATCCTTGAACGAAAGGGCAGACCCGGCCTGAGTCCACGCGAGCAGGACATCCTGATTATGATTTCGAAGGGGCTCACCAACAAAGAAATCGGGCATGCGCTGCTCATCAGTCAATTCACCGTGCGCAATCACGTGAATCATATTCTCGAAAAGCTGCAGGCCAGCGACCGCACTGAGGCAGTTTCCATAGCCATTCAGCAGGGCGTCATCGCCATTCACTCTTGAGCGTTTCCAAGGCGAAACGTGAGGCCGTTTTTTCCTCGCACCGCGTCGTAGTGCTGCGCTCGCGAAAGGCGCCCCCGCTGGTCACCGGAAACAGAAACTTGCAGCGCTTCGATGGGTCCGATTGCGCAACCTCGTAGTGGCTCGTGTTCGATGCGACATATTGGTCAGGCGTCCGCTCATTTTCAGCCGGGAGGCCTCTAACGCCCTTCGTCTGAATCGATACACGCGTGCAGGCCCCGATGAGTACACTACAACCACCTATTGGCTCCTACCCGCTTGGAACCCCTATCAGGTATCGGCGGTGCGAACAACAGTCGACGTTCCGGATGCAGGGTGGGCATCGAACGGTTCCAATCCTCACAAGCTGTCGAACCCACAAGAGCAGGACGCGATCCGCGCCAACTCATCCTGCGATTGCCTGTCCCGGTGCTACCGAATTATCCGCAGATAGCTCCTGCGCGTGACCTGCACCTTCGATCTGCTCACTCATAATTCATGTCAATGGGTACGACTCTCGATTATTGAGGTACCCATCCAGGTCAAGGCATCTCATGTCGAAGGCTGCCTGAATCAATGAACATCCCCGGAGATCCTCCCACAAGGAATCTCCGGGGCTTCTGGGGCGAGCTGCGCCCCAGAGCGCTGCGTGAACCGGTCCGAACGGTGAACGAACGTACCTCTACTTGGCTGGAACGTTTGCAGGTGCCGCAGCTGCTGCTGGTGCCGCGGGCGCTGCAGACGCTGCCGGTTCGGCGGTCGCAGTGAAGTCGCCGGTTACGCCGAAGGGATCGACCTCGACATTACCCGCAATCTTGCCGGAGTCGTCGAGCGTGGCCGTATAGGTGAGGGTCAACGGGCTGCCGTTGTAGTCCATGTCGTACTTCCATGTGACCTTAGTGCCATCCACGGCGCCCGTGACCGGGACGTCTTTGTCGGCGTCTGCGGCTTTGCAGGTGCCGGTAATCTTGTTGTCGGCCTGCACAAACTTGCATTCCTGGTCGCTTTCATTGCCGGCGACGCTGTTGTGAACGGCCCACTGGCCGGTGAGGCTGGGCGTGCCTGCGGCAAATGCGGACGATGCGAACAGGAGGGTGGAAACTGCGAGGAGGGTCTTCATGCGTGTGTTCACCTTTCGGAGTGAGGGGTTGGAGGGTTGCTCAGGCAGGCTTCATCGGAGATATCAAGATCCATGAAGCCCGCCTGACTGTTGCTAGAACGAGATTGCCTTTTGCAGGGGCAGAGTCTGCGACGATCCGCCGACGCGAATCACATACTCGCCAGGAACCAGCTTCCATGAGTCCGAGGCCTCGTCGAAGACGGTGAGGCGATCACGGCTGACAGGAACGGAGATCTGCTTCGATTCGCCGGGAGCCAGATCCACGCGCGCCCAGCCAATGAGGCGCTTGGGCGGCTCGCCGGATGCGTCGGGCAAGGATGCGTAGACTTCGGCGATCTCTGTGCCGGCGCGCTTGCCTGTGTTGTGCACAGTGAATGAGACGGCGGTCGTGTCGCCCTGCGCAACCGCGAGTCCGGAGTAGGCGTAGGTGGTGTACGAGAGACCAAAGCCGAACGGGAAGAGCACGGCCTTCTTCTCTGCGTCATACCACTTGTAGCCGACCTTCAGGCCTTCGTCATAGTAGGTCTGGAATGGCGGTAGACCCTTTGCCATTCTGCTCATGATGTTGGAAATGTCCGCGCCGGGAGCGGTGAAGTCGATCTCAGACTCCGGCGGGGGCAGCACGAGCTTCGGATGCGGCAGATCGGCATCGAACTTCGGGAAGGTGATGGCGAGCTTGCCGGTGGGATTCACCGCGCCGGTGAGGATGTTGGCCAGCGCCTCTGCGCCGCGAATGCCCGGATACCAGGCCTCCACCACGGCTGCGGCGTTGTCGATCCACGGCATCGTCGCCGGGCTGCCTGTTTCCAGCACGACGACGGTCTTCGGATTGGCGGCTGTGACTGTCTCAATCAATTTGTTCTGGTCGTCGGTGAGATCGAGCGTGGAGAGATCCATACCTTCGGATTCCCACTGATAGGCAAAGACAATGGCGACATCGGCCGATTTTGCAGCCGCAGCGGCAGCCTGAAGGTCGTCGCCAGAGACGTACGAGACCTTCGCCGAGGGCATACTCGTCTGCAGCGCCCGCAATGGCGAGCTGGGCAGCCACTGTCTGTGGATGATCGCCTCCATCATATTTTTCGGCGTCGGAGCCGGTACCGCAGAGCCGCCCGGTGCATCCACCTGCGCAGAGCCGCCGCCGGTGATAACGCCCACGTCGGCGTGGCCGCCGATGAGTACGACGGAGTGGACCGCGGAGGTGAGCGGAAGCAGATCGTGCCGGTTCTTCAGGAGCACGATACTCTTCTCGGCAATCTGCTGCGCGATGCGGTATCCGCCTTCCACATCGGGAACCTGCTTGACGACTGGATGATCGAAGAGGCCTGTCGCGAAGATCGTGCGCAGGATGCGATGCACGTGCTCGTTGATCTCATCCTGGGAGACCTCGCCGCTCTCGACCGCCTTTTTGAGAGGATCGCCGAAGAAGATCTTGTCGGGCTGCTCCATGTCGAGCCCGGCGTGCGAGGCCTTCACGGTGGAGTGTGTGCCTCCCCAGTCGGAGAGGACAAACCCCTCGAAGTGAAAGTCCTTCTTGAGCACATCGCTGAGCAGGTAGCTGTTTTCGCAGGCAAAGTCGCCGTTGACGCGGTTGTAGGAGCACATCACGCCGCCGGCATTGGAGATGCCGAGCGCAATCTCAAAGGCACGCAGATCGGACTCGCGCATGGCGCGCTTGCTGATGTTGGCATTGACGGCGTTGCGGCCGCTCTCCTGATCGTTGATTGCGTAATGCTTGAGGTCGCCTATGATGTGGACCGACTGGACGCCCTTTTCCACGTTGCCGTCGAGGGTGCCGGCGAGGAGCGGGTCTTCACCCTGATACTCGAAGGTGCGGCCGTTGCGCGGCTCGCGGGCGAGATTCACGCCGCCGCCGAGGGTCATGCTGTAGCCTTCATCGCGCAGTTCGCGACCGATCAGCGCGCCGTACTCGAAGGATGCTTCTGGGTCCCACGAGGATGCCGCGCCGAGGTTATTGGGCAGCGCGGTGGAGTAGCGGCCCGCCGCTTCGCCGCGCGTGACTCCGTAGGCTGAGTCCGCCATTTGAATCGCGGGAATGCCGAGGCGAGGAATTGCGCTGGTGTAGCCCGCGCCTCCATTGGACTCACTGGGCGCATCGGAAAAGAACGGCATGCCCTGCCCATGCAGCAGGGAGATCTTTTCATCCAGCGTCATTTCTTTGATGACCAGGTCGGCGCGCGAATCCGGAGAAAGGCTCGCGTCAGACCAGGCGTAATGTTTTGGCTTTTGCATCCACGGGAGCTGGGCAAATGCGCTGGATGCCGCGAAGAGTGCTGCGGCCAGCGTGAGCGATTGCACGATGCGTCGTTTCATAAGAGGAATTGCCTTTCTGTCTCTGACCAGGGGGTCTTCTGGAATTTCACTTGCGATTCGCAATCTTAGTGCATTCCCTGTGAGGCGGTCATTTCATCGGGCGAAGGCCGCTTCATGAGGAATGGAAGTGGAATGAGCAGGGCGACAATCACCCCGAGGACGAAGAACGCGCTGATGTACGCCAGAACATTGGCCTGTGCATCCACAATCTGCTGAAGCTGCGCCAGCGCGTGCTGCCCCGCATCGGCTACGCTGATGCCTGTGAGCACCGCAGACTGCTGCAGAGCGGAGAAGTACCTATCAAAGAAGGGGTTGCCTTGATGAAGATGCGAGGCAAGCTCGACGCGGCTGATCTGGCGATGGCGCGTAAGGTAGGTGACAAGGAACGAAGTGCCGACGGCGCCGCCGAGGTTACGCGCAAAGTTGCTGATGCCGGAGACCTGATTGTTGTCCTGCTGCCGCATGCCGACGTAGGCGAGCGTGCTGATGGGGATGAAGATCAGCGGCAGGCCAACAACCTGGAAGATTCGCATCCATACAATGTGCGTGAAGTCGATGTCGGGCGTGATGCGCATCATCCAGAACATGCTGGCTGATGTGAGCAGGAAGCCGACAGCGATGACCTTGCGCGGATCAAACTTGCTGCCCAGAATGCCGGCGACAGGCATCAGGACGGCGAGCGCAATTCCGCCCGGCGACAGCGCCCACCCCGCGCGCTCCGCGGTGTAGCCAAGCTGTAGTTGCAGGAACTGCGGAATCAGAATCGTGGACCCATTGAGAACCATGCCCAGGGTGAAGTTGGAGACCGTTGCGGAGGCAAAGTTGCGCTTGCGCAGCAGGCGAAGCTCGATGACCGGATGCGCGTGGGTCCATTCGCGCCAGATCATGGCCACCAGCGCGATTGCCGCGACCGAGGCCGCGATGCGGATCACTCCGGAATCGAACCACTCAAGTTGCTCGCCCTTGTCCAGCACATATTGAAGGAAACCGACGCCGAGCACGATGGTCGTGATGCCGAAGTAGTCCGTGCTGCCGCCTCGTCTCATGCGAGCTTCCAGCACGTGCGGAGGATCGTGCACGACGCGCTGCGTGAGCAGAAGCGAAATGATGCCGATGGGCACATTGATGAAGAAGATCCAGTGCCAACTGTAGTTGTCGGTAATCCAGCCGCCCAGCGTGGGGCCGATGGCCGGCGCGACGACAATCGCCATGCCGTAGATGGCGAAACCCATGTTGCGCTGCTCCGGTGTGAAGGTGTCGGCGAGGATGGCCTGCTCGCTCGGGCCGAGCCCGCCACCGCCGAGTCCCTGCAGGACACGAAAGAGAATCAGCATGGGCAGGCTCGTCGCGAGACCGCACAGCATCGAACTCAGTGTGAAGAGTACGACGCAGGTCATGTAAAAGCGCTTGCGGCCCACGCGCGTGGAAAGCCAGCCGCTCATGGGCAGGATGATGGCGTTCGAGACGAGATAGCTGGTCTGCACCCACGTGCTTTCGTCTGCCGTGGCGCCGAGGTTGCCCGCAATATGCGGCAGGGCGACGTTGGCGATGGAGGTGTCCAGCACCTCCATGAACGTGGCCAGCGTGACCGTCATGGCAATGACCCACGGATTGAATCGGGGCCGGTCGGTTACCTGAGCCATACAGTCGCCTCAACGGACATGCCCGGATGGAGACGGTCCAGCTCATACTGTCCCGGATTGAGGCGGATGCGGACCGGCATACGCTGCACCACCTTGATGTAGTTGCCGGTGGCGTTCTCCGGCGGCAGCACGCTGCTGCGCGCACCGGTGATGGCGGGAATGCCCTCCACCGTTCCTTCGAGATCTTTCTTCAGCGCATCCACATGGACACGAACGCGCTGCCCGGCCTCCATGCGCGTCAACTGAGTCTCCTTGAAGTTGGCCGTCACCCAGGTATCTCCGGAAGCGACGATCATCATCAGGGGCTGCGCCTCGCTGACGCGATTGCCAATCTCGGCGCTGCGTTGCGTAACGATGCCGCGCACCGGCGCGACGATGTGGCAGAAGCTGAGATTGAGAGCGGCGCGCTGCAACTGCGCCGCAGCCACCTCGACGTTGGCCTCAGCGGTGGCGAGATCGGCCTGACGAATGGCGAGCTGATGCGGAGCCGTGCGGGTAATCTGGGTCCGCTTCGCGCTCTGCGCTTCCACGTCGGCCTTGCGCTGCTCCACGGTCTTCTCTGCGGACGCAACGCCAGCCTGTGCAGCGGCTGCATTGGCGTCGGATGAATGCGCTGCGGCAACGGCGCGCTCGTAGTCCTGGCGAGAAATCGCGCCAGCCTGAAAGAGCTGCTCATTGCGCCTGAGATCGGCATCGTCACGGGAGCGCAGAGCGTCCGCCTCGGCCAGCTTTGCCGATGCGCTGGCGAGATCCTGCGACGCTCCGGCGAAGGCGGCTCTGGACTGCGCGAGCTGCGCATCGCCGGCAACGGCTGCCTCGGCGTTATCCGCCTCGGTGATGGCGATATTGGGGCGCTGCGACTGCAGCTGCGCGACGGCCTGGTCGTACTGCGCCCTGGCCTGAGCGTAGGCAACCTTCTGCTCGCTGTCATCGAGATCGACGAGAGGCTGGCCGGCTTCGACCACCTGATTGTCTGAGACATGCACCGCAGCAATCGTGCCGCCGATTCTTGCGCTCACCACGTTGAGATGCCCATCCACCTGCGCGTCATCCGTGGACTCGAATCCATGCGAGTACACGCCCCAGCCCGTGGCGGCCGCGCAGAGCAGGAGCGCGGCGAGGCCGGCCACGTAGAGGCGCGTGGTTTTGTTCTCGACTTTTTTCTGAGGAGGCATCGCTAGGGTGGCGGCGTGTGGCATGATTAAAAAGATACCGACCAGTCAGTTTTATGTCAACGGAAAAGTAAAAGGGTGCTTAAATGAAGGAAGCGACCGATGCAAACGCCGAGTAAACAACAGCTTCGAACCCAGGAGACGCAGGCGCGGCTTCTTGACGCTGCCGAGCAGGTCTTCGTGAGCGACGGGTATGAGGCCGCGCAACTTGACGCGATTGCCGCCAAGGCGGGCAGGAGCAAAGGGGCGGTCTACACGCACTTCAAGAGCAAAGAGGATCTGTTCCTTGTCCTCTTTGAGCAGCGGACCCGCGCCTATATCGATGGTCTGATCGCGAGCCTGAAGGAGTGCACCAGCCGGACGGAGAGCCGCGCAGCCTTTCGCGCCTTCTACGTCGGGCTTGAGAAAGACACGACCTGGCCGATTCTGACTCTGGAGTTCAAGCTCTTCGCGCTGCGCCATCCGGAGTGGAAGCAGCGGTTCCGCAAGTCGTTTGAACTCGCGAAAGGGCGCAGAGGGGAAGCGGACGAGTCGGAAATCTTCGGACCTCTGCGCGGCGAGCAGAAGATCGATAACGAGCTCGCCATCGTTGCACTGGGGCCGATTCTTTCAGGCCTGATGCTGGAAAGCCACTTTGAACCGGAGCTTCTCTCGGAGCGAGGGCTGCGCAGGATTCTGGCGCGCATCTTCGATGCGCTGTTTCCATCCACCTACTGAGGCGCGGTCCACGGCTGGCGGCAGTGCACCGTCTCTTCCCGCAGGTGTGGCTCTTCCCCAGTCAACGGTTGCTGCGTGATAGGATGCACGCGATGGCCGAGGTGAATCCAACGATGCATCGGTGTGCTGTGAAGCCTCCTTCCTTTTCTGTCTCTCATTCTTTGCTGGCCCTCTGCATGATTGCGCTGGCATCCATCCCCTTTGCCGCGCGGCCGCTCAGCGGGCAGAACTCTCCTCCGTTGCCTCCGATCGCAGTGCACCAGACGCCGAATGGTCTGCGGGCCACAGTCGGCGCGGAACAAGTGGAAGTGACCGTGTGCAGCGCATCGGTCATTCATGTGGTGGCGAGTCCTGACGAAGCTGCGGCAGCGGCTGGGCCGCGCCCGTGGATGCTGGATGCGCGCGAGGCGTGCCCCGGCACTGCGTTTACGTATGCGCAGGATGCGAAGGTTGCGCATCTGAAGACGGCGACGCTGGATGTGGGTTTCGGTCTGGAGCGCGGCAACCTGTCGTTCCGCACGGTTGCCGGAGAAACGCTGCTGCTGGAAGGCGACCGGATTCCGCGCACCTATGAGCCGGTGACGAGAAACGGCGAGCAGACCTATCGCGTGACGGACCGCTTCACGCCCACGGCGATGGAAGGCATTTACGGACTGGGGCAGCACCAGAATGGGATGTTCAACTACCGCGGAGCGACCGTCGAGCTGGGCCAGAACAACACCGATGTGGCGATTCCCTTCCTGATGTCGAGCAAGGGCTACGCGCTGATGTGGAACACCGCCGCAATGACGTATGTGGACAACCGCTTCCCGCTGGAGCTGACGTTCAGTTCGATCGCGGGCCGGTCAGTGGACTACTACTTCCTGTACGGACCGGAGATGGACACGGTCATCCACGAATACCGCAGCATGACCGGACATGCGCCCATGTTGCCCAAGTGGGCGTATGGGCTTTTCCAGTCCAAGGATAGGTATGTTTCGCTCGACGAGATTCGCGGCATCGCAGACCGGTACCGCGCAGAGCACATTCCGCTCGATGCGATGGTGCAGGACTGGTTCTGGTGGAAGACCGAGGGCGACCCGGAGTTCAACGGCAACTATCACGACGTGACGAAGGACCTGGATGCGCTGCACAGCGAGCATATCCATGCCATGATCTCCGTCTGGGGACTGCTTGACGCGAACTCTGAGACCTACAAGATTCTCGATGAGAAGCATCTGCTGATTCCGGAGGCGCACGTCTACGACGCGACCAGCCCGGAGGCGCGTGACATTTATTGGCAGCGCCTGCCCGGCACGCTGTATGCGCAGGGTTGGGATGCCTTCTGGCTGGACAGTGCGGAGCCGGAGGAATACTGGCCGCACATGGGCGATGCCATTCTGCGCAACAAGCAACTTGCCATCGGCAATGGCGCCGAGTACACCAACGTGTTTCCGCTGCTGCACACGCTGGGCGCGCAGCAGCACTGGAAGGCAGCGAACGACAGCAAGCGGGTGTTTCTGCTGACGCGCTCGGCGTTCCTGGGCCAGCAAAGGGTCGGCGCCACGGTGTGGTCGGGAGATGTCTACAGCACGTACTGGGGACTGAGCCACCAGGTTCCCGCGGGACTGAACTTTGCCTTGTCGGGCTATCCCTACTGGACAACGGACATTGGCGGCTACTGGCCGCCCTATCCGGGCTCGCTGGAAGAGCCGGCGTATCAGGAGCTGTACGCGCGCTGGTTTGAATTCGGCGCGTTCTGCCCGATCTTCCGGACGCATGGTCATCGGCCGCACAACGAGATGTGGACTTATGACAAGGTCGAGACGATTCTGGTGCAGTATGACAAGCTGCGCTACCGGCTGATGCCGTACATCTACTCGCTGGCGTGGAAGGTGTCGAGCGAAGATTACACGATCCAGCGGCCGCTGGTGATGGACTGGCGCGCGGATGCGAGGACATGGAACCTTGGCGATGAGTTCATGTTTGGCCCGGCGCTTCTGGTCAACCCGGTCCTGAAGGCGGGCGCAACGAAGCGGAGCGTCTATCTGCCCGCAGCGAAGTGGTACGACTTCTGGAGCGGAAAGACTGTCGAAGGTGGGCAGGATTTGGACGCCGATGCGCCGCTGGACCGGATGCCGCTGTTTGTGCGCGCGGGATCGATTCTTCCCATGGGCCCGGAGATTGAGTACGCCGCGCAGGACCCGGCGGGACCGATCGAACTGCGCATCTATCGCGGCGCGGATGGGGCCTTCAATCTCTACGAAGATGCGGGCGATGGATACGCCTACCAGCACGGGGAGCGCACGGTGATTCCGATTCGGTGGGACGATCGCACTTCCGTGTTGACCCTCGGCGCACGTACGGGGTCATTTCCGGGGATGACGGAGAAGCGAACGTTTCGCGTGGTGCTGGTCGGCGCCGGTCGCGGGATTGGCGAGGCGGTCACGAACTCCGCGGATGCAGAGATTGCTTACGAGGGCCAAGAGGTCAAGGCCACGATTCGATAGGCGCGGACCCGATCTGGACACTTCGGCAGGACTCCAGCCTCAGCGGGCGGCTGTGCTGAGCGGAGCAAGGTGTTTGGTGTTCTGGTAGGTGTAGGTGATGCGGTGAATCACTGTGATGGTGGAGAGAACCGCAAGCACCCACAGCACCGGCGCCATCACGCCCCAGTGATTGAACAGCGCGCCGAGCAAAATGAGCACGATGCGCTCCGGCCGCTCCATGAAGCCGACCTTGCACTGGCCGATGAGCGCCTCTGCGCGGGCGCGTGTGTAGCTGACCATGAGCGAGGTGACCATGACAAAGGCCACCAGCACCACGTAACGGAACCGATTGATGCGGCCGTAGTAAACGAGGAGGCCGAAGAAGAGCACGACGTCGGAGTAGCGGTCGATAACGGAGTCAAAAAAGGAGCCGAAGACGGTGACCTGGTTGTTGCGGCGGGCGACGCGGCCATCGACCATGTCGAAGATGCCAGCGCCGAAGATGACCAGACCGGCATAGAAGAACATGCGGCCCGCGTTGGAAGCGTTGGCATGCCCGAAGAGGAACGCCGCCGCGATGTTGATCACCAGGCCGATAAAGGTGAGAAAGTTCGGCGAAATCTTTGTGAGCGCCAGGCCGTGCACAATGCGGTCCAGAAGCCAGCCGCAACCGCGGCCAAACGCGCTAGTCCAGGTCATACAAGTCTTCCTGCTTCCTATTCCGTGCCGGTGCTTTCTTCCTCTTCGGCTTCATCATGAATGGTGGTGAGCTTCAGCACCTCGAGCTCCCGCTTGCCGTTCGGGGTCACAATGGCCGCCACATCGCCGACGCGCTTGCCCACAAGGCCGCGACCGATGGGAGATGTCGTAGAGATAAGGCCCTTGGTCACATCGGACTCTTCGCTTGTAACCAGCCGATAGACGATCTCCTCGTCCTTGGTGGAGTCGTAAACCACCACGGTCGATCCGAAGCCGGCCTTGTCCCTGGGGATATTGGCAAGGTTGACAAGAGAGAGCTCGGCCATCCGCTTCTTGAGCTGGCCGAGGCGGGCGTTCACAAATTCCTGACGCTGCTTGGCCATGTGGTATTCGGCGTTCTCCGAAAGATCGCCCAGGGCAACGGCCTTCTTGATCTCCGCAGGCAACTCGTGCGCGAGCTCATGCTCAAGCTGGGCAATCTCCTTGAGGAGTTGTTTTTTGATGTGATCCGGCATCCAGATTCCGAGGGGCGGGGAGCGACAGGCTCAATCCGCGGGAAATCGACGAGCTATCCCCTCATTATACGCGGTGGTGGATGGCTGCGCCTCAACGCTGGCCGGGGCCGGTATCGCTACGGGTCGCGGCATCGGAGGCGCGTGAGTGCTCGTCCAGAAACGACTGCAGAATCAGCGTCGCTGCGACCTGATCCACCACCTTCTCGTGCGTCTGGCGGGCATGACCGGCCTGGTAGAGCAAAGCGTGAGCCTCCTGCGTGGTAAGCCGCTCATCCCACAGGTGGATAGGCAGGCCGGTGAGCGTCTCAAGTTCGGCGGCGAAGGCTTTGACCTTTTCCGCCCGTGGGCTCATGCTTCCGGACATGTGGAGTGGCAGCCCGACAATGATGCCGGAGACTCCGTAGCGGCGGCAGAGCCGGGCGATGGAGCGAAGCGTCTCGCGTGGGCTGGGGCGCGGGTGACGATGCAGGTCGAGGGTCAAAACAGGCTGGGCGGTGAGTCCAAGCTCGTCGGAGACGGCGACCCCGATGCGCCGCGCGCCGACGTCGAGTGCGAGATAGCGGGTTGGCGCAGATGGATTCAGCGTGGGACTCCTCTTCTTCAGCTTACCCCCGCCGCGGAAACGGCAGCCGGAAGACCTTAAGGACCGATACAATAAGGAATTGCAGAACTCTCTGGGACTTGCCCAGCATCCAACTGAAGAAGGAACAGCAACAGGGAATGGGCAGCCTAAGACGGAAGAGCAAGAAAAGAAAGCGGTATGGCGCCGCTGTGCTGCTGCTGACCCTGCTGGCGCTGGGGGGATGGGGCGCGTGGTGTTTCCTGACGCCGTACGGCCCTCAGGCAGAGGTTTTTGTTGAGATTCAGCCGGGCTCGTCCGTGCTGCGGATCGGGCAGCAGCTTGAGTCGGCGGGAATAGTCAGGAACCAGTTTGTCTTTGATGCGCTGCGTTGGATCCGGCGCGCCAGGTTGCTGGCAGGGGAGTACCGGTTCGACCATCCGGTTGCCGTGACTGAGGTGTACGACAGGATTGCGCGCGGCGATGTCTACACGAAGACCGTAATGGTGCCGGAAGGAGCGACGATCTTCGATATCGCCGAGCGCTTGGAGCAGGCGGGATTCGGACCCAGGGAATCGTTTCTCGAAGCGCAGGCCCGAGACACAAGGCTTGTGGCAGATCTGGATCCAGAGACCCGCAGCCTGGAGGGGTATCTCTTTCCCGATACCTACAGGTTTCCGCGCAAGGCGACGGCTGACCAGATCTGCGAGACAATGGTGCGGCGCTTTCGGCAGAAGGCGGCGCTGGCAGGGTTGAAGGAGCATGTGCACGACGTGGTGACGATGGCCTCGCTGGTGGAGAAGGAGACGGCGGTGGGCGCGGAGCGTCCGCTGGTGGCCAGCGTGTTTGCCAACCGCCTTGCGCATCACATGCCGCTGATGACCGACCCGTCGGTGATCTATGGGCTTGAGCTGGAAGGGCAGTGGCGCGGAGCGATCTACCAGAGCGACCTAAAGCGCAACACGGCGTACAACACGTATCTGCACACGGGCCTTCCGCCAGGGCCGATTGCAAACCCCGGTCTGCGATCTCTACAGGCGGCGATGCACCCGGCAAAGACGGACTATCTCTATTTTGTCGCCGCGGGCGATGACGCGCAGGGGCACTCGGTCTTCTCTGCCACGCTGGAGCAGCATGCGCACGATGTGGCGGCCTATCGCTCCGCGATGAGAAAGGCAGGCGCGCGATGAAGACGATGCGAAGCCTGCTGACCGGCGCTGCTGCGCTGCTGCTGACCACGACGCTTTCGGGATGCCTGTTCACGACGCGCAGGCTGCCCGTGCCGCGCGCTCCGCAGACGGTGCAGACTGTCAGCGCCGATCAATTGGTGACGCGCCTGAACGATCGCTGGAATGCGATGCAAACGCTGAACGCAACCGTCGAGATTCAGGCCAGCGTTCTCAAGAGCAAGGAAGGCATCGCCAAGGACTACACGACCTTTCGCGGCCACATCCTGATGCGCAAGCCGGGGATGCTCCGAGTGCTGGGCCAGGTTCCCGTGCTGGGCATGACCATGTTTGACATGGCGAGCGACGGCAACACCTTCAACCTCTACATTCCGTCGCGCAAAAAAGTCGTGGAAGGAAACAATACCCTCAAGAAGAAATCCATTCATCAGGTGGAAAATCTGCGACCGGGCACCTTCTTTGACGCCATGATGGTGCGCGGTCTCGATCCGGAAGACCTCTACTCGGTGACGGCCGATTCCGATACGATGGTGGACGCCTCGAAGAAGCATCTGCTGCTGATTCCCGAGTACATGCTGAGCGTGATGCGCAGAAAGCCCGGCAGCAACGAGCTCTCGCCGGTGCGCGTCGTGGTCTTTCATCGCGACGACCTGATGCCGTACAAGCAGGATCTGTATGACGCGGACGGCAACCTGGAGACAGAGGTCACCTACGGTCGGTACGCAGATTACGGCGGCGGCCTCTATCCCTCCGTCGTCACTATTCGGCGGCCCATGGAAGAGTACCAGGTGGTTCTGCACGTCGAGAAGGTTGTCGAGAACATGGAGCTGAGCGAAGAGCAGTTCCATATCAAGGTGCCGGATGGCACCGAGGTGCAGAAGCTCGAATAGGAAGACACCCTGCGGCGGTCCGGCGCGTCCCTCACTGCGCGCTGCCGTGCATCAGCATCGAGTACCTGCGCGCGTACTCGGCCTTGTAGGCATCCACTGTCTTCTCATAGTTCATTTGCGGCGCATCGGCTCGTCGCGACCAGTGCAGGCGGACCGTCTTTGTGCCCGCTGGAAGAGTGAGCGTGCCTGTCTTCGCGGTCACGACATGGCCGTCAGCCTCCGCGCTCTTCACCTCCACGAACCATGGCAGATGAACGATGACCGCTTTCGGCGCAGTGGTGAAATGCGAATCGAGCTGCAGGATCGCTTCCTCCGCTGAAGGCTGCGTGAGCCGGAAGGCAATGCTTCCGAAGTACGTCGGCGCCTGGCTGACCGAGATAGACTTTCCCTGCCCAATCCACTCAGGCGAGATCACGCTGAGCAAGTGCAGTTCGTCACCGTCTTCGCGCACGAGCATTGTCCGCAGCAGGGTGCGGTACTCGGCGGCGAACCAGCCGTGCGGCGCAAGGTTGTCCTGAAAGTTGCGATCGCCCCAGGGCAGGATGGCAAATTCAAACCCGGCGTGAGTCGAGCTGGTGTGGAGGAGGAGCGCATAGAACTCGCGCAGCGCCTGCTCCTGATCGCCGCGGACCGCCTCGGTCATGGTGTTCTTGATGGTGAGGTAGTGATGCAGGAACTCGCCATCGGCGTAGGTCATGATGCCCTCGGCATACTTCGCCTGCGTAGTCTTGAGCGTTGCCGTGACGCGCGGGTCGTGCGGATCGAGCGTAGGCTCGGGTACCACCGAAAGCAAATTCCCCCAGTCATAGCCGCCCTTCTGCCCATCGAGCGCGGGTGGGATATAACCATCATGCGCGGCTGCCTGCCTGTCGAGCACCTTGAGAAAGGCTGCGCGGTAATCGTCATACTCCGCCTGCCATGATGCGGCCAGATCGGGATGTCCGGCCCCCTGCGCCATCTGAACGGCGAGCTTGAGGCCCGAAAGCGCGAGGAAGTTATAGCCGGTGAGGTGGCCGGGAACAAACTCATTGTCGCGCACGTCGCTCGCGGGCATAATGTGCAGCGGGTCCGCGGCGCGCGCCTGCCTGAGCCACTGCATAGCGCGATCGATCTGCGGCAGCGCCCACTCGGCGAAGGCCTTGTCGTGGGTCATACGGTAGTGCTGCGAGTAGCCCCACACGGCCTCGCCCCAGCCGTCGTACTGCTGCGGCTGCGACAGGAAGTTGCCGTCAGGCTTTTGCGATTTGGCGAAGAAGGCCAGATCCTGCGCCGCAATCCGCGGATAGCCCGTGACATCGTAGCTGTGGACGATGTCTGCGCCATCGCGCAGGTAAAACTCGTGGTAGTGAAGCTCGTTGACGGTCTGAATAAAGTCGGGCCCGATGTGGTCGCGCGCGATGAGATCGTAAACAAGATTGGTGTAAAACGCGTCAACGGGCTTCTGTTCGGGGAGTTCGATCTGCATGCCTTCAGCGAGGATGTGATTCCAGAAGGCGACCACCTGCGCGTGGGCGGCGTCGAAGGATACCTGCTGGATGGGCGCTGCATCCGCGGCGGGAACCACGGGCATCTTGAAGTCGAGCGTGAGCTCTTCTCCGGGCTTGAGCAGGCGCGAGTAAGTGACGATGCCGACGGCGACCGTTGGGTCTACATCCAGGCGCTCGGGCTTGGAGATATCCTGCGGGTAGTTGTAGTGGCCGTGCAGAGTCCAGCCGCGATTTGCGTAGCCTTCGGGGAAGGTGTACAGGAGCCGTCCATCGCGCAGGAAGCCATCGGCCGCGAAAGAGTAGGTCCAGTCTGGATTGAATTTCTCGCCAATCTGGCGGTAGTCGCCGGGAAAGCGCCCCGCACGCGGGCGATCGAAGCGATTGTCGCCGTGCGTGGCTCCGGTGTTATTGGGCGCGTCGTAGCGCATGCCCGTTGCGAGGATGGCGCGGTTCGGTTCGCTTCCCTCGTCCTTCATGGTGACGCGGATGAAGTTCACCAGCGGGCCTTCCGGCTTGCCATCGAGTGTCGCGGAGAACATCGCGAAGCGGTACAGCACGCCGCTGTCCGCGAACTGGTAATGCAGGACGGGCAAATGGCCCTGTTCGAGCGTGCGGACGCGCACATGCGTGGGCTTGAGTTCTGGGCCGGAGAAGAACATGAGTTCGCCAAAGCCGGTGCGCAGATAGCCTTCGGGAGTGACCTCCGTGGCGGCATCTGCATCCATCATGCCGATCTCGTCAGTCGGCGCGGAGAAATAAGAGAACGGCTGCCCCGGCGAATCAATCGTGGGCGAGACCATCTGGCAACGGGCGGAGGCGGCGAGTCCTGCAATCAGAAGACACGTCAGTGCTGGAGTGCGATGACGGATGATTTTCATAGCAGGACAAGGCTACAGCATGAGCAGGGCGTTGTGTATCGAGGCGGTCACGGGCGCGCGTGACGAATACCGGCGGCTGGTTCCACTCCCGCGTGAAGGATCGCGCTCAGGCCATCGGGCGCAGTTCCGGATGCGTAATAGCCCGCCCAGAAGTATGGATGGCGATAGCGTGGATTCTGGGCGAGTGCCCTGCGTGCGAGGGTGAGTGATTGAGGCACGTCGACGCCGCGAGCGAGATTGTTGTAGAAATCCTGCATGAGCACGACGGCGGAAGCGGAGTCGATCTCCCAGCGCGTCGCCACCACCTCCGGCACGCCGGCGCTGGTGAGCGTGTCCACCATGTCGTCCATGCCGTGATTCCACGCAGCTTCATCGCGGCCCGTGGAGCATGCCGAAAGAACGACCAGCCTGGCCGCACGCGGAGGATGCAGGCGGAGCTCCGCCGCATCAAGGAACGGCGAATCGTCAGACGCACCGGTAGGCGCCAGCAGCAACCGCGTTTCGCCATCATATTGCCCTGTGTGCCCTGCGAAGTGAATGAGCGCAGCGGAGGAGAGTTGCTGCTCCACGGCAGTCCGTGTTGCACGCGTGGCGAGCAATACGCTGGACTGCGGGTCAATGGCGGCGATGGCGCGCGCTTCGTCCAGAGCCTCGGGCAAGAGAATCGAGGAGCCGGCGCCGATAGATGCGCCAATAATCAGAGGTGCTGAAGTGGCGGGCGCGGTAGAGCGGCTCTGTGGCAGCAGCAGTGACGGCAAGTTCTGCAGGTTGAAAGTGAGCCCTAAGGCGCCCGCTGCTCCTTCCACCGCGGGCCAGGGCAAGTTGCCCAGCAGCGGGTCGTCTTCCACAAGCAGCGTAGAGGGATGCACGGACAAGCTGCGCAGGTCGGGCACCAGCAGATTGCCAACATGGCTTGCGGCCCACTCAACGGACGCCGTCGAGGTCATGGAGCTCTCGACAACTCGCTGCAGGGCAGCATCCGCTGCAAGAATCAGATTCTGCCGCACAGGCCTCTGCGTCCATACGATCTCCGTGCCGTTGCTCCTGTAATCGAGGATGCGATCAGGTAGAAGAACTTCACCGATGAGTTGCGCGTCTGCCTGCGCCGTCGATGCCCACACACTCTGCACCTGCGGAGCAAGACAGTTCAGGTTCTCGTTGTGACACGCGGGTACAGGTTGACCCAGAATGCGCAGGCGATAGCGCTCCCATAGAGCAAGAATCTCTGAGCCAGGCTTTCCCTGCGCAAGCCATATGCCGGCGAGCGTCGCGTAGAGATCGCGATTCTCACGGGCAAAGGCTACGTCGCTCGCGCCGGGATGCTCCCCGATCGCTTCGGCCTGAAGAATGGCGTGGCGGAGAGCCGGCTCGGCGTCTGCCGGGTGACCGAGAGCCAGATCGAGCTGGCCTCTGGCGGCAGCATAGGCAGCGAGCTCCGATTCATCGTCCATGC
>JBBIVH010000003.1:0-19096 GCA_037439805.1 Acidobacteriaceae bacterium
GCCTTCTTCGTACCGGACGGCAGCCCGGCAATCGCCGTGCTCTGGTGGCTGCACACACTCACGCTGCTCGTTTTCTTGCCCATCATTCCGCACACCAAACACCTCCATCTGGTGCTCAGTCCCGCCACGGTCTTCCTTTCGCGCGGCAGCTTCAGCCGCATCCCGCCACTCGCTGGCGATGAAGACTTCGGCCTCGTCGCGGGATCGGACCTCACCCGCCTCGTCAGCCTGCAGGCTTACTCCTGCGTGGAGTGCGGCCGCTGCACCGAGCACTGCCCCGCCGCAAACACCGGCAAGACACTCAACCCGAAAGAAATCATCCTCGGCCTACGCGGCTATCTCAACGAATTCGGTCCCGCATCTGCCGAGCCCCTGCTCGGCAAACACAACCCGCCCATCGCGCCCTTCCAATGCACCACCTGCGGCTCCTGCGAGTTTCAGTGCCCGGTCGGCATCGAGCATCTGCCCATCCTCGTAGGCCTGCGCCGCGGCGCGGTCAACACCGGCGCATGGGAGGACGACCACGGCGCCAAGCTGTTCCTCACTCTCGAACGCGGCTCGAATGCGCTTGGCCTGCAGACTTCCGAGCGCGACAAGTTCATCCAGAAACAGCAACTCCCCATCTTCGACGGCACGCAGGAGTACTGCCTCTGGCTCGGCTGCATGGGAGCCTACGATCCAAAGGGCCGCGAGATTGTCGCCGACTTCGCGCGCGTGATGCGCTATCTCGGCACCAGCTTCGGCGTTCTGCGCAAGGAGAAGTGCACGGGCGATCCCGTGCGCCGCCTCGGCAACGACCTGCTCTTTCAGCAGCTCGCCGAAGCGAACCTTGAAACGCTCGCGCAGAACAAGGTGAAGAAGATCGTCACCATCTGTCCTCACTGCGTGCGCACCATTCAGGAAGACTGGAAGGAATACGGCGCGCCACCTGAGGTTGAACATCACAGCGAGTTCATGGCGCGGCATCTCAGCCGGCTGCCCAGGCCCATCGCGCAGGAGTCGATTGTCTACCACGATCCCTGCTACCTCGGCCGCTATCGCAACGTCTATGCGGAGCCGCGCGCGGTCGTCGAACATGCCGGACGACTCGTCGAAGCGGAACGTCACGCTGAGCGGAGCTTCTGCTGCGGCGCCGGCGGTGGTCTCGCCTTTCTCGGCGAAGAGACAGGCGAGCGGGTCAGTCACGTGCGCGCGAAAGAACTCGTCGCGACCGGCGCAAAGACCATCGGCACGGCGTGCCCCTTCTGCAACTCCATGTTCCGAGCCGCGCTCGCTGCGTCCGGCGGCGACGCGCCGCAGTTGCTCGACATTGCCCAACTCACCGCGCGCTCCCTGCCGCAGCAGGATGCGCCCAACGCTTCATAATTCGTACTGGAGTCAACGTTCGTGAAAATTGTGGTCGCCATCAAACAGGTGCCGGAGCGCGATGCTCCGGTCCGCATCGACGCCGTCGGCCGGTGGATTGAAGAAGCTGATCTCCAGTGGGCGCTCAATGAGTCCGACGCCTACGCGTTGGAAGAGGCGTTGCAACTAAAGGAGCAGCATGGCGGCGAGGTCGTCGTCCTCAGCGCGGGCCGGGAGCGCGTCGGCTCCACGATTCGCGAGGCTCTGGCTAAAGGCGCGGATCGCGCCATCCACATCGATTGCGACGATCTCGGCCAGCGCGATGCCCTCGCTGTCGCCCGCCTGCTCTCTGCTGCCATCCAGCCAGAAAGCCCCGACCTGGTGCTCACCGGCCTGCAATCAGACGACCTCGGCTATGGCCAGACCGGCGTCATCCTCGCTGAATTGCTCGGCCTGCCCCACGCATCGCTCATCCTGCACGTCGAAAAGTCCGACACCGGCATCACCGTCAAGCGCGAACTGGAAGAGGGCTGGTTCCAGAACATCGAATTGCCCTTGCCCGCCGCGCTCACTATTCAGTCCGGCGGAGCGAAGCTGCGCTACGCCACGCTCATGGGCATCAAACGCGCCAAGACTAAGGAAATCCGCCGCGTGACGGCAGCCGAGCTGGGCATTGCCGCGCAGGCCAGCGTCACGCTCGACCGCATTGCCTTGCCGCAGAAGCAGAAAACGACACAAATCCTCACCGGCACCGCTCAGGAGGCGGCCGCCGCTTTGGTGGAAAAACTCAAGTTCGAGGTACGCGCGCTATGAGCGGAATTCTGGTGGCTCTTGAAGATCGTGACGGCCGCATCGGCCGCATCAGTTGGGAAGCACTCGCCGCAGCCCGTCAGCTCTCCTCGATGGTCAGCCAACCCGTGCACGCCGTCGTCTTCGGCGCAGACACTTCAGCCATCGCAACAGAGGCCGCCGCCAGAGCGGTGAACAGCGTCCTTCGCGTCGACCATGCGCTGCTGAAGACCTATACCAGCGACGGTTACACGCACGCTCTTGAGCAACTCATCCGCGCGCGTCAGCCTGATTACGTCATCTTTCCGCACACCTACCAGGTGCGCGACTTCGCGCCGGCACTCGCCGCGCGGCTCGGCGAGTCGCTCATCGGCGACGTAACCAGCATCGGCGACGGCCCCATCTTCACGCGTCAACTCATGCAGGGCCGCCTTACGGGGGCCTACCGGCACAGCGGCAGCGGTCCATGTTTTGTCTCCGTGCAGTCCGGAGCATTTCGCTCTGACAGCGTGCCGAGCGGCGCCGCGCCCATCGAATCCTTCGCTCCAGCTCTAGACGCCGCACAGATTCGCACACGCCCCGGCGAGCCCTTCCGGGCCGCTGCGCAGACGGTCGATCTCAGCTCCGCGCAACTCATCGTCAGTGTCGGTCGCGGAATCAAAGAGGCAGACAATCTGCCCCTCGTGCAGGAACTCGCCACCGCGCTCGGCGCTGAACTGGGCGCATCGCGTCCCATCTGCGACAACGGCTGGTTGCCGATGGAGCGGCAAGTCGGCAGTTCCGGCCAGACCGTCGCGCCCAAGGTCTATTTTGCCGTGGGCATCTCGGGGGCGATCCAGCATCTCGTCGGCATGAAAGGCTCGCAGTGCATCGTCGCCATCAACAAGGACCCCGACGCGCCCATCTTTGAGGTTGCTGACTACGGCATCGTCGGCGATCTGTTTGAAGTCGTCCCCGCGCTCACCGCCGCCGTCAAGGCAGCAAAGCAATAGCCCCTCACCGCAGCCTGGACCCGGTCTTTATCCTCCTTGCACCCCACCGGGTCCACACGCTATGGTTGCCAGTCCGCCTGCCGCACCCGGCAGGCCAACGCCAATCTGGAATCCCGCCGATGCTGCTCCCTGCTACCTACCAGGCCGCTCTCGCGCTCATGATCCTCAGCATGATTTGCTGGGGCTCGTGGGCCAACACGCTCAAGCTCTGCCCCGGCTTTCGCTTTCAGCTCTTCTACTGGGACTACGCGCTCGGCCTTGCGCTGGGTGCCGTCGCGCTGGGCCTGACCGCCGGGAGTCTGGGTCACGCAGGTCTACCCTTCGTGGCAGCTATCGCGCACACTTCCCACTCCGCGATGCTTTGGGCCGCAGTTGGAGGCGTCGTCTTCAACGTCGCCAATCTCCTGCTCGTCGCCGCCATTGATGTCGCCGGGCTTGCCGTCGCCTTCCCGGTCGGCATCGGTCTCGCTCTCATTGTCGGCGCGGTCTCCAGCTATCTCGTCAGTCCTGCCGGCAATCCGTTCTTCCTATTTGGCGGCGTTGCGCTCGTCACCGTCGCCATCCTCCTCGACGCAGCAGCCTATCGCAAGCGCGAGGCCGCTGCTCCCGCCGCCACCACGCGCGGCATCCTGCTCTCGCTCGTCGCTGGCCTGCTCATGGGCAGCTTCTATCCTCTCGTCGCCCACGCACTGAACGCCCCACCCGCAGCCGGACCCTACGCCATCGCTCTCTTCTTTGCCATCGGAGTCCTGCTCTCGACCGTCCCTGCCAATCTACTGCTCATGGCAAAGCCGCTCGACGGCAAACCAACAGTCGCGATCAGGGCCTACACCGCAGCGCCGTTCGGCTGGCATCTTGCGGGCATTCTTGGCGGCGCGATCTGGTGTGTCGGCGCAGTCGCCAACTTCGTCGCGTCGGGCGCGCATCTCGTCGGCCCCGCGGTCTCTTACTCCATCGGCCAGGGAGCCACCATGATCTCCGCCTGCTGGGGCGTCTTTGTCTGGCGCGAATTCGCCGGCGCACCCCGCGCTGCATGGAGGCTGCTCGTTCTCATGTTCGTCTTCTTCCTCGCGGGCCTCGGAGCGGTCGCCCTGGCTCCGCTGGTTTAGGGTGTAGGGGTATGAGCCTGAGCACCCGCAGCAAGCCCATCGTCGTCGTCGGCAGCATCAACATGGACCTGGTGGCCTGCACGCCCACGATTCCGCGCACAGGTCAGACCCTCATCGGCACCGGATTCACCACCACACCCGGTGGTAAAGGCGCTAACCAGGCCGTCGCCGTGGCGCGGCTCGGCTATCCCGTCCATATGATTGGCGCGGTCGGCGACGATGTCTTCGCCGAGGCGCTGCTCGACAATCTTCGCTTCGCGGGCGTGGATGCCTCCACCGTGCAACGCGTCACCGGCCCTTCCGGCGTCGCACCCATCGCCGTCGCGGACAGCGGAGAGAACTCCATCATCGTGGTCCCCGGCGCCAATGCCAAGGTCGATGGAACTCTCGTCGATCGCCACCTGCCTCTCATCGAGTCCGCGGGCATGGTCCTCTGCCAGTTGGAATTGCCCATGGAAACCACGCTGCACATTTTCAACGCATGCGCGCGCGCTTCGGTCCCTGTCATGCTTGACCCTGCACCCGCTGCGCCGCTGCCCCGCACCGTATGGCCGCTCATCACCTGGTGCACGCCAAACGAAACAGAAGCTGCCCTCTATACCGGCTCCGAGCACTCCGCCGAAGAATCCGCCCGAAGCCTTCTCGGCCGCGGCCTTCACGGCGTCGTCCTCAAGCGCGGCTCCGAGGGCGCATATCTCGCCACTGCTTCCGGTCTGGCCGCATGGATCAAGCCCTTTCCTGTGCAGGCCATCGACACCGTCGCCGCCGGCGACTGCTTCAACGGCGCCTTCGCTGTTGCGCTGATGGAAGGCAACAGCCCTGTCCACGCGGCCCGCTTCGCTTCCGCTGCGGCTGCCATCTCTGTCACGCGCCGCGGAGCACAGGCCTCCATGCCCTCACGCGCTGAAGTCGACGCGCTCCTTGCAGCCAATCCCTGATTCTCCTCGTGCCGCCCATCTCGATTTCTGACTTTCCGGAGAAGCCCTTCATGCATCGCACCTTCGCCACTCTCCTCATCGGCATCGCTCTCTCTCCCGCCGCCAGCGCGCAAGACACTGCCTATCGCGCCGAAGGTCAGCAGATTCCCCCGCCGAACTGCATGAACCTTCACCACGCATGGGAAGGACCAGCCATCGTCTGCCCTCCCAACATCCACGAGCACTGGCTTGGCGACATCCAGCATTGGCGCGCGGAGCGCCGCATCCGCGTCGGCTTCGATCCCACCCGCTATCAGATGCCAGCCCTGCAATGGACGCAGAGCAGTTTCATCCAGCCGCAGATGATGGTGCAGGACCGTTATTTCTACGATCCTGTCACGCATCATTACACCGTCGATCGCTACCTCGACGACCTCGAAAAGCGCTACGGCGGCATCGATGCAGTCCTCGTATGGGCCACCTATCCCAACATGGGTATCGACAGCCGCAACCAGCTTGAGATGGTCGAGTCGATGCCCGGCGGCGTCGAAGGCATCCGCCAGATGGTCGCCGACTTCCACCGTCGCGGCGTCCGCGTACTCTTTCCCATGATGATGTGGGACGAAGGCGCCGACGCGCCGCAGCAGCCATGGCCCGAGGCCATCGCTGCGCTCATGAAGCAGATCGGCGCCGACGGCATCAACGGCGACACCCAGGACGGCGTCCCGCTGGAGTTTTCCCTCGCCGCGGAGAAAATTGGCCACCCGCTCGCCTTTGAACCGGAAGACAGCCCCAGCGATGAAGCCCTCGCCTGGAACGTGATGACATGGGGTCAGTACAACTTCCCCTTCATCCCCATGGTGGACCGCTTCAAGTGGCTGGAGACGCGCCACATGGTTAACATCAGCGACCGCTGGAACACCGACAAGACCGACGATCTGCAGTATGCCTTCTTCAACGGCGTCGGCTGGGAGAGCTGGGAAAACATCTGGGGCATTTGGAACGGCATCACGCCTCGCGATGCAGAGGCCACGCGCCGCGTCGCCGCCATCGAGCGCGCCATCGCTCCGTTCCTCATCAGCACTGGCTGGGAGCCGCTCTATCCCATGCGCAACTACGGAATCTACGCCAGCCGCTGGCCGCTCGGGCAGGAGACCGTGTGGACCATCGTGAACCGCACTGGCTATGACACCAGCGGGCCGCAGATGGACGTGCCTGTCATTCCCGGCATGCGCTACTTTGACCTCTATCACGGAGTCGAGTTGAAGCCGTTGCCCCACAACGCCCGCAGCGTGCTCAGCTTTCCCATCGAGGCGCACGGCTACGGGGCACTCCTCGCCACACCCGGCACACCCAGCGCCGCCATCAAGTCCGTATTGCAGACGATGGCATCGATGACGGCGAAGCCCCTTGCCAGCTTTTCGCATCAGTGGATTGTTCTGCCACAGCAAATCGTGGACATTCCACCCGCCCCATCTGCAGTCCAGCCGCCTGCGGACATGATTCGCATCCCCGGCGGTGAATTCAATTTCCGCGTGCAGGGCACTGAGATTGAAGGCGGCGACGAGCCGGGCGTCGATGTGCAATACCCATGGGAAGACTCCCCACGCCGCTTCCATGAACACAGCATGGTCATCCAGCCATTCTTCATCGACAAGTACCCGGTGACCAACGCGGAGTTCAAGCAGTTCCTTGACGCCACGCACTACAAGCCCGCTGACTCAGGCAACTTCCTGCGCGACTGGAAAAACGGCAACTACCCCGAAGGGTGGGCTGATCGTCCGGTCACCTGGGTATCCATTGAAGACGCTCGCGCCTACGCCAAATGGGCGGGCAAACGCCTGCCCCACGAGTGGGAGTGGCAGATGGCCGCCGAAGGCACCGACGGTCGTGAATATCCCTGGGGCAACCAGTGGCAGCCTGTCAATGTGCCACTTCCAGATAAAGGCCGCACCATGCGCGGCCCCGATCTCGTCAGCGCGCACCCGCAGGGCGCCAGCCCCTACGGCGTGATGGATATGGTCGGCAACGTCTGGCAGTGGACCGAGGAGTTCACCGATGAACACACCCGCGCAGCTATTCTGCGCGGAGGCGAATACTATCAGCCGCAGGGCTCCATCTGGTACTTCCCTCCGGCCTTCGGCAATCATGAGCACAGCAAGCTGCTGCTCTTGGCGCCCAGCTACGATCGCTCCGGTGGCATCGGCTTCCGTTGCGTGCGAGATGCCCAATGAGCCTCGCAGCGGAAAACCGGCGTTTCAGCCGACTTCATTTTCCAGCACGCCGATGGGCTGAATTGTAATCCGAATGCGGTCGCCGCTTGCGAGCGTAAACGAACTCGGCGGCACTATGCCCGTTCCTGTCATCAGGAAACAGCCATGGGGAAATGCATTCTCGCGGTGCAGATACTCCACCAGCACCTTTGGATCGCGCTTCAGTTCCGTGAGAGCCACGCAGCCGGCAAACTCCACGAGTCCGCGCCGAAAGATCTCGAGCATGATCTCCGTCGCTTGCGGCAGCGGAGTAGTCGCCAGCAAAATGCACGGCCCCAGCGCACAGCTTCCGCTGTAGACCTTGGCCTGGGGCAGATACAGCGGGTTCTCGCCCTCAATGTCGCGCGAGCTCATGTCGTTGCCGATCGTGTACCCTGTGATGCGCCCTGCCGGACTCACGAGCAGAGTCAGCTCCGGTTCCGGCACAGACCAGCGCGCATCCTGCCGAATCCGCACCTTCGCCTCGGGGTCTGCCGTCCGGCTCGCCGTCGATTTGAAGAACAGCTCCGGCCGCTCCGCCGAATACACGCGATCATAAAAGTCGCCGCCCCCCGCATCTTTCGCCTCTTCCATGCGCGCGCCGCGGCTGCGATAGTAGGTCACGCCCGCAGCCCAAACCTCCTGCAGCCCAATCGGCGCCAGCACCCTCGCCGCGTGAAACTCGCTCGACGGGCGCGACGTTGCTACCACGCCCGCCAGAAACTCTGGCAGATCCTCGCGCGTCAGCAGGTCGTCCCAGCTCATCTCTGCCACACGAAAGTGCTGCGCGTCTTCCTCTACAAAGTTGCCGCGATCCGTCCTATAAAGCCTCACCAGTCTGCACGCCTCCCGCGCTCGCCTCCATAGTACATGGACAAACCCGGCCCGCGTTCCGCCCAACTACGCGCGCAACATATCGAACTTTCCGGCCCTCACCGCGCCCGCCAGCGCCTCAATCTCTCCGGCCAGCACACGGTCCTGTTCCAGCTTTGGCACGAGGCTCCGCACCGCATCGTGCGCCTGCTGCACGCCGCGGCCAGGCCGCAGCGGCAACCGGCACTCCAGGCCCTGCGCCGCGCACATCATCTCGATTGCCAGCACGCGCTCGGCATTCTCCACCACCTGCCGCAGCTTCAGCGCGCCCGTCATCCCCATCGAGACATGATCCTCCTTGCCTCCATCCGTCGGAATGCTCCCCGTCGAGGAGGGATGCGAGAGAACCTGGCACTCGTTGATAAGCGCCGCGGAAACGATCTGCGCCATCATGAAGCCCGAAGACACGCCCGGATCCGCCGCCAGAAACGCAGGAAGCCCCTCGTTGATATCCGGATTCAGAAGCCGGTCGATGCGCCTTTCCGTGATCCCTGCGAGATCTGTGATTGCAATCGCCGCGTAATCGAACGCGTAGGCCAGCGGCGCTCCATGAAAGTTGCCCCCGCTCAACACCATGCCCCGCTTCGTCCCATCTTCGCCCTGTTCTGAAAAAATCAGCGGATTGTCCGTCGCCGATCCTGCCTCTGTTTCCAGAACCCCCGCCACATGCGCCAGCACCCCGCGCACCGCGCCATGCACCTGCGGCATGCAGCGCAGGCAATACGCATCCTGCACGCGCGTGTCGCGCAGCCGGTGTGACTCGCGAATCTCCGAGCCCTCCATCAGCTTCACAAGATGCGCCGCTGCCGCAATCTGCCCAGCGTGCGGCCGCACCTCCTGAATCCTCGCATCAAACGCCGCCGGTGTGCCCTTCAGAGCCTCCAGAGACATCGCTCCCGCCACATCCGCCAGCTCCGCCACGCGCACCGCGCGCGCCGTCGCCAGCCCGCCCACAGCCGTCATCGCCTGCGTTCCATTCAGCAGCGCCAGGCCTTCCTTCGCCGTCAACCTCGCCGGCTGCAGCCCCGCGCGCCGCAGCGCCTCGCCGCCCGCCATGCGCTCACCGCCCAGCCACGCCTCACCTTCTCCAATCACCACCAGCGCCAGATGCGCCAGTGGCGCAAGGTCGCCGCTCGCTCCCACTGATCCCTTCTCGGGAATCACAGGATGCACCCCCGCGTCCAGCAGCGAGACCAGCAGTTCCAGCAGTTCCGGCCGCACGCCGCTGTATCCCTTGGCCAGCACGTTCGCCCGCAGCAGCAACATCGCCCGCGACTCCGCCTCAGACAGCGGCTCGCCCACTCCGCCCGCATGACTCCTCACCAGATTCAGTTGCAGCTCTGCCAGACGCTCCGGCGCAATCCGCACATCGGCCAGCTTGCCGAAACCTGTGTTCACGCCATAGACGGTCTCGCCCGCAGCCACAATCTCTTCAATCCGCGCCCGGCAGGCCGCAACGCGCTCCAGCGCAGCTGCGGCCACGCGCACAGGCCGACGGCTCACCGCCACCGCTTCCATCTCCGCCAGCGTCAGCGGCTGGCCATCCAGCATTAAAGCGTCCATACGGCGATACTAGGCGCATCGCGCTTCCATGAACAGAGCTTTCCTCCACTCGTGCTGGACTTGGAGAAAGAATTCCTCTAGCATCTTTGCCTATGGCAATGGATTCCACGGCGCTGATGGACCTCTATGGGCGAAAGCTCCTCGACGAGCTGCAGCGCAACGCCCGCCTCAGTCTCGCCGAACTCAGCCGCCGCATCGGGCTCTCGCCCACTGCTACCGCCGAGCGCCTCCGGCAAATGGAGGAAACGGGCATCGTCCGCGGCTACACCATCGACATCGACCACGAATCCCTCGGCCTTGAAGTCATGGCTTTTATCCGCATGAGTTGCGGCGGGCAAAACTACCGCCATCTCCTCGACTTCGTGCAGACGCTCGAAGAAGTCCGCGAGTGCCATCACCTCACCGGCAGCGATGATTTCCTTCTCAAAGTCACCACGACCAACATGACCGACCTCGAAGCGCTCATTGAAGCGCTGCTCCCCTACGGCACCCCCGTCACCAGCATTGTTCTGTCGTCTCCGGTGGAACACCGTCGCTTTGCCGTCACCGGCAAACTCGTCACCGTCACCCGCAAAGCCGCGCGCCGTCGCTAGCAATTTCCCCTTGCGCATCCCCACCAGAATCGGTTGATATGGACGGGACAGTTTAATCACCATTTCGCCGTCTTGAAACGTCGCCCAAATCGTCCCCACAAGCGAGGCCCCATTGATGACGCTCACTCGAAGAGAATTTACGCGCCTCAGCGCTCTCGGCATCGCCGCTTCTGTCGCCCCTTCGCTCCCGGCGCAGTCCTCCAGCACCAAAATCGGCTACGCCATCATCGGGCTTGGCCGCATCGCAGACCACTTCATGGCGGGAATCCAAAACACAAGCAATTCGCGCGTCGCGGCGCTCGTCAGCGGCCATCGCGACAAGGCCGAGCGCATTGCCGCCCAATATGGCGTGCCCTCTACGTCGATCTACAGCTACGAGAACTTCGACGAGATCGCAAAGAACAAGGACGTGCAAGCCGTCTACGTCGCTCTGCCCAACTCCATGCACGCCGAGTACACCATCCGCGCCGCCAAAGCTGGCAAGCACGTGCTCTGCGAAAAGCCCATGAGCACCTCCGTCGCCGATGCCGAGGCCATGATCGCCGCCTGCAAGGCCGCCAGCGTCAAGCTCATGATCGCCTATCGCTGCCATTACGAGCCCACCAATCTCAAGGCCGTGCAGCTCATTCGTTCCGGCGCCATCGGCCAGGTGCAGGCCATCGAGAGCGCCTTTGGTTTTCCCATCGCCGCCGGCGAGTGGCGTCTCAACAAGAAGCTCTCCGGCGGCGGCCCGCTCGTCGATGTCGGCATCTACGCGCTCAACGCCTGCCGCTACCTCACGGGTGAAGAACCCGCGCACATCTCCGCCTTCGCGTCGGTCATTGACCATGACGGCCGCTTCAATACCGTCGAAGAGAATGTCTCCTGGACCATGAAGTTTCCATCCGGCATCGTCGCCAGTTGCAACACCACCTATGGGGCGCTGATGGGCGGCTACTTCCGCGTCCACGGCCCAAAAGGCTGGGTTGCCGCCGATCCCGCGTTCAACTACGACGGCAATCGTCTCCTCGCCAGCTTCGATGGCAAGCAGCTCGACGAGCCCAACCCCGCGCGCGATCCCTACCAGTTCACGGCGCAGGCCGACCATTTTTCTCATTGCATCCAGAACGGGCTTGAGCCAAAAACTTCCGGCGAAGAGGGCCTGCGCGACATGCGCTATATCTCCGAGATCTATCGTTCCGCAGGCCTCACTCTCGGATAATTCACGCGCTGTCCCTCAGTCGAGCCCGAGAATTCTCCGGTTGCGCGCAGCATCCGGAGCCGCGCCCGCAAAGTCATCGAACGCTCGCTCCGTCACGCGAATGATGTGCGATCGGATGAAGCCCGCGCCTTCCGCGGCGCCCACCTCGGGATGCTTCAGGCAGCACTCCCACTCCATCACCGCCCAGCCCGGATAGTCGTACTGCGCCATCTTGCTGAAGATGGCGCCAAAATCAATCTGCCCATCTCCAAGCGAGCGAAAGCGCCCTGCGCGATCCACCCAGTTCTGATAGCCGCCATACACGCCGCTGCGCCCGCTGGGCCGGTACTCCGCATCCTTCACGTGAAACGCGCGCACGCGCTCGTGATAGAGATCAAGGAAGGCAAGATAATCCATCTGCTGCAGCACCATGTGGCTCGGGTCATACAGAATGTTTGCGCGCGGATGATTCTGCACCGCATCCAGGAAACGCTCGAATGTCACGCCGTCATGCAGGTCCTCGCCCGGATGCAGTTCGAAGCACACATCCACGCCAGCCTCATCAAAGGCCCGCAGAATCGGCAGCCATTGCCGCGCCAGCTCCGCAAAGGCCTCTTCGATTAGTCCCGCAGGCCGCTGCGGCCATGGATAGAAAAATGGCCATGCCAGCGCGCCGGAAAACGTTGCATGCGCAGTGAGCCCCAGATTCCTGCTCGCCTGCGCGGCCCACAGCAACTGCTGCACTGCCCACGCCGTGCGCGCCTTCACATCGCTATGAACCGCTTGCGGCGCAATGCCATCCAGTAGCGCGTCATACGCTGCATGGCTCGCAACAAGCTGCCCCTGCAAGTGGGTTGAAAGCTCCGTCAGCGCCAGACCGTGCTCCCGCAACAACCCAAGCACATCGTCGCAATAGGCCTTGCTCTCTGCTGCCCGCTTCAAATCAAACAGCCGCGCATCCCAGCTGGGAATCTGCACGCCCACGAAGCCTAGACCCGCGGCCCACTGTGCCATGCCCTCCAGTGAATTGAACGGCGCCACATCGCCCGCGAACTGCGCCAGAAAAATCCCCGGCCCCTGGATGGTCTTCATCGCCTCTCACCTCGCGGTCCGCATCGATTGACTAAAAATCCACCCACTGCTGCTTCTCACTGCTCGCGATCGCGCGTTCAATAAAGCGCATGCCGCGCACTCCCGCGCGAATTCCCGGCAGCGTCGCCGGCAGAGCATTCTTCTGCCCCTGCTTCCAAGAGACAAGTGCGTCCGCAAACTCTCGATACAACACTGCAAACGCTTCAATGAATCCCTCCGGATGCCCTCCCGGAAGCCGCGTCACACTTTGCGCATCCTCGCTCAGATACGCACCTGCTGCGTGGCGAATCTCCTCCGGGCCATCGAGCCACTTCAGTCGCAGCCGGTTCGGATCTTCCTGCCGCCAATCCAGCGAACCGTGCTCGCCGTAGACGCGCAACCGCAGACCATTCCCTTCGCCCGCGGCAACCTGCGAAGCCATCAGCACCGCGCTCGCGCCGTTCTCCATCCGCAGCAACGCCGTGCAATCGTCATCCACGCGCCGTCCCGGCACCACACAGCGCAGCGTCGCGTTCAACCCCTTCGCATCCAGCCCCGTCACATACTCGAGCAGGTGAAACGCATGCACGCCGATGTCTCCGATGCATCCACCCGGCCCGTTCAGTGCAGGATTGGATCGCCATCCCGCCTGCTTGTGGCCCGTCTGTTCCATAGGGCGGCTCAGCCAGCCCTGCAGGTACTCCACCACGATCTTGCGAATCGCTCCCAGTCGCCCGCTTGCGCAGATCGCACGCGCCTCGCGCACCAGTGCATAGCCTGCGTAGGTATGGGTCAGCCCATACGGCAGCCCCGATGCTGCCACCGCTCTCTCCAGCGCCAGCGCCTCCTCATACGTTGCAGTCGCGGGCTTGTCGCTCATCACGGGAAAGCCCGCGCGCAGAGCAGCATCCGCCACGGGAAGATGTAGCGCATTCGGCGTCACAATGGTCACAAAGTCGATCGCATCCGGCCTTCCGCGCTCCGCGGCCATCATGGCTTCGTAGCTTGCATAGGCACGCTCCGGCGCAATCCGGTAGCTCTCTCCCGCAGCACGCGAGCGCTCCGCAGACTGCGAAAAGGCCCCAGCCACCAGCTCAATCCGTCCGTCCAGTTCCGCCGCCATGCGATGGACGGGACCGATAAACGCGCCCGGCCCGCCGCCCACCATGCCCATGCGCAACTTGCGTTCCGCGCTCATTGGCCCTCTTTCCTCGTTGCCGCTCGCGCTGTTACCAGTCAGTCAGCGTTCCATCGAGCTTCCGGTTCACCGGCAGATACGCGCGCTGATACGGATACTTCGCCGCCAGCGCCTCATCCAGATCCACGCCCAGCCCCGGCGCATCCCCCGGAACCATCACGCCGTCCTTGAAGCGATACTCATGAGGAAACACCGCATCGGTCTCTTCCGTATGAGGCATGTGCTCCTGAATACCGAAGTTGTGAATCGCCGTGCCAAGGTGCAGCGCCGCCGCCATCGTCACCGGCGACAGATCCGTCGCGCCGTGGCATCCGGTCCGCACGTGATAGAGCGCCGCAAAGTCCGCAGTCTTCTTCAGGTGCGTCAGCCCTCCGCCGTGCACCACCGTCATCCGCAGATAATCAATCCACTGATTGCGAATCAGATCGTGAGCATCCCACACGGAGTTGAACACCTCGCCCACCGCCAGCGGCGTCGTCGTGTGTTCCCGAATCACCTTGAAGCCTTCCTGCAACTCCGCAGGCGTCGGGTCCTCCATCCAAAACAGATGGAACGGCTCGAGTTCCTTTCCCAACCGCGCCGCCTCAATCGGCGTCAACCGGTGATGGCAATCGTGCAGCAGGTGCACTTCCTCGCCAAAGTTCTCGCGAACCTTCGCAAACAATTTCGGCGCGTGGCGCAGATACGGCTCCGTCGCCCACGCCTGCTCCGATGGCAACCCCCGCTCGGCGGGCTCATAGCGTCCCGCTCCTTTGGGCACTCCATACGTGCTCGGCACTCCGGGAATGCCGCTCTGTACGCGGATTGCCTTGTAGCCCAGGTCGCGATGCCGCGCCACATCCTCCAGCGCGTGCTCCACATCTTTGCCGTTGGCGTGGGCATACACCAGCACGCCTTCGCGGCTCTTGCCGCCCAGCAGGTTGTACACCGGCGTCTTCAGCGCCTTGCCCTTGATGTCCCAAAGGGCCACGTCCACCGCGGCAATCGCCGACATCGTCACGGGCCCGCGCCGCCAGTATGCGCCCCGATACAGGTACTGCCAGATGTCTTCGGTCTGAAATGGATCGCGCCCGATCAGGCAAGGAATCACATGCTCCGTCAGGTAGCTTGCAACTGCCAGCTCGCGTCCATTGAGCGTGCCATCGCCCAGGCCGTAGATTCCCTCATCCGTCTCCACCTTCAGCGTCACAAAGTTGCGCCCCGGAGACGTGATGTTCACATGCGCATTCGTAATCTTCATTCCCGCACAGAACCTCTCATTTGAGGATGTTCAAATACTCAGACTTCACTGGTTCACGCCGCTCGCCAGAAAGCCCCCGTCCACCGCGATAATCTCGCCGGTCACAAACGACGCCGCCTCTGAAGCCAGATACACTGCCGTTCCTGCAATCTCTCGCGCTTCGCCAAACCGCCGCATCGGAGTCCGCATCAGCAGCTCTTCGCCGCGCGGCGTATTCAGCACCAGCCCAGCGTTCAGCGGCGTCGGGAACACTCCCGGCGCAATCGCATTCACATTCACGCCCGTCTGCGCCAGCTCAATCGCCAGCACCTTGGTCAGCGCACCCACCGCAGCTTTGCTCGCCGCATAGGCCGCTACATGATAGAACCCCACAAAGGTGGTCAGCGATCCAAGGTTGACGATCCGGCCGTAGCCCGCGCGCACCATCGTCCTGCCGAAGATCTGGCATGCGCGCAATGTGCCGTTCAGATTTGTATCCATCACGCGCGCCCAGTCGGCCTCGTTCGCGTCCAGTGTCGGCGCTTTGCTGGTCACCCCTGCGGCATTCACCAGAATGTCGATCCGGCCGAACTCCCCGAGTACCGCATCGTGCATCGCCTGCAGAGACGCGCTGCTCTGCACGTCGCTGGTCACAGGAAACGAGCGCCGTCCTCGCGCCTCAATTTCGGCGGCCACGCTGCTCACCTGCTCCTGCCGCCGCGAGGTCGCAACCACGTCAGCGCCCGCATCGGCCAGTCCCAGGGCAATCGCCTGTCCCAGTCCCGTCGTTCCGCCTGTCACCACCGCGACGCGTCCCGTCAGATCAAACAGTCCCCCGCTCAATCGCGTTCTCCCTTCCTGCGACTCGACTGCGGTGTCCCGAACCACAGGAAACCGTCCTCTCCGCCTGCCTCTGCCGCCCAATGGCAATCTACCACGCACACCGGTTCGTTGAGGAGAAAGCCGCATCCAGAGCGCGCCGATGCTTTACAGTGAGGGACGGAGACTTTTGACCGCTCTCATGGACGCTATTCAGATTCCCGACCGTTCCCGCCAATGGGATTCCCTCAGCCTCGGCGAGGTCATGCTTCGCCTCGATCCCGGCGAACTCCGCATCCACACCACGCGCAGCTTCCAGGTCTGGGAGGGTGGCGGCGAATACAACGTTGCACGCGGCCTTCGCCGCTGCTTTGGACTCCGGACCGCCATCGCCACTGCACTGGCCGACAATGCAGTCGGCCGTCTCGTCGAGGATCTCATCCTGCAGGGCGGCGTCGATACCTCTCTGCTGCGCTGGGTTCCCTACGACGGCGTGGGCCGCGCCGCCCGCAATGGGCTCAACTTCACCGAGCGCGGCTTTGGCCTGCGCGCCGCCGCCGGATGCAGCGATCGCGGCCACACCGCCATCAGTCTCGTTCGGTCCGGCGACTTCGACTGGGACTCCATCTTTGGCCCGCAGCAGGGTTCCCGCTGGTTTCACACTGGCGGCATCTTCGCCGCGCTCTCTCCGTCTACCGCACAGGTCGCAGCGGAGGCGATCGATGCCGCGCGTCGCCATCAGACGCCCGTCTCCTTCGATCTCAACTACCGTGATTCCCTGTGGAAGAGCATCGGCGGCAAAGCCAAGGCACAGGAAGTCAACCGTGAACTGGTCCGCAAAGTGGACCTGCTCCTCGGCAACGAAGAAGACTTCTCCGCGATGCTCGGCGTCAACATTCCTGGCGTCGGCGACGACTTCTCCGAGCTGCCCATCGCCGGTTACGAACAGATGCTGCGCGAGGTCGCCGCGGCCTATCCCAACCTGAAGCTCATCGCCAGCACCCTGCGCACCGCTCACACCGCGAGCCGCAACGCCTGGGGCGCCATCGCACTCTATCAGGGCAAAATCGTCCACGTGCCCCAGCTCGATATCGACATCCTCGATCGCGTCGGCGGGGGCGATAGTTTTGCCTCCGGACTCATCTATGGTCTGATTGCCGGCAAGCCCATCGAGTGGGCAGTCCGGTGCGGCGTAGCGCACGGCGCGCTCGCCATGACAACGCCCGGCGACACCAGCATGGCCACACTCCCTGAAGTCGAACGCGTCATCAAGGGCGGCTCCGCGCGAATCGCGCGTTAGAGAGGCATCATGAAAGAAACTGCGCGCCACGTCATCGAATCGGTAGGCCTCATTCCGGTCCTTCGCGCCAGGTCCTCCTCGCAGGCCCACGCCGTAGTGCAAGCGATGCTCACCGGGGGCGTCAAAGTCGTTGAGGTCACGATGACCGTCCCCGGCGCCATCGACCTGATCAGAGAACTGAAGCACGAATTTGGCTCAGAACTGCTGCTCGGCTCCGGCACCGTCACCACAGCCGAGGAGGCCGCAGCCACCATCGCTGCTGGCGCTGAATTCGTCGTCAGCCCCAGTCTGCATCTCGAAGTCATCCAGGTTACGAGGGAACTCGGCAAGCTCTCCATCCCCGGCGCGCTCACGCCAACCGAGGTCATCACCGCGTGGCGAGCCGGCGCCGATTACGTCAAAATCTTCCCCTGCTCGGCCATGGGCGGGGCCAGCTACCTCAAGTCGCTCCTCGCTCCCTTTCCCGACCTGAAGCTCATTCCCACCGGCGGCGTCACGCTGCAGACCGCAGAAAGCTTTCTCAAGGCCGGCGCACGTGCTCTTGGCGTTGGCAGCGATCTGGTCAACCTTCAGGCCATCGACAACGGCACCCCCGAGTTCATTACCTCCACTGCGCGAGCCTACCTGGAAATTCTGCGACAGTTCCGCGCAGAATCCGAGTCTCGCTAAACACCTGTATCCCTCTCATCTTTTGCTATTTGAGAGTGTTGCATGAACTTGTATACTTCGGTTGTCCCTTAATCCCAGCTTCTGTCCATCATTCGGGATACACCCGGAGGAACGGTGACCACGCTCCGCATCGCACTCCGCAACTATGCGGACTTCGAAAACGCACTTCAAGAGGAAGCTCACCTCTTCGAAGCGTTGAATGCCGGAGTCAGGGTCGAACTGGTTCCCCTTGGGATCAAAGAGCTCCATCAGGAGGCCATTGCGAATCAGGGCCTGGCCTCGGGCCGCTTCGATCTTGCCCTGCTCGTCACCGATTGGCTCGGGGAGTGCTCCACTTCCGGTGCCGTCGAGGACCTTCAGCCGTGGCATCTTCGCCGCCCCATCCCGCAGTGGCCCACTGGCTGGTCGCCGACCCTGGTTCGCCCGCTGCTCTTCGGCAAAACCCTCTCAGCCCTGCCATGGCACGATGGCCCAGAATGCCTCGTCTACCGCTCCGATCTCTTTTCCGATCCAAATCGCCGTTTAGCATTCCGCGCGCAATATGGCCGTAATCTCACGCCCCCGGCCACTTGGGGCGAGTTCGAAGAGGTTGCCCGTTTCTTCACCAATCCCGGATCGAATCTTTACGGTACAGTCTTTGCCGCGCTCCCCGACGGACACAACACCCTCTACGACTTCGTCCTGCAGATCTGGTCTCGAGACGGAGACCTGACCGACCATGAAGGCCGTCCGCTGCTGACCTCCGACGCTGCCGTGCAGGGACTCGAGTTTTACCGCAACTTTGTTCGCAGCCCCTCACTTTGCCATCCTCACTCCACATCGCTCGACTCCACTCAGTCCGGCGACCTCTTCCTTGCCGGCGAGGTGGCGATGATGACCAACTGGTTCGGCTTCGCAGCGCGCGCCGCACGCATAGACTCTCGCCTGCGCGGAAAGATCGAAATCGCGCCGCTTCCGGTCAATCCCGGTTGCGATCCGGCTTCTCTATCCGTCTTCTGGGCGCTCGCCATGGGCGCCGGCTCAAGCCAGAAGGCCCTCGCATGGGACTTTCTGCGCTTCGTCACTGCCGCTGAACAGGACCTGGGCATCACAGACCATGGCGCCGTCGGCGTTCGTCTCTCCACGTGGAGAAGCCCTGCCCTCCATAATGAGATCCCTGTCTACGCCCAGTTGGAGCGCATCTCCATGCGCGCGCGCACGCTGCCCTC
>JBBIVH010000003.1:19196-40699 GCA_037439805.1 Acidobacteriaceae bacterium
CATGTTCTCGTTGCCGACATCAACGTCACCGCTGCCGAAGCATTTGCGGCGACACTGCCCAATGCTCGCGCCCTGCACCTCGATGTCACCAGCCCCAACTCCATCGCTGCCGCCCTCGCCCACCACACCCGGCTCGACATCCTCGTCAACAATGCCGGCATCGGCCACGTCGGTTCCATCGAAGCAACCGAACCTGAAGACTTCGATCGCCTTCTCAACGTGAATGTGCGCTCCGTCTATCTCGTCACCCGCGGCTTTCTTCCTTTGCTTCTTGCCGCGCAGGCCGAGACCGGTCGCGCCGGCTGCATCGTCAACATCGCATCCGTCGCCGGCCTCGTCGGCATCAAACAACGATTCGCCTACTGCACCACCAAAGGCGCAGTCGTCGCCATGACCCGTCAGCTCGCTGTCGAATATCCCAGGACCCTGCGCGTCAATGCCGTCTGCCCCGGCACTGTGGAAACGCCTTTTGTCGAGGGCTACCTCGACAAATTTCACAAGCACAATAAGGAAGAGGTGCGTGCAGAGCTGCGCGCGCGCCAGCCCATCGGCCGGCTCGGCCAGCCGGAAGAGATTGCCTCCATGGTGCGCTATCTCGCCTCCAGCGAAGCCGCATTCATCACCGGCTCGCTCTTCAACATCGACGGCGGCTGGACCGCAGCCTGACCGTTCTCCAATTCGCTGCTCCCTCATCCTCATCAAGGAATCCGTCATGAAACTCGTCTCTTTCTCTACGCAAGACGCCGCCATCCGCCCCGGCGCTCTCCTCGCCAACGGCTCCGTCGCCGACCTCTCTGCCGCAGGCTTTCCAGACGCGCTCAGCGTCATCGCCGCCGGGCACAAAGAAGCTGGCAACTGCCCCGTCGTTCCTGCCGAACAGGTGCGTCTCCATGCGCCTATAGCCAATCCCCCGCGCGTCATCGCGATTGGGCTCAACTACCGCGATCACGCGAAAGAATCCGGCATGGCCATTCCCACCACGCCGGTCGTCTTTTTTAAGCAGACGACGGCCATCGTCGGCCCCGGCGACGCCATCGTGCTCCCGAAGAATTCCACCGAGCCCGACTACGAGGCGGAGTTCGCCTTCGTCATCGGCAAAGGTGGCTACCGCATTCCCGCCTCGGCCTGGCGCGAGCACGTCTACGGCTACACCATCGTCAATGACGTCAGCGCCCGCGATGTCCAGTTCGCCTCCTCGCAGTGGTCCATGAGCAAGAGCTTTCCCACATTCTGCCCGCTCGGCCCCGCCATCGTCACCGCCAACGAAATCCCTGATCCGCACAACCTCTCCATTCGCCTCACCATTGATGGCGAAACCCTGCAGGACTCCAACACCCGCGAGCTTGTCTTCAACATTCCCGACCTCGTCGAATATCTCTCTTCCATCACGCCACTGCTGCCCGGTGACATCGTATCGACCGGAACGCCACCCGGCGTCGGCCTCGGGCGCAACCCGAAGCGCTGGCTCAAACCCGGCGAAACTGTCACCATCACCATCCCCGGCCTCGGCTCGCTCAGCAACCCGGTCGTCGCGGAGTAAACTCACCTCCAGAGCGACACGGCTGGTGCGGCACCCCGCACGGAAGCAAAGATGGAAAGGCAACGATGGAACTGACTGGACAATCCTTTCTCGGCGATCGTCGCGGCGCACTGCAGGGCACGAGCTTTCAAGCCGTCAATCCGCAAACAGGCGCAGTCCTGTCGCCTGCTTATTTCTCCGCTTCACCGTCTGAGGTCGATGCCGCGTGCCAGCTCGCCTCGCAAGCTTTCGCGTCCTTCTCGCAGTCCACAGGCAAAGCACGCGCCGCCTTTCTGCGCCGCTCCGCAGACGGCATCACCGCCCGCCAGCAGGAACTGGCCGAACGCGCCCATCTTGAAACGGCTCTGCCCATGCCGCGACTGCTCGGCGAAGCCGCGCGCACAGCCAATCAGCTTCGTCTTTTTGCATCCCTCGTGGAAGAAGGTTCGTGGGTGGAGGCGCGCATCGATCCCGCGCTTCCCAACCGCCAGCCCATCCCCCGGCCCGACATCCGCTCCATGCTGCGCCCGCTCGGCCCCGTCGCCGTCTTCGGCGCCAGTAACTTCCCGCTCGCTTTTTCCGTCGCCGGCGGAGACACCGCCTCTGCTCTCGCCGCTGGCTGCCCTGTCGTCGTCAAGGCGCATTCCGCGCACCCCGGAACCAGCGAGATCGCTGCCGACATCCTCACCGAGGCTGCTGCCGCCGAAGGCCTTCATCCCGGCGTCTTTACCATGCTCTTTGATGCGGGCATCGACGCCGGCGCGGCGCTCGTCCGCCATCCACTCATCCGCGCCGTAGCCTTCACCGGTTCGCTCCGCGGTGGACGCGCCCTCATGGACATGGCCGCGGCCCGTCCCGATCCCATCCCCTGCTTTGCAGAGATGTCCAGCGGCAATCCCGTCTTTATCCTGCCCGGCGCGCTCAAGTCCAACCCCGCAGAACTCGCCCAGATCCTCTTCAACTCGTTTACGCTCGGCGCAGGCCAGCAATGCACCAAGCCCGGCATTGTCCTCGTCGCTGGCACCACAGGCGATCAGGCATTTCTCGACGCGCTGCGCCCCATGGTGCAGGCTGCCGCGCCGTCCACGCTCCTCACCGCAGACATCGCACGCGCCTATACACGCGCCACTGAGGTCCGCGCTCGTGAGATTCCCCTGGCCGCCACTGCTCCAGCTCCTCAAGGCGCGTCGCCCTGTCTCGCCCAGACCAAAATCTTCACCGTATGTCTCGATGAGTTTCTGGCCAAACCCGAGTTGGCGCACGAGGTCTTCGGACCCAACACACTCCTCGTCCACTGCGATGAGCCCGGCGACTTCCTCCGTGCCGCTCAATCCCTTGAAGGCCACCTCACCGCTTCCGTCTTCGGAACCGATCAGGATCTTCTCGCCCATCGCGAGCTGATTCAGTTGCTGGAGCAGAAGGCCGGCCGCCTCATCTTCAACGGCGTCCCCACCGGTGTAGATGTAGGCCACGCCATGATTCATGGCGGCCCTTATCCTTCCACATCGGACTCGCGATTTACCTCGGTCGGCAGCCTGGCCATCTACCGCTTTGCGCGGCCTGTCTGCTTCCAGAGCTGTCCGCAGGCGCTGCTTCCGCCGGAGTTGCAGGACGCAAATCCTCTCGGCATCGCGCGCCTCATCGATGGCAGGCCGGAGCGGCCCACCACCTGAGTTCCAGAATGTTCTCTATTGGGGCGGCCGGTATCGAATCACTTCGCCGTCCAGCTTGTACTCCGCCGAGCAGCTGTCTCCGCCGCAGATCATCGTCTCCCCGGCGCAGAGCTGTTTTCGCGTAATCAGCCCCATTGTGCCGCAGCGCGGGCACGACATCACCGCGACGAACGGGTTATCGGCCTTCCCCAGCTTCGTCTGATTCTCCAGCACAAAGACGGTTCCGGGGTCCATCTTTTCGGGGATCCATTCTTCCAGAAACTGCAGGTCGGCTGACATCCTGGCCTCCATCGGCTGAGATGACGGAGCGGCGTCGCTGGTTCACGCCTTTCCGTTGTGCAACAACAGCAGGCTGCGAATGGTACCGCGGCACTGAACAAGCCGCCGCTTGCCTTCGAGTCTCTGCGCGCCTCATCCAAACGTCAATCGCAATCCAGCCTCTGGGAGTATCAACCCGGATTCCCCGCGCCCGATGCGCTCGACTGCTCAATTTCCTCCCGTTGCGCCCGTCTTCCTGGCCCCCGCCGCGTCGATCTCACGGTACATCTCAATGTTCCGCAGAATCGCTTCCACGTATTCGCGCGTCTGCGTAAACGGAATCGACTCCACAAACTCGTCCATCCCCGAGTACGGTCCCGCTGCCTGCCAGTCCGTCACGCGATTGTCGCCCGCGTTGTAAGCGGCCAGCGCATACTCCGTCACGTCGTCAAACCGGTCCAGCATCTGCCGCAGGTAGCGCGTCCCCAGCCGGATATTCGTCTCCGGATTGAGCAGCTGATACGTCGCAAACCGCGTCATTCCCTCCTCACGCGCCAGCTTGCGACCCACCGACGGCAACAGTTGCATCAGTCCCCACGCGTTCGCGTACGACACCACCGAGGGGTTGAACTCCGACTCCTGCCGGATGAGCGACGCCACAAGGTACGGGTCCAGATGATTCTTTGCCGACTCGACCTCGATCGTCTCCCAGTACGGCTGCGGAAACAGAATCCGCCAATAGGCCAGCGGAATCGACGGGATCTGCGCCGAGGCCGCATACGGCAGCGCGCGCTTCAGCGATCGCAGCGCCAGAAAGTTCTCGCCGTAGCTGGCATAGATCTGCGCCTCGGCCAGCGCGCTCCATGAGGCCGAGTCCGGATCCGCCGCAATCTCTCGCGGAATATACTCATTCAACCCTGCATTGCCCAGCAGCTTCGCCTTGGCCAGATGCTCGTTATCATCCGGAAAACTCGCGTCCAGCGCAGGCACGTCCACTGGCTTGAATCGGTCCAGCCCTGGCGCTGCCGCAGGCGTCACCCGCTGCATCCCATCCAGCCGTTTGCGCGCCATCTGCGCGTAAAAATAATGCGGATACGCCCTCACGATGGCCCGGTAATTCGCGGCCGCGCGCGCGGGGTTGTGGTCCTGCGTCTCATAGAGCCGCCCGCGCCAGTAAAGCGCCGCCACCGTCTCGCTCGCACTCGGATAGCGCGTAATCTGGTCATCAAACAGACGCGCCGCATCCTGGTAGAGCCCCTGCCGGTAGCTCAGCCATCCCGCCCGCCAGTGCGCCGCCGCCGCATTCTTGCTTCCCGGGAAATGATCCGCGAGATAGCCGTAATACGTTACCGCCTTTGAAAAATCTCGCCGCAGCATGTACATGTTGCCGCTCGAAAACAGCGCCTCCGCCAGCCAGTCGCTCGCGCCAAACCGCGTCTCCATCGAGGAAACAATCGACTGCTGCTGATCCAGAACATCCCGATCCCGCGCCAGTTCCATCAGCAGATACATCCGCCGCGCACCGTTCTCATCCTGTGAATCCGGCAATGCCTCTGCTTCTGCCACCGTCAGCCGCTTCAGCTTCAGGTCGCACGCCGCTGCGGCAATCTCAAATCCATCCTTCGTGGCCTGCGGCAAGTCTGGTTTCCGCGTCAGCGCACGGTACTGCTCGCCCGCCAGGTTGTAACGATGCGCCCGGTAGTACGCATCCGCCAGGCTCCGCAGCTCGCCGATTGTCAGCGTCTCCTCTGCGCCCAGTTCGGTCAGCTTCGCCCGCGCCTTTGCCGCCTCATCGCTCAAGGGATGCCCCACCAGCACTGCCTTGTAGAGACCAACTGCCTTTGCATTCTCACCCAGCGCTTCAGCCGTTCCTGCCTCGGCCAGTTGATAACCTGGCCGGTCTGCCGCGGGCCCATTCGCGGCTGCCTCCAGCACGCGCTTTGCTCCGGCCGCATCCTGCATCGCCAGCAGCACCGTCGCCTCAGTCTCTGGCGCCTGCGCCACAAAAACGCTGTCGGGATACCGCGTCGCAAATCCCTTCAGCAGCGCCTCCGCGCCAGTCTCGTTCCCCGCGCCGTGCTGCGCCTGCGCTCCCAGAAAATCCGCATAATCCGCCAGCAGGTCGCCCGCCGCGCGCGCCTTCGCCAGATTCGCCGCCGCCTCCGCGTATTGCTTGTCCAGCAGGTAGGCATGCCCCAGCGCCAGGTACGCAGCCGCAGCCGTCTCACCCGTGTGCCGCCGCGCATACGCCGCCACTCCCGCATACGCCTCGGGCGTGCGCATCGTCGCCAGTTGCTGCGCCATGGGCTGCAACTCAGCCGAAGCCACAAAAGCCTGCCGGATGCGCCGCGTTCGCACCGTCGGCGCGCGTCTCGTGCGACGCGTCTTTTTCGCCGCGCTCTTCCCCGTGGCGCGCTTCTTTGTTCCGGGCGATGTCGAACTCCCCGTCGAGCTTGTCGTCGCAGTCGTCGCCGAATCTGTCGCCGCTCCAACTGCGCTTTGCGCCACAGCAGGGGGCATAGCCAGCAGGCCTGCCAGCAGAGCAGACATCGCCCGCGTCCAGACTTTCGCCTCTGTCATTCTTCGCGCATCATCCATATCTTCACTCTATGCCGCCATCATTGCGCCGCAAGTCAGAGGTACCACGGACGTAACCGCCCTCAACCCTCTCTTGCACAGACGCTCACCCCCATCCCAAAGGAAGCAACTGAAGTTTGGTGACCCGCCCCGCGCTCCGCTACACTCAAGGAACAGGCACCGCGGGCTTCCCCTGCATTTTCTCCGGGGATTTTCCGCAACCAATGCGCATGGCGACCATCCAATCAGTTGCGGGCGAAAACGAGCAGCACCCCGACGTCGCACTTGTCGAACAGGTGCGCGCCGGTGACGTTTCCGCCTACGATCAACTGGTCCGCAAATATGAACGCCAGGTCTTCCGCATCGCGCAACACATCACCCAGAACCGCGAAGACGCCGAAGACGTCATGCAGGACGCCTTCCTCAAGGCGTTTGAAAAGCTTGACCAGTTTCAGGGCAACTCCAAGTTCTACACATGGCTGGTTCGCATTGCGGTTAACGAGAGTCTCATGCGCCTGCGCAAGCGGCGCACCGGAAAAATGGTCTCCATCGACGAGGATGTCGAAACCGAAGAGGGCAGCGTCCCCCGCGACCTCGCAGACTGGGCTCCCGATCCCGAGCAGAACTACACCCAGACCGAGCTCGCCGAAATTCTCCGCAAAACCATTCAGGGCCTGCCGCCCGGTTTTCGCATCGTCTTCGTCCTGCGCGACGTGGACGGCCTCTCGACCGAGGAGACCGCGGAGACCCTCGGTCTCAGCGTTCCTGCCGTCAAATCCCGGCTCCTTCGCGCGCGCCTCCAGCTTCGCGAGCGTCTCAGCCGCTACTTCCGCAAAAAGCAGGGGAGGAAGAAATGACCTGTACTGAATTTCTCGCCCTCCTCGACGATCTCATTGACGACTCGGTCAACTCCGATACGCGCGCCGAACTGCAGCAGCACCTCAAAGGCTGCGAGCACTGCGAAGTCACCCTCAACACCACCCGCAAGACCATTGAAATCTATCGCTCCCACGAGATCTACGAGCTCCCCGCCGGCCTGCGTGAACGCCTTCACGCCGCCATCATGGCCCGCTGCAAAAAGGGCTGCTGACCCTCCTCCAGCACGCTTTCCCGCATTCCCCGCGTATTCACGACACCTCACCACAACTTTCTTCCCGCCGCCGCGTTTGACCTTCCAGCAGGCCTGTGCGTCAGGCAGACATAAGGTCCCCTCATTTCCCTCTTTTCAGGAGTGCCGAAGATGCCGTTCTTCCGCTCAACGGTCTCTGCTCTGCTTTGCATCTGCATTGCCCTGCCGTCCGGTGCATCACTGGCGCAAACGCCGGACACCCCGGCCCGAAACACTTCCGCACGCCCCGGTTATCACTCCCCTCAACTGCAGGGCGACGCTCGCATCCTGCACGCTCTCAATCGCTTCACCTTCGGACCGCGGCCCGGCGATGTTGAAGTAGTCCGCTCCATCGGCCTCGATAAGTGGTTCGCGCAGCAGCTTCACCCCGAAACCATCGACCTCTCCGATCTCAAGCAGCGTCTCGCCCAGTACCCGGCAATGCAGCTGAGCACGGATCAGTTGCTCTACAGCCTGCCCAGCAACGCGCTCATCCGCCAGGCCCTCAACGGCCGCCTGCCAGTCCCCACAGGCGAACCCCTGCAAGCCATCTACGAGAACCAGATGGACCGCGTCTCCGCGCGCATCGCACAGCAGCGCCAGCAAAATCCTTCGCCGGCGCCTGCATTGCAGCCTGCGCCGGGCGCTCCGGCCGGCAGCCCCGCCATGAATCCAGAAGCAGAGGCCGCGCCCAATCCCAACCCCATGAGCCGCGCTTCGGGCGATGCCTCCTCGCAGCCGCCGATCTCCTCCAGCATGGAAGCCGCCGCCGGCTCATCCGCACCCCCCGTCGACACACTCCTCGTTCAGGACATCCTCGGCCTGCCTCCGCAGCAGCGCGTCTCCCGTCTCGTCTCCATGCGTCAGCCGGAGCTCGACGCCTTCCTCAAATCGCTGCGCCCCAAAGAGCGCTCCGACCTCAACGCGGGCCTTACGCCCCAGCAGGCCGAGCTCGTCTCCGCACTCGAAAACCCCGAGCGCACCGTCATCGAAGAGCTCATCGCGCAGCGCCTCACGCGCGACATCGAATCCTCCGCGCAGCTCCAGGAAGTGATGACCGACTTCTGGCTCAATCACTTCAACATCTACCTGCAGAAGAACGAGGTCATGCCCTACGAACTCGTCGGCTTCGAGCGCGATGTCATTCGTCCTCTTGCCCTCGGCAAGTTTGAAGACCTGCTGGAAGCCACCGCGCACAGCCCCGCCATGCTGCTCTATCTCGACAACGCCAGCAGCATCGGCCCGCACTCCATCGCCGCCGAGCGAGCCGCGCGCAATGGCTCACGCCGCCCTCCCAATCAACGCCAGGCTCCCGAGGGCCTCAATGAAAACTACGCCCGCGAGCTCATGGAGCTGCACACCCTCGGCGTCAACGGCGGATACACGCAGGCAGACGTCACGCAGGTCGCCAGCGTCCTCACCGGCTGGGGCGTCACGCAGCCCCAGCGCGGCGGGGGTTTCGAGTTCAATCCCAATCGCCATGAGCCCGGCACAAAGAAAGTGATGGGCCAGAAGTTCAAGGACCACGGCGAAGACGAAGGCCGCGCGCTGCTTCACTTCCTCGCCACGCGCCCCGCCACAGCGCAGTTTCTTTCGCGCCAGATCGCTATCCGCTTCGTCTCTGACGATCCGCCGCAGCCCCTCATCGACCGCATGGCGCGCACCTACATGACCACCGGAGGCGACATCGCGCAGGTGCTCAACACGCTCTATCACTCGCCTGAGTTCTGGTCCACCAGCGTCGATCGCGCCAAGATCAAGACACCCATCGAATACGTCGTCTCGGCCGTACGCGCCAGCGACGCCAGCATCGACAACCTGCGTCCGCTCGCCAACGCCCTTCGCCAGATGGGCATGCCCCTCTACGGCTGCATCCCTCCCAGCGGCTACAGTTGGAAGTCCACCGACTGGGTCAGCACCGGCTCGCTCGTGGATCGCATGAACTTTGCCCTGGGCCTCGCTGCCAATCGTCTCCCCGGCATCTTTGCAGACTCGGCTCCGCAGCCGCAGGAAGACCCTCCGCCCGCTGCCGGGCAGTCCTCCGACCCAATCGCGAATGAAGAGGCCCGCCTTGAGGCCGAACTCCTTCCCGGCGGACTCGACGCCACCACGCGCACGGCGCTGCTTCAGCAGTTCCACGATCAGATGGCGCAGCGCGCGCCCGGCGCCGCCATGGTCAGAGCGAACCCCAACGCCAACCCGCGCCGCGCAGCCAACGTCCTTCAGCGTCAGGACCAGTTGCTTGCCGGCCTGCTCATCGGCTCGCCAGACTTCCAGCGCCGCTAGAAAGGAGCATGCCCATGTCCACTTCGCGCCGCTTCTTCCTCCGCAACGGAGCCTTCGCGCTCGCAGGCACCACAGCCCTTCCCGGATTTCTCGTCCGCTCCGTGCTCGCTCAGGCCGCCTCCGTCGCGCCCACCCGCCGCCTCGTCGTCATCTTCCAGCGCGGCGCAGCCGACGGCCTCAACATCGTCGTTCCACACCGCGAGAAGAACTACTACGCGATGCGCCCCAGCATCGCCATCCCGCAGAGCCAGGTCCTCGACCTCGATGGCTTCTTCGGTCTGCATCCCTCGCTCGCATCCTTCAAGCCACTTTATGACCAGGGCCACCTCGCCATCGTCCACGCCGTCGGCTCGCCCGACATGACCCGCTCCCACTTCGACGCGCAGGACTTCATGGAGTCCGGCACGCCCGGCAACAAGAGCACGCGCGATGGCTGGCTCAACCGCGCCCTGCAGGCGGAAGACCTGCGCCGCCACGCGCAGCACACTGCCTTTCGCGCCGTCGCACTCAGCGCCGACGTGCCGCTCACCGTCGCCGGCCAGGTCCCAGCCATCGCCCTCAACAACGTCAACAACTTTGCCGTGGGAGGCCGCGGCCCCGCGCCATCGCCCGCGGCCAGCGCCTTTGAGGCCATGTACGGCTCATCCGGCGATCGCATCTTCCACGCCGCTGGCGAAGAGACCTTCGACGCCGTCCAAATGCTCCGCGCCGCCGACCCTGCGCAGTACGCGCCCGCCAATGGCGCTGCCTACCCGGCCTCCGAGTTCGGCGGCAACATGCGCCAGATCGCTCAGCTACTCAAGGCCAATCTTGGCGTCGAAGCGGCCTTCACCGACGTCACCGGCTGGGACACCCATCAGAATCAGGGCAGCGTCAACGGTCAGCTCGCCAATCGCCTCCGCGACTTCTCCGATTCCATCGCCGCCTTCTGGCGCGACATGGGTGACGGCGCCGAAGACATCACCCTCGTCACCATGTCCGAGTTCGGCCGCACCGCCCGCGAAAACGGCACCGGCGGCACCGACCACGGCCACGCCAACGTCATGTTCGTCCTCGGCGGCCATGTTCGCGGCGGCAAGGTCTACGGCAAGTGGCCGGGCCTCGACAACGACCAGCTCAACCAGGGCCGCGATCTCACCCTCACCACCGACTACCGTCAGGTCCTCGGAGAGCTCGTCGCCACCTCGCTCGGCGCAAACAACCTCGGCCTCGTCTTCCCCGGAGCCGCCATCACTCCCAACCGCTTCCTGCGTCTGGCGTAGGCCTCACGCACGCCGCAGGAACCTCCATCCTTTCCGAGTCCACGGCCCGGAAAGGATGGAGCGATCCTCACTCGCCTCGTTTCCCATCTCTCATGAGCGACGCACCCCACCCGTGTTGTACCCTCAGAATTGGCATGAGACTTCACCATCGCTTCTTCGCACCCGCCGCCATTCTCGCCTTCGCCGTCGCGTCCTTCGCGCAGGACACCAGCAAGCCCGCCGCCGACATTCCCGACGCGCCCACCGCCACCCCCGCCGCGCTCACTCAGCCCAACGGCCCCTTCGTCATCATGGACACCACCATGGGTCGCATCACCTGCCAGTTCTTTCAGAAGCAGGCCCCAAACGCCGTCGCCAACTTCATCGCTCTCGCGCAGGGCACCAAAGACTGGACCGACCCAACGACGCACAAGAAGCAGCACAACAAGCCGCTCTACGACGGCACCACCTTCCATCGCGTCATTCCCGAATTCATGATTCAAGGCGGCGACCCCACCGGCACCGGCATGGGCGATCCCGGCTACACCTTCCCCGACGAGTTCGATCCCAATCTCCACTTCGATCTCCCCGGTCGCCTCGCCATGGCCAACTCCGGCCCAGACACCAACGGCAGCCAATTTTTCATCACCGAGCAGGCGTACCCCTCGCTCGATCAGCACTACACCCTCTTCGGCCAGTGCGACCCCTCCAGTGTCCTCGTCGTCCAGTCCATTGCCCGCGTTGAGCGCGACGCCAACGACAAGCCCATCACGCCGGTCTACCTCAACAAAGTCACCATCGTCCCCGAAGGCCAGCCGCTGCCGCCCACGCCACCTGCCGCACCCGCCGCTGCCCCTGCGCCGCAGCAGTAGCTTGCCTCGTCATCTCTCGCGTCGCGTAAGCCGGCTTCATCTGCCCACGCGGTGCTGCGGTATACACTTCTTCCAAACCGTATGACCGCCCGCTCCGCTTTGCTCTTACCGCTCTCGCTCGGCCTTGCTCTCTCCGCCGCTCCTTCGCACGCTCCCGCGCAGCCCGCGCCCAAGGCTTCTCAGAAGATGACCCAGCACCTTACTCCCGACGAAGTCCAGCACTTCGCCCTCGTCATCGACACCCACGCCGACACGCCCCAGCGCTTCGTCGATGAAGGCTACGATCTCTCGGATCCGCTCAACGGCGGCAACTTCAATCTCGACTCCGCCCGCAAAGGCAACCTCGCCGCAGAGTTCTTCTCCATCTGGGTCGAGCCGGAGGCGAACAAGGGCCACTACGCCCGCCGCACCCTCATCCTCATCGACTCCGTCAAGCAGCAGGTCGCCCGCCACCCCGATGCCGTGCTCTTCGCCACCTCGCCCGCCGACATTGAACGCGCCCATCGCGAGCACAAGCTCGCCGCGCTCATGGGCATCGAGGGCGGCCACTCCATTGAGGATTCTCTCGCCCTGCTGCGCCAGTACTACGCGCTCGGGGTGCGCTACATGACCCTCACCTGGGCCAACTCCAACGGCTGGGCCGACAGCTCCGGCGACATCGACGATCCCGCCGTCCATCACACCAATGAAGGCCTCACCGAGTTCGGCAAAGACGTCGTCTATGAGATGAACCGACTCGGCATGATGGTCGACATCTCTCACGTCTCCGACCGCACCTTCTATCGCACTCTCGTCATCACCCGCGCGCCCGTCATCGCGTCCCACTCCGGCGCGCGCGCCCTCTGCGACTCGCCCCGCAACATGACCGACGACATGCTCCGCGCCATCGCCAACTCCGGAGGCCCCGACTCCAAAGGCGGCGTCGTTCAGGTCAACTTCTACTCCGCCTTCGTCTCGCGGTCCTATCGCAACGCGCTCAAAGCCATCGAGCCCGAGGCCAACGCAGCTGTGCAGGCTCTCAAGGACAAATACAAAGCTGAAGGAAAAGTAGCGCCGCAGGCTGAAATCGACAAGGTCCAGCGCCAGTACGCCGACCGCATCCCTCGACCGCCGCTCTCCGACCTCATCGATCAGATTGACCACATCGCCAAAGTCGCCGGCATCGATCACGTCGGCCTCGGTTCCGACTTCGACGGCGTCAACGGTCAGCTCCCGCTGGGCATCGACTCACCCGCAGACCTGCCCAAAATCACCGCAGCCCTCATGGCCCGCGGCTACTCACCGGAGGATTGCCGCAAGATTCTCGGTGGAAATCTTCTTCGCGTCTTTCGTGAAGTAGAGCAGGTCAGCAAACAGCTTCGGGCCGAGAACCGTCCCCGCATCGCCGACAAGCAGCCTTTCAACAAGTAGCGCAAGCGCGCCAGCTTACGCCGCGCTCCGCGCCTCATACACTTCCTTTGCGCGGTCCAGCGCCGCCTGGATGTTCGGCATGATGTTCTCGCGTCCCATGTGATCCACAAACCGCGCGCCCTCCAACAGCTTGGACGGCTGCTGCATCGCGCCGCACAGAATCAGCGACCGCCCCGATGCGCGCAGTTGCTTGGCAAATCTCTCAATCGCGTGGATGCCCGTCGCATCAATTGCCGTCATGTTCCGAAGCCGCAGAATCACCACCGGCTGGAACTCTTCGATCTTTGCCGTCGCTTCCACCAGCTTTTCAGTCGTGCCCCACAGGAACGGCCCATGGATGCGCAGCAGCGTCACGTAGGGCGGAATAATGCGACCCTGCAGTACGTGCGGCAGACCATCGCGAATGTAGTCATCATCCACCGCCGTCACCGTCGTCGTATCGGCCACGCGGTAAATATAGAGCAGCGCCGCCAGCGCCAGCCCCACGCCCACCGCCACCGTCAGGTCCGCAAAGACCGTCAAGCTGAAGGTCACAATCCACACCGAGATGGCCGTCGCGTCCAGCCGCACAATCGCGCCAATCTCGTGCCACTCGCCCATGTTGTACGACACCACAAACAGCACCGCGGCTAGCGTCGTCAACGGAATGTAGCTCGCCAGCGGAGCCGCCACCAGCAGAATCCCAAGCAGCGTCGCCGCATGAATTATGCCCGCCATCGGAGTGCGCCCGCCCGCGCGAATATTCGTCGCCGTGCGCGCAATCGCTCCCGTCGCGGGAATCCCACCGAACAGCGGCGAAGCCATGTTCGCAATCCCCTGCGCCACCAGCTCCACGTTCGAGTTGTGCCGGTCGCCGGTCATCCCGTCCGCCACCACCGCAGACAGCATGCTCTCCAGCGCCGCCAGCATCGCCACCGTAAACGCCGATGGAAGCAGCGGAAGAATCTGGCCCGCGTGAAACTCAGGAAACGCAAACGGCGGCAGCCCCTGCGGAATCCCGCCAAACCGCGTTCCAATCGTCTCCACCGGCAGATGCAGCAGCACGCTCGCAGCCGTGCACACAAGCACCGCCACAATCGACGCCGGAATCCTGCGATTCAGCCGCGGCAACACAATCATGATCGCCAGCGCCGACACACCCAACCCCACTGCCGCTGTATTCACCGTATGCAGATTCACCCACAACACCTGCATGCGCGGCAGAAACTCGCTCGGCACATGTGGCGTCCGCAGTCCCAGAAAATCCTTGATCTGCGTCGAAGCAATCAGCACCGCAATGCCGTTCGTGAAGCCCACAATCACCGTGCGCGGAATAAACCGCACCGCCGCGCCCAGTCCCGTCAGCCCCATCGCCAGCAGGATCACGCCCGCCATCAGCGTCACCAGCGCCAGGCCGCTCATGCCAAAGTGCGCCACGATCCCGGCCACGATCACCACAAAGGCGCCCGTCGGCCCGCCAATCTGCGTGCGCGATCCGCCCAGCGCTGAGATCAGAAATCCAGCGACCACCGCGGTGTACAGCCCCGCTTGCGGCGTCACGCCCGACGCAATGCCAAACGCCATCGCCAGCGGCAATGCCACAAGGCCCACCGTGATACCGGCCAGAAGATCGTGCACAAAGTTTTCGCGGCCATAAGAACGTAAAGTCAGAAATGACTTCGGTAGATTCGGATTGCTGGTAGACATGGGTGTCCTTCATTCTACGCCCGCGTCGCATCGCTCCGTCTCACGCTTCCTACGCGCAGGTGCTACGCCTTTAGCACCTTCACCAGAATCCGCGCCCCGCGCCCCGGCCCGTAGAAATCCTCCGCGCTGCCGCCCTCCACATAACCGTGCCTGCGATACAGGCTCAGCGCCGCCTCATTCCGCGCTTCCACATGCAGCCAGATCGCCTTTGCTCCCGCTGCCTGCGCCGACTCTTCCGCCTTCCGCAGTAGCACGCCTCCCACGCCTCGCCTCCGCTGCTCCTGCGCCACCTCAAGCGTCACCACATAGGCCACCACGGCGTCATCCCGCCGTCGCTTCCACTCCACCACGGCAAAGCCCGCCGCATTCCCTTCATCGCTCACCGCCACCCAAGTCGCGCTGCTCCGCGCCCGCGTCAGCTTCTCGAGATATGCACGCTCAAATTGCAGCGGCGGCGCGAAGCACGCCACTTCGATCGCATACAGTGCCTCGAAATCCTCCGGCTTGTATAAGCGATAGAGCATCCACATCCCTCAGAACGAAAAAACAAAGGGCCACCCCCGCATGGAGGATGACCCTTTGCTGTTGCCGCGCCAGTCCGTGCGCCAGCCTATACCTTTGCTTCGAGATCCCGAATCACATCAAAGAACTGCTTGCCGAGCCGGCGATTCGTTGAAATCGCTTCCTTGATCGTGATGTCCGTGATCTCTGTTCCGCGCAGCACCGCGATCCTGCCCCACTTCTTCTCATGCACCATGTCAATCGCATGCAGGCCATACCGCTGTCCCAGCAACCGGTCGTAGGCCGTCGGCACACCGCCGCGCTGCGTGTGCCCCAGATTCACAGAGCGCGTCTCGAATCCCGTCTTCTTCTCGATCAGATCCGCCAGCGCCTCACCAATCCCTGAGAGTCGCGCGTGCCCGAATGAATCCACCTCGGCCGAGCCCATCACCTGGCCCACCTCCGGCAGATGGCAGCCTTCCGCCACCACCACTACGCCATAGTGCTTGCCGTGATCGTAGTTGTACTTCAGCAGCGCGCAAACATGATCGATGTCAATCTCCAACTCCGGCACCAGCACCACATGCGCGCCGCCGGCAATGCCGGATGCATAGGCAATCCATCCCGCATCGCGGCCCATCACTTCCACCACCACCACGCGGTTGTGCGAATCCGCCGTCGTGTGGATGCGATCAATCGCTTCCGTCGCAATCGACACTGCGGTGTCGTAGCCAAAAGTCGCGTCCGTCCCGTTGATGTCGTTGTCAATCGTCTTCGGCACGCCCACGCTTGGCACGCCGTTCTCGCTCAGAAACAGCGTCACCGACTGCGTATCATCGCCGCCCAGAGCAATCAACGCGTCAATCTTGTTCTGCTTCAGTACTTCCTGCACCTTTTCGATTCCGCCTGGAATCTTCTTCACGTTCGTGCGCGAAGAATGCAGAATCGTTCCGCCCTTCAGTTGAATCCCATCCGTGCTCTCCAGCGTCAGCGGAATCCAGTTGTTATCCAGCACGCCACGCCAGCCATTCAAAAAGCCGATGAACTCGTCGCCATAGGTTTGAATTCCTTTGCGCACTGCCGCATAGATCACCGCATTCAAACCGGGGCAGTCGCCTCCGCCGGTCAACAATGCAACTCGCATTCGCAAATTCTCCTCGTTGGTTGGGCGCGGCCTCGCTGAGTCACGCCGGGAGTTATTTCCCTTGGGATTGCCGTCGGCCCGCCGGTAAGCGGAACACTCGACGCCTTATCCAGTGTACTCCGTCCTTGTAAAGAGAAATCGTGAGATTGCTCACACCGCTATGGTTTTCCGCGGCCTCATTCCTTTTTGCCACGTCATCCACGCCCGGAGCGGCTCAATCAATGATTCAATAAGGTATGCCCGGAACCGGAGCGCTTCTGCTTCTGGCCTTCGCCAGCCTGGTCGTCGTCGTGCTGCTCGTCCTCCTGCAGCTCACGCGCCTGGGCTTTCTCATCCGCTCCACCATACCGGATCGCCCCCGCCGCCGCATGTTCATCGCCTCAGTTTCTTTCTTCTTCACGTTTCTGGGCGTGCGGCTGCTCGTCAGCCTCGTCATCCATAACCACGGCCCGTTCGACTGGGTCGTCGTGCGCGGCCGCCACATTCATCACCTTGTCTGGGGAATTCTGATTCTTCTGTTCGTCGGCTATGGCTGGCTGTTGGACCTCGGCAGGTCGCACTCGCCGCTCTCTATCTTTTTCAGCCGGCTCATGTCCGTCAGCTACGGCGTCGGCGCCGCGCTTACTCTCGACGAGTTCGCCCTCTGGCTCAACCTCGAGCCGGACGCCTATTGGTCCCGCGAGGGCCGCATCAGCATCGATGCCGTCATCCTCTTCGGAGCGATCCTCGCCATGGGCGCATGGGGCGCGCCCTTCTTTCGTGGACTCAACCGCATGTGGAGCAAGCGCCACTTGCTCCGTCCGCAGCCGGGCACTGTGATCGCGCCTATCCGCCGTGTGAGGTTGCTTCGTCCGCGTAGAGCGCGGCGACCACACTCGCATAGCGCTCGTTGATCGTCCGCCGCTTCAGCTTCATCGAGGGTGTCAGCTCGCCAGTCTCCTGCGTCCACTCCTCGGCCACCACTCTGAAGCGCTTCACGGTCTCAAAGTTCGCCAGCCCCACATTGGCTTCCTGCACAATCGCCTCATAGCGCGCCGCCACCCGCGCGTCCGCCACCAGCACCGCGCGGTTGCCCGCTTCGATTCCCTGCTGCTTCGCCCACGCCTCCAGCGCCACAAAGTTCGGCGAAATCAGCGCGGAGATAAACTTGTGCTTGTCGCCCACCAGCGCCGCCTGCGCCACCAGCATATTCACCTTCAGCTTGTTCTCAATCGGCTGCGGCGCCACCAGCTTCCCGCCCGATGTCTTCAGCAATTCCTTCTTGCGGTCGGTGATGTACAGGAAGCCATCCGCATCCAGCCGTCCAATGTCGCCCGTGCTGAACCACCCCCCGGCATCCACACACTCCGCAGTCGCCTCCGGCTTTTGCCAATACCCCTTGAAGATGGACGCACCCCGCACCAGCAGTTCCCCATCCTCGGCAATGCGCAGTTCCACATTCGGCATCAGCGGGCCAACCGACCCCATCCGTTGCCTTCTTGCGGAATTCAGTGCAATCACCGGCGAGGTCTCCGTCAGCCCATACCCTTCCCATACCGCAATTCCCACTGAAGCAAACCACTTCGCCGTATCGACGCCCAGCGGTGCGCCACCCGAGAGAAAGATCCTCACCCTGCCGCCAAAAGCCTCACGCACCTTCGCAAAGACCAGCTTGTCCGCAAGCTTCCACAGCAGCGCCCCAGGCTTCTTGCCGGCGTAGACCACATCGCCATGACGCGCGCCTGCCTTCAGCGCCCGCGCCAGCAGCCGCTTCTTCACCGGCGAGAGCGATGCGCGCCGCTCCACTTCCTGGCGAATCTTCTCGTAGACGCGCGGCACGCCCACAATCACCGATGGACGCACCTCCTTCATCGCCTGCGGCAGCCGGTCAAACTGCGAGCAATACGCAACCTGCGCGCCACGTCCAAACAGCACGTAGTCCAGAGCCCGCGCCGTAATGTGAGACAGCGGCAGAAACGAAATGCACGAATCCTGTGCGTTGATATCGAAGTCCGCAACACACACGTTCTGGTTGGACGCGATATTCCCGTGCGTCAGCATCACGCCCTTCGGCTCGCCCGTCGTACCCGATGTGTAGATCAGCGTCGCCAGATCTTCCGGTTTCACCGCGCGCACCTGCGCATCAAACGCCGCATCGCGTTCGCTGCCCTTCGCGTCCGCATCGCCTATCGCTTCGCTGAACGGCGTCGCACCAGCCGGCACATCCTGCGAATCCATCATCAGAATTCGTTCCAGGTCAGTCTGCCCGCGCACCGCATTCAGCTTGTCAAACTGCTGCCGAGTCGACACAATTGCAATCCGGCATCCTGCATCCTTCAGCAGCACCGCAATCTGCTCTCCGGTCAGCGTCGGATACACCGGCACGTCCGCCGCCCCAATCGCCAGAATCGCAAAATCCGAGACCGCCCACTCCCAGCGATTCTCGCTGATCAGCGCCACCCGATCTCCCTTGCGAACGCCCCAGCGCTGCAGCGCCAGCCCCAGCGCCCGCACCCGTTGATACATCTGATCAGACGATATGGGCAGCCATCGGCCGCCCTCGTCTTGCCACAGCACCGCGCGCGGATTGCCCGCCCCGGCTACACGAAGAAAAAGATCGCATACGGTGTTCAACTCTGAGACTGCTCTCATGGGAAAAGGATGGCCGCCTGTCCGCTCAGTCGCTTGGATTCCTCGAAAGTGTACCAGCCATTACCAAAGACATGCCTTGCGATCCACGTCGTCGTCCGCACCGTGCGCATCCTTGAGCACCTCTGCGCCGGTCTTGCCTCCAGCACATCTTGTTCAGACCCTTGATTCATGCAGGCTTGTCCATCCACACCGCTCACAAACTCAATCTCTCGCGCTGATCGAATCCTTCTCGCGAAGCAACGCTAACTCTTGCTGCCGGAACACGCTGCAACCTTCGTACCATTCTTTTCAGGCAGATTTTTCGTAAATTAAGAGTTAAGGAGTTTACCGCCCTCCCTCGATAAACTTGAGCGGAGCCTCTTCAAGCAGAATGACTGACCTTCACACAGCTCCGGTCTATGACGAACCGAGCCCCAGGCTGCTCCACACGCTCTTCTTCCTTGAGCAGGTGTGCCTCGGGTTGACGGTTCAGATCGCCGCCATTGTGCTCATCGCCTGGCTCGTTCCCGGAACGGAGAATCTCTTCCCCGCGGCATTACTGCATATCGGACCAGAAAAGGCGCTCTCCGCACTCTTCTGTTCCATCAGCTTCTTCCTCTCGGAACCCAGCCGCTCCAGGCATCTCCGCATCATCGGCTGGTTCTGCGCGGGTTCCACAGTGTTTCTCTCCAGCACCTGCATCTTCAACGGAGATTGTGTTCTTCCACCTGGCATCGCTCACCTCTTCCCCGCACTCGCCTCGCCCGATCGGCTTCTGGCCGTGCAAACAGGCGCCTCCGTGCGCTCTGCCATCATCATCGGATTGCTGGCCATCATCAGCATCCTCGTCCGGCCCGGTGCCACCCGGGCCAACCGCATCGCCGACATCCTCAAAATCGCCGCGCTCCTCATCTTCATCCATCTCTTCTGGGAGTTTCTTCTCAGCGTCACCGGCATTCTGCCCGTCAATGGGCGAAAGATCGTCTCGCCGGAGTTGCTCTCCTGCCTCGCGCTCCTCACCGGCGTCGCCATCCTGCGCGAATCCGCCCTGCCCCTTTTTCGCATCTACATCGGCTCTTCCATGGGAAGTCGCATCGCTCGCTGGCTCCTGCCGGTTCTCTTCGCTCTTCAGATCCTTCGGGAAATCATCCGCGGGCACTTCACTCACATCCCTTCCGTCTCCGTCTTTTACAGCCTCCCCATCCTCACGACCACCGCTTCGCTTATAGTCTTCGTGCTCGTGTTGTTCATCGCCCTCCGTATCAATCGCCTCGAGCGCTCCATCCGCGACCTCACCTTTCGCGATGGCCTCACCGGCCTCTACAACGTCAAAGGCTTCCACTTGCTCGCGGAGAACGCGCTCCTCACCTCCCGAAGGGCAGGCCTCCCCTTCGCTGTCCTCTTCATTGACCTCAACGGCCTCAAACAGATTAACGACACCCTCGGTCACAACATCGGCTCGGCCGTAATCACCGAGACAGCCAAGCTCCTCGCTAACACCTTCCGCGCAAGTGACATCGTCGGCCGCATCGGCGGCGATGAATTTGCCGTCGCCGGCCAGTTCGATGAAGTCGCACTCCACGCCGTCGTCCAGCGACTGCGCACCTTCACTGCCTCGCGCAACCCCGAACTCCAGCGCCGCTTCCCGCTCAGCTTCAGCATCGGCTTCGCCGTCGCAGCGCCAGACAGCGCCGAGTCACTCCGCGAACTCATCACCTGCGCAGACATGGCGATGTACCGCGAAAAGGTCGCAACCCGTTCAACTCGCGCCTAAGTGACAATGCGCAGCCCGCTCAGCCGCGGCTCCCTCTGCGCTTTGCGGCTTCTTCATACACCTGCTCATACTCCCGCGCCGCATCCGCCCAGTTAAAGTCCTTCGCCATCCCGTTTCTCATCACCAGCGTCCACTGCTCGCGGTCGGCATACACTCCCAGCGCGCGATTCACCGCACCGAGCAGCGCGCCGCTCGTCGCATCCGCGAACTTGAATCCCGTGCCCGCGCCCGTCTCCACGTTCCACTCCTCCACCGTATCGTCCAGCCCGCCCGTCGCCCGCACCACAGGCACGGTTCCATAGCGCATCGCGTACATCTGGTTCAATCCGCACGGCTCATAGCGCGACGGCATCAGAACCATATCCGCGCCCGCCGTCACCTTGTGCGCCAGCACGTCGTCGTAACGCACCTGCACCGCCACGCGCCCCGGCCGCCGCTCGGCCCACGCCCGCATCTGCCCCTCGTAGTACGCCTCGCCCGTTCCCAGAATCACCACCACCACATCGCGTACATCCAGCCCATCGGCCGCCCCGGCCAGCAGGTCGATCCCCTTTTGGTGCGCCAGCCGCGAGACAACCCCAAGTACCGCCGTCCCGTCCGCCACGCCATCCAGACCGAACGCATGCAGCAGGTCCACCCTGCAGGCGCGCTTTCCCTCCAGCTGTTCGCTCGTGTAGTGCGCCGCCAGTCTTCCATCCTTCCCGGGATCCCACTCGCTGTAGTCCACCCCATTCAGAATCCCGCGCAGATCCCCGCGCCGCCAGCGCAGCACCCCGTCCAGGCTCGCTCCAAACTCCGGCGTCTGAATCTCCTCCGCATATCTCCGGCTCACCGTCGTGATCTG
>JBBIVH010000003.1:40799-42911 GCA_037439805.1 Acidobacteriaceae bacterium
TCCAGCACCGCGCGGCAGAACAATCCGAATCGCTCCCAGTTATCGCCGTATTCGCCGCCCTGCCCTCCGTACAGGCCCTCGCGCTCAAACATCTCCGGGCAGTCGATGAAGTAGAACTGCACGCCCTCGCGCCTGCCCCCATCCACCACGCGCGCAAAGCGGTTCGAGTGCTCAAACGGAATCGTGATCGATGCAATCGCCGTCTTCTGGTCGTGGCCCACCGCGTCGCGCACCGCGCTGTAGAACGGCGCATACACCGTCACCTCATGCCCCTGCCGCACAAATTCCGCTGACAGCGCGCCCACCACCTCGCCCAATCCGCCCGTCGATGCAAATGGAACGCACTCAGAAGCCACCATCGCAATTCGCATTCGTCCCGTCCTCCTCTCAAACCCGCGCCGGTCCTGCTTGTACTCTCCGCATCGTCCGGCCCGCTTCCGGTATCTTGAACTCAATGGCCGCGCCGCACCCGCTCGACAACCCCATCTGGAGCGCACTCCAAACCGAGCACGTCTGCTTCGCCCTCGGCAACTCACTCGCCGTGCGTTACCTGCCCGACATCGGCCCGCTCAGCGCCGTCTGCCATCCTTCGCCTTCTGCCTATGATGCGCTGCGCGGCCTTGCCGCTCCCGGAGAATCCCTCGCCGTCTTCCTTCTCACTCCGCCTGAATCGCAACCCGGATGGTCGCTCCTGCGCTCCGAACCCCTCGATCAGATGATCCATCAAAGCCCGGACTCCGATTCCGCCATCATCAGTCACTCCGGTCTCGACGGACCCTTTTCATCTGCCCGTCTGGGGCTGGACCCGCAGCTTCTCCTCCGCCGTCTCACTGCCGTCGATGTTCCCGCCATGCGCGAACTCGCCGCCCTCACCGAGCCCGGTCCCTTCCGCCAGCGCACCTGCGAGCTCGGCGGCTTCTGGGGCGTCTTCGAAGGCGAATCCCTCCTCGCCATGGCCGGCCAGCGTCTCCAGCTGCCCCACTTCATCGAGGTCAGCGCCGTCTGCACTCACCCCAGCGCACGCGGTCGCGGCCTTGCGCGCATCCTCGTTCGCGTCTCCATGCGCCACATCCTCCGCCGCGGCCGCACGCCCTTCCTTCATGTCCTGCCCGGCAATGAATCGGCCATCCGCGTCTACCGCGCCCTCGGCTTCGTCCTGCGCCGCGATCTCCACCTCGCAGTCTTCCGCCGGGAATCCTAGTTCCCGTCACCCCTCGATTACCATCAGGAAAGCCATGCCCGCCCGCTCCAGACTCGGCCAGAACTTCCTGCATGATGCCGCCGCCATTCAGCGCATCGTCGCGGCTCTCGGCGACTGCTCCCATCGCCTCGTCGTCGAAATCGGCCCCGGCCGCGGCGCCATCACACGCCTCCTCGCCGCGCGCGCACGGCATGTCCTCGCCATCGAGCTCGACCCGTTTCTCGCCGCGCAGCTTCGCAACACATTCCCGCCCGAGCGCGTCACCGTCGTCCCCATCGATGTGTTGGATTTTGACTTTGCCGCCGCTGCGGCCGGCACGGGAGAGCGCCTTATCGTCGTCGGCAACCTGCCCTACTACATCACGTCGCCCATTCTGCTCAAACTCGCTGCAAACGCCGCAGCGCTTGACTCCGCAGTCCTCATGGTCCAGCGCGAGGTGGCCGACCGCGTCGTCGCCGCTCCCGGCTCACGCGACTACGGCCTGCTCTCCGTCACCGTTCAGTTGCACGGCCCCGTGCAGCCCCTCTTTACGCTGCCGCCTGAGGCATTCTCGCCGCCGCCGGAGGTCCACTCCACCGTTTTCCGCTGGCGCTTTGAATCGCGCTTTCAGGCTCTCGGAATCGAGCCCGAACCATTCTTTGTCTTTCTCAGGCAGGCCTTCGCGCAGAAACGCAAGACCCTCGCCAACAATCTTCGTGCCGCCGGCTATCCCGTCAACCAGGTCCACGCGGCGCTCTCCACCGCCGCCATCCACCCGGCAACCCGCGCCGAAGCATTGTCAATCGAAACCTTCGCCACTCTCTGGAAATCTCTTCGGTCTGACCCGGCCCCATCTGCGCGTTCAACGCCAGAACGATGACTGTGCGCTGCGATTCTTAGCGATGACCGCCGCCACCGCCGCCGCCACCCCC
>JBBIVH010000004.1:0-20477 GCA_037439805.1 Acidobacteriaceae bacterium
CGGCGCGCACGCTGTGGACACGGACGATCGAGGCTCCATGGAGAATGGCGGCGACAAGCGCAGCCACGCTGGCCGTCTCGCGCTCATCTGGTGGCGCGTCCTTGCCGCCGAAGAGCGGCGCGAGGGTGCGGCCGAGGAAGGATTTGCGGCTGAGCCCGGCGAGCAACGGGCGACCGAGGGCAAGCAATTCATGCTGGCGCGCGAGCAGCGCATAGTTCTCGTTGAAACGCTTGCCGAAGCCATAGCCGGGGTCGAGCACGACGGCATCCGCGTCGATGCCCGCGCGCGCGGCCGCATCCATGCTGGCGGCGAGTCCGGTTCGCACGACAGCGAGCACCACATCGGGAGCAAGCGCGGGTTGGGCGGCCCACTCTTCCGGGCGTCCGCGGGTGTGGGTGAGCACGACGCCGCAGCGCGATGCGGCACAGACGCTCGGCATTTCCGGGTCCCACTGAAAGCCGCTGACGTCGTTCACAATCTCCGCGCCGGCGGTCAACGCTGCGCGCGCCGTGGCGGCTTTATAGGTGTCCACTGAGAGGACGGCGGAAGGCCGTGCGCGCAGGATGCCTTCGAGCACCGGGAGCAGCCGCGCCTGTTCTTCGTCCGCGCTCACTGCCGGGGCTTCCGCAGTTCCTGGTGCGCCGCCTGCGCGAGAGCCGGGCCGCGTGCTCTCCGCGCCGAGGTCGAGGATGTCGGCGCCGTCGTCGAGGAGGTGAAGCGCGTGGGCGATGGCTGCATCGTGCGTGAAGAAGCGTCCGCCATCGCTGAAGGAGTCGGGCGTGATATTGACGATGCCCATCAGAAGGGTGCGGTGGCCCAGATCCAGGGTTTGGCTGCGCAGCCGCCATGTAGCACGAGGGCGGCGGGAGGGCGGGAGGGCCGAATTGGATGAGAGCGCGTGCATCGGCGGGCAGAGATTCTCTTTTGCATTCTACGAGCGCGGCCTCCTGCTACACTCCGGCCATGACGAGGATGCGCTGCGCTACCGCTCTTCTTCTGCTGCTGGTCACCCAGCCGGGGCTTCCCGTGCAATCGAACCACCACCACGCGAAGACGCCTGCCGGCTCAACGGAGACGGCCGGGGCGCTGGCGGATCGGATTGCTGCGATTGTTGCGGAGCCGGCGCTGACTCACTCAACCTTTGGAATCAGCGTGACCACGCTGGACGGGCGCACGCTCTATGGCTTGAACGACGGCAAGCTGTTCACGCCGGCGTCCAATGTGAAGCTGGCGACGACGGCGGCAGCCTTTGCTCTGCTGCCGGTGGAGACGCTGACGTGGACCACGAATGTGGTTGCGAGCGGAGAGGTGGACGCGAGCGGAGCGCTGCACGGCAACCTGATCGTGCTCGGAGCGGGCGACCCCACGATCAGCGCGCGGCACTATCCCTATCGCGAACCAGCGGAAGCCGCAGCCCAGCCCGCGAACGAACCCGCGAGCAAGCCGGCAGAGCCTGCGCCGCAGCCGATGACGCCGCTGGAGCGGCTGGCCCAGCAGGTTGTGGAGGCGGGCGTGCGCACCGTGGACGGCAACGTCGTGGGCGACGACAGCTATTTTCTCGACGAGCCGTATGGGAGCGGCTGGAGCTGGGACGACCTGCAGTGGAGCTATGGCGCGCCGGTGTCGGCACTGAGCTTTAACGACAACTCCATCGAACTGCGCATGAGGGCCGACGCAACGGCACCCGACGGGCTGGCGGCGGAGTGGTCGCCCGTCGATGACTACTACACGCTGGACAGCACGACGACGGTGGCGGCGCAGGGCGCAGCGGCGCATCCGGGATTGCAGCGGATGCCCGGCAGCCTGCTGGTGCGCATGTGGGGCACCGTGCCAGCGCAGGGCTATCGTGCCGAGCTTGCCGTGGAGGACCCGGCAGACTTTGCTGCGGCTGCGCTGAAACAGGCGCTGATGACGCGCGGTATCCAGGTGACCGGCTCCGCGACGGCTGCGCACCGCCTGCCCAACGGCACGGGCGACTTTGCGGCCGAGCGCGCTCAGCCGCTCGATCTTTCGCCGCGTGTGATTGCGACCGTAGCGGCGGCTCTGCAGGACCGGCGCGTGCTTGCTACGCATCTGTCGGTGCCGATGATCGAAGACATCACCGTGATCAACAAGGTGAGCCAGAACCTGCATGCGGAGCTGCTGCTGAGAACGCTGGGCCGGGTGCTGGGCAACGACGGCAGCCTGGAACAGGGCACGCGCGTGGTACGCCAGTTCCTGGTGCAGGCAGGAGTGAAGGACGACGAATTCTTTTTCTACGACGGCTCCGGCACCAGCGAAGATGATCGCATCACGCCGCGCGCCTTCACGCAGTTGCTGAGCTACGCCTCGCGCCAGGCCTGGGGCGCGGAGTGGCGTGCAACGCTGCCGATTGCAGGCGTGGACGGCACGCTGGCCGGATGGTTCAAGAGTTCGCCTCTGAAGGGAAAACTGTGGGCCAAGACGGGGACGCTGAATGAGACAAATGCCCTGAGCGGCTACCTCACCACGGCGAGCGGCAAGGTGTTGGCATTCTCAATTCTGGTGAACGGACACAGGCCGGGCAGCGATGCCGAGTCGCAGGCCATGCAGCGCATCTGCGAGGCGATTGCCGCGGCGGAGTGAACGCGCGTGCAGCAGGGCAGGTATCATCGAAGGCGTGATGCGCATTCTTTCTTTTGCCGCCGTGGCCGGGGCGCTGCTGGCGCTTGCGGGCTGCCGCCCATTGCCTCCATCCAAGCCCTCCTCGCTGTGGACCGCGCAGGAAGCGCGCGGGGCCGTCGTCTTTCAGCAGAACTGCGCGCGCTGCCACTATGCCACGACCACCGGTTCGCTGCACGGACCGGGACTGCAGGCGCTGACCAAACAACCGACGATGCCTTCCGGAATGCCGCCGACCGACGAGCGGCTCACCGTGGTGATTCTGCACGGCCGCACCATGATGCCGGGCACTCCGCTGACCGACAGCCAACTGCAGGACCTGCTGGCTTACCTGCACACGCTATGAGCGAGCCGAAGAGCCAACCAGCAATCGACACGCCGGCGAAGAAGTCGGAGCCTGCGCGCAGGCCTCTGGCGCTGCCGGGCGTGACGGCGATCGCTCTCTATCTGCTGCTGCTCGCAGGTGTCATCATTCTGGGCGTGGCGGGAGGCCACTATCCGGCGCTCTTTCTGCTGCTGGCGATGGCGTTTCTTACTTCGAGCGCGGGGCTGATCCTGCTGCTGCGCTGGGCTTGGGCCGCGGCGTTGGCGGCGGTCTTTCTGCTGGCCTGCTACAACCTGTGGGTCTTCGGCACGCAACACGCCGCGCCGGGCCTGGTGCAGGGACTGCTGAATCTCCTCTTCTTTCTGTATCTGATCCGGCCAGAGGTGCGCGAAAAGCTGCGCTAAAGGGCAATCATGGGATGAGGCAGACGCGTCCGGGCGCGCTCCAGAAAACTGCGCATGCGCAGGGCTTCTGCGCGCTGCGCCGCTACGAGGCGCATCTGACGACGGATGTGATCGTCATGGCTGAGGCTGGCCAGGAGGGCTTCGTCAGCATCGGCATCGCGCTCCAGCTTCTCAATGCGATCTTCAATGCTGCGGCGAAAGCGCGGACTGATTTCGAAGGTTTCGAGACTCACGTGCTGGGGCAACATGGCGCGCACCTCGCGATGGGTTGGGACGGGCGGGCTGAAGATTTTTTTCGTCCTCGCCCTCAAGTTCTCGCCCGCTGCGCCGATGGTATCGATACCTGCATCTGCGCGCCAGATTACCGCGGCGCACACCTTTGTGTCACTCAGTGTCTGCAATCCGGACACCGAGTGACACAAAGCTGGACACCTTGTTCAGCGATGGAGCAATTGAGGCTCCTGCGGAGCATCGTTTTGCACAGCGCCGGATGGGCCGACCATCACGTTCACGACCACGGGCGACTGCAGATTGAAGTTGACAATCGATTCGGCAGGAATCTGCACCTGCTGGCCGCGGGTGACGGCATTGACGCCAGCGCCTGCGCCGCCGCCGGCGATTGCGCCGATGGCTGCGCCCTTGCCGCCGCCAGCCAACGCTCCTATGATGGCTCCGAGCGCTGCACCGCCGCCGGCCTTCTCCGCAGTATTCTTGCCGCGACCTGCTCCCTGCGTGCTGTACTGGTCGGTCGCAAGGTCAATCTTCTGTCCATGGGCGGTGAGCTGCGTGAGCTCGATGGCGAGAGCAGCATTGCCCTTGAAGTGGGCGGCTTCTTTGGCGTCTGTCACGCGCCCCAGCACCGGCGCACCGTGCGGAAGTGCGACAAGGCCATCGACAACCACATCCTGCGCGAGCGTGGCGTGGAAGGTGTCATTGGTCTGCGTCGTTTTGCTGTCCAGCATTTCGGCCATGCGCACGGAGATTGGCGTTCCGGCAGGAATGACGACCTGGCGGGCAATGGGTTGCGCAGGGGCCGGCGGTGCGCTGGGCTGTGCGGGCATGGAGGGCTGCCGGACAGGCGCGACAACCGGCGGAGGCGGCGCAGCCTCGCGCGCCTGCGTCACGTTGCGCGGGCGGCGCATCGGTTGAGCGGGCGGCTCCTGACGCTGCGGCATGGCTGTGGCCTGAGCGGGTGGCTGCACGGTGAGGTTGTTGACCACGGTCTTGACACCGGCCACGGAACCGCTGTCGTTGCCAGCGAGGGCTCGCGATGCATCGTCGCTGGCCGCGCCGCTGAGAGTGGCTACGCCGTTGGAGACGCTGACCTGAATGGGCTGATTCGCGAGCGCCTGCTCGCCCTGGATTTTAGCCTGGATGTCATTGGCAATCTGCTGGTCGGTCCGCTCCGGCGGCTGCGTGCTCTGGGTTTTGCAGCCTGCGATGCATGCGGCTGCGAGGGTCAGCATGGCTATCCCGGCCAGCCAGTCGCGCTTGAAAAGGATGGCATTTGCTTTCATGGGTCTTCCTCCACTGCTGTATCGATGGCGAGAGCGATTGGGCGCTCGCCCGCAAAGAAGATTCAAACGGATGCGTGACGCTGCATCTACTCGGTCAAAGCTGCTTGCAGCCTCGCCGGCAGCCGCTCAGTTGCCGTCTGGCGCGGGAGCAAAGTAACCCCGCCGGACCTGCACCTTCATGCCTTCTCCGCAGGAAAGGGCGACATGGCGGAAGGTGCCGTCCAGCGTTGTGTTGGTGGGAGTGTAGGTCGCCACATACTGTGTGCGCAACTCATCTTCAATCTGCTCGAAGGCTTCCTCCAGCTTTTTGCCGTTGTTGCCGACGTTGATAACGCGACCTCCGGTCTCCTGCGACATCTTGCTGGCGGCGGAGTAGCCGCCGTAGCCCATGCCGAAGTTGCCGTAGAAGCCGGTGTCGGCGATCAGAATTACGTAGATGATGACGTTGGAGCGCTGGGCGGCGGCGATGGCGTCGTTAATCTTCGTCTTGCTGCCTTCATCCTCGCCGTCGGTGAGGATAATCATGGCCTTGCGGCCGGTCTCCTGGTTGAGCTTATCGTTCGAGGCGAGGTAAACGGCGTCGTAGAGCAGCGTTCCTTTGGGCGTGCCGGAGACAGGAATCGTGCCGCCGCCCAGGCCCGGAATGCCGGCTGCGCCGTTGCCTCCGGCGGTATTGATCTCGGCCTTGTTCATGGCCCGGGAGAGCAGGCGCGCGCTGTTGGTGAAGTCCTGCAGCAGGTCTACGTTGACATCAAAGGAGAGCAGGAACGCCTGGTCCTTGGGCTTGAGCACGCGGGAGAGGAACTCGCTGCCGGCCTGTTGCTCCAGGGGCAGAACGCGGTACTGGCTGCCGGAGGTGTCGAGGAGGATGCCGAGGGTGAGGGGCAGATTGTTCTCTGCGACGAAGCTCTTGAATGTCTGCGGCGACTTGTCTTCCTGCACCGAGCAATCGGTCTTGTTCAGGTGGGGAACGAGGTTGCCGTTCTTGTCCTTCACCGTGAAAAAGAGATCCACCAGGTTGACCTGCACCTTGAAGGTCGCCACGGGCTGATCGTCGGGCGCGGTAGCCGGCGCGGTGCTGACTGGCGGAGCGTCCGGTGAGGGAGCCAACTGCGCCTGGGCCGTGCGCAGGCCGGCGGCGAGGCAAAGGAGCGTGAGGGCGGGGATGAGACGAGTGCGCATGCTCATGCTTATAGACGAGGGCTTTGGCACGAAGAGAGCATACCGCATCCAAAGATGGAAGAATAGGCAACCCAACGCGATTGTGCGCGTCTGATACTCTGACGTGTGCAGCCTTTTTGAGGGCTGACGGCGGAATTGCGCGGTACGAATCCGGTAACTTGCCGGATTCAGAGCGCGATTGCGGGAGGACGGGAAAGACGTGAGGTTCGTTTCGGCGGCAGCGGCGTTTGCAGTGGTTCTGGGTACATTGGGCAGCATGGCGGCGGCAGTGCATGCCCAGCAGGCATCGGGTGTGCCGGACGCGCCGGCTCCGCAAGGCGCTGCGCCACTTACAGATGTAAGCGGCCCCATTACGCCGGGCATCGGCACAAACGCCAATGCGGGCGCTACGGGCCAGAATCAGGCGCCCAGCTCGTCCAGCCAGCCGCCGGCGCAGTCCGCACCGGCTCCTGCCCCCGCAAAGGATCAGATTCAGGCCACGCCGCCCGAGAGCCCATCTCCGCAAGAGCTGGGCACGATTCTGCACTTGAATGTGACGTACGTGGAAGTCCCGGTCACGGTCAAGGATTCCAAGGGAAAGCTGGTTTCCGGGCTTACGTGGCGCGATTTCAGGGTCTTTGAAAACGGCGTGTATGAGCCTCTGAAGGAGTTCTTTGTCGATCCGTTCCCGCTTTCGATCGCGTTTGTGATTGACCAGAGCCTGACCTCGGACGTGATGGCGCGGGTGAATGACTCGCTGGGCGCAATCCAGGGCGCGCTGACCCCTTATGACGAGATTTCCATCTTCTCTTACGCCAACGGCTCGCAGGAGCGGACGGGCTTTACGGGCGCCCAGAGCAGCCGCGTGCCGGCCGTGCTGGCGCTGACCAAGGAGACGGGACGGGAAGAGTTGATCCCGTACAACTCGGGGCCGATGGCGGGGTGCAATGTGCACGTGAACGGCAACTGCGCGGACCCCAACCTGCAACCGGGGCGCTCGACCGGCTCGGGACCATTCATCACGATTCCGAAGGAGATTCACACGCTGAACGACGCAATCCTGGCTGCGGCCAAGGAGCTCTCAACGCGCCCGCAGGGCCGCCGCCGCGTGATTTATGTAATCTCGGACGGCAAGGAGTACGGCAGTAAGGCGAGCTTCCGCGATGTGCTGCGGTATCTTCAAACGAACAACATCGCGGTCTGGGCGACTCTGGTGGGCGACTCGGCGCGCTGGGGCGAGGGCTACATCAGCCGCTTCCATCTGCCCTTCCAGATGTATGACAACGTGCTGGTGAAGTACGCGACCCTGACCGGCGGCGGTATGGATTCGGAAAGGGGCCTGAACGGACTTGAGAAGAGCTACGCCACCATCGCCGAACAGGCGCGCGCGCAGTACACGCTGGTGTACGCGAGCCACGAGTCGATTTACGACTCGAAGTTCCGCAGCATCGATGTGCGCGTGGAGCGACCCGGTCTGGAAGTCTATGCGAAGCGCGGCTACTATCCATCGGCACAGGAAGTGCAGTAGAGCGGTTCCAGAAAACGAGTGGCAAAGCGAAGGGCCTGTGACGATGCACAGGCCCTTCGTATTTGTCGCGATGCTCTCTCCGGCACTGCGCCAGTGGCGCGGGGATCGCCAGATGGCTCAGGACTGCTTTTGTTCGGTCGGCGCGGCAGCCGGCGGCTGAGGCGCGGCGGCATTCTGCTGCACATTCGGCGCGGGTGCTGCAGGCTCATTGATGCCCTTCAGGCCTTCTTTGAACCCCTTCAGCCCTTCGCCAAGTCCCTTGCCCAGCTCAGGCAGCCGCTTGGCGCCGAACAGCAGAAACGCGACGATCGCCAGAACGATCAGATGCCACGGTTGTAGTAAATCGCCCATTGCTCTTTCCTCCGCGCGCCGGATATGCACGACGCACCGTACTCGCTCCTATTGTCGCATACAGCGGACTGCCACGGCTTCGGGAAGCCGCCTTCTCAGTTGACCTGGGCCGGCTTGCCGAGGCGCTCCGCAATCAGGGTGAAAAAGCTTTGCAGGTCCTCTTCCTCGCCGGCTGTGAGACGGCGGTAGACCTTGAGCAGGGGAAAGAGGCGCGAGCCGCGCACCTCGACCGCCGGCACGGCAGCCACGCCGCCGGGGTACTGCGTCAGCTCCCAGACGCCCGCATAGCGGCGGCGCAGAACCTCACCGAGGTAGCTGCCCCAGAGACGGACTTCAAAGTCGAGGTCCAGATCGGGGGCCTCGCCTACCTGCACCAGAATCTCGTCGAGCGCCTCGATGGAACCGGGCGAGTAGTCCAGGCGGCGACGGAAGCCGGCCTCTGCAAGCTCCACCGCTGCCGCGGCATAGCTCTCCATCATGGCTTCCAGGTCGGCGTAGGCGCGAGATTCCAGCCTGCTGCGGAGATCGCTCATCGCCCACCAGAGTACATCTTTTTGTAGGCCTCAGCCCATCCCACAAAAGGCACCCGCGTCTGTGGCAGACTAGAGACAAGGCCTGGAGGATCCCCATCCATGCGGTCCACTCGATTATTGGCTCTATTGGCGGTGCTGACGGTAGGCGGCCTGCCGGGCAATGCTGCCCCGCAGGAGATGTATCCAGCGCCGGAGCGCGCGAAAGCCGACGTTGCAGCTGCGCTGCACGCGGCCGCAGCCACGCACAAGCGCGTGCTTCTGGACTTTGGCGGCAACTGGTGCGGCGATTGCCGCGTGCTGGACCTCTATATGGAGGACGCCACGAATGCGCCCATTGTGCGGGCGAACTATGTCGTCGTTCACATCAACATCGGCCGCATGGATGAAAATCTCGACCTGGCGCGCAAATACGAAATTCCTCTGCAGAAGGGCGTGCCGGCACTGGCGGTGCTGAACGACAAGGGAAGCCTGCTCTACAGCCAGAGAGATGGCGAGTTCGAGTCGATGCGCCGGATGGAATCCAGCACGGTGACGCAGTTTCTGATTCAGTGGAAGCCGGTGAAGCCGGGCTGCTCCGCAGTCGCCATTACCTGCTGAGACCGTTGCGAAGCGGCGGCGCGTTCGACGGGTTCACTTCGGGTTCAGTGCGTGATCTCAGCGGTGCGCGGTAGATCGGCAGCGCGGCCTGCTTCGTCCAGCTTGCCGAAGATCATCTTGCCGCTGGCAGTCTGCAGGACGCTGGTGACTGAAATATCGACCGAGCGGCCAATCATCTTGCGGGCGTGATCGACGACGACCATTGTGCCGTCATCGAGATAGCCGACACCCTGATTGAATTCCTTGCCCTCTTTCAGAATGAGTACCGTCATGCGCTCGCCGGGCAGAACAACGGGCTTGAGCGCGTTGGCCAGGTCGTTGATGTTGAGCACCTCGACGTGGTGCAGGTGGGCCACTTTATTGAGGTTGAAATCGTTGGTGACGACCTTGGCTTCCCACTTCTTCGCCAGCTCCAGCAGCTTGAGATCGACCTCGCGGATGGAAGGGAAATCGTCGGGCACGATCTGCACCTGAATCTTGTCGTTGGACTGCATGCGCTGGAGCATATCGAGCCCGCGGCGGCCGCGCTGGCGCTTAGATCCATCGGTGGAGTCGGCGACCACCTGCAACTCGCGCAGCACAAACTCCGGCACGACCATGGTGCCATCGATGAAGCCCGCCTCGGCGATGTCGGCGATGCGACCATCGATGATGACGCTCGTGTCCAGCACCTTGACCGAGCGTCGAGATGGGCGCTCGCCGCTGAAGATGATGCCGAGCGCAGTGGGATTGAGCATATCGCCCTTGTTGGCGCCGACCAGCAGGCCGACATAGGTCATCAGCAGCAGGACAAAGATCTGAACGACGGCCGAGGTGCTGGTCTCAAGCGGCGCGGAACGAAGGACGAGGCAAAACAGGGCCGCACCAAAGATGCCCAGCACGCTGCCTGCGACCGCGCCGATGAGACGGCGCAGCGTCAGCGCACGCACCCGCAGCTCGAAGACAATAACCAGGCCTGCCGCGGCCGCACCGGCAATCGCAGCGACGGGTCCGGCTAATCCGAACGGGTGGAGGAAGAAACAAACGGCCGAAAGAAGAAGTACGAAAAGAACACGTATCAGGATGATGTCCATAAGAACCGCCGTCCTCTTGCGAAGCCGCCCTGGCTGCATCGGATGGCCACAGTTGGCGAGTATGCCTACCGTCTTGCAGAGTCGTCAAGCGGAAGCAGGAACGAAGGCTACGCGGCGGTGGAGATGCACCGGCGGCAGCGCGAGGCGCGGAACCGGCTGCGGCGAGTCCTCCTGCCCGAGAAGGTCTCGCCGGTGCAGCGCAGAAGCTATGAGGTCAGGATGCGACGGCGAGTTCCGCAGCAACCGCGCGGTGCATGCCTTTGCGGGGGCCGCGCTTGCGGGCGCTCATGATTTTGACCCGCTCCAGAAGGTCCTGCGGCGAGCAATTCTTCTTTGCGACAAAGGCATCCGCTGCGTGGGGCTGTCCGTTCAGCTTCTGCGGGTCGCCGAGCAGAACCATCGGGACGTGCGCGGCGCGCTTCTTGAGCTGGCCGATGAGTTGATCGCCGCTGCACTGCGCAACGGCAGCCTCGGAGAGAACGAGATCGACGATGTGGCCTTCAAAGAGGGCGATGGCTTCCTTGGGGTTGCACGCAGAGAGGACGCGGTAGCCGTGGGTTGTCAGCAGGAAGCTCATCACCGATAGTTCCTGTTCGTTGTCGTTGACACAGAGAATGATTTTTTTGGGCCTCATCGAAAGAGCTGCTCCTGACCTGCTGCGGGCTTGCACTGAAGACACACTCCACCCGCGCCGCCCGCTTGCGGCTTTTGAACAACGAGGAGGATGTCACGAATCCTTTGGCACGGCGGCTTTGCGGCTGCGGAGCATTCCGCGACAGCTCACTGCGCGCACCGCGAGTGCGGCGCCAAGCAGCGAGTTCGTCCTTGGAAAGACAGGCTGTGCAGGGCAAAACGCCGGTTAGGACGGCCTTGCTTTGCGGGCCGTCATTGCGGTAAGTCCGGCAAAAATGCCGGCAGAAGTTTTTCGGTTCTTGGAAAGAGTAGGAGCGACGCTGCGGCTTGGGAAGAGGGAAAGAGAAGCGAAGAAATCACTGCACTGTCGCGCGCCTGCGGTGGAAAAACGTCAGAACGTAGACAGTGCTTGAGTTGCGCTGATGAAAGTCTGTTGAAAGCGTGTGTATCGCGGCTGGAAAAGCGGTCGGTTTGCAACAGAAACAGTGCCGCCTCTGACGAGGGATTCGATCACGGATGTTCGTAACGGATTTCACAGCGGGCGTGGTCCTCCCCGTCGTCGTACGGGGGAGTGTCCGGTTCGATTGCAATGGCTCCGCGTGGCCCCGCGCGGAGGCATTTGGAGCCGGCGGGTTGGGTACGGTGCTCGACTCGGATATGGCCGCCACAGCGGGCAAATGAAGGCCTCTGGGAGGGATTCCTGCGGGCGATGAAGGGCACCCTCAGCCATCGTAACGCGTCGCCCAAAAAAGAACGCCCGGCCAACGGGAGGTGGCCAGGCGGTGTTGCGAAACGATGTGTGAATCAGCGAGGGAGAACAGGAATGAGTCCGTTCTCCCTCGCAGGCTCTCGGGTCGCGATTAGGGGGTGAAGGACACCTGCGACTGCGACGAGTTTCCGTTGGCATCCTGCGCGTTGATCTGCCAGTTGTAGGCTGTTCCGGTGGTGAGGTTCGGCACCGACGGCGTATTGGTGGTGTCGCCTGTCGGATCGGTGCCCCATGTGATGGAGGTAATCGTGCTTGGGAATCCATTGAGACTCGAGTTGTTGCTCGGAATCGCCCAGATCTGATTGCCATTGTTGTCATTCAAGTAGAACTGGTAGACGTAACTGCTGGCGCTTGCCGGGTCAGTCCAGGTGAAGGAGGGTGTGGTGTTCCCCGGAACACTGCCGGTCGGCGCGAGGCTGGTGGCAAAGCTGGTGACGAGGGCCGTGACCGATGCGGTGACCGTCTCGGAGGTGCCGTCGCTGTAGTTGACGAGGAAGCTATAGGTGTCGCCCACGGTCGGCTTTGCGCTTGCGATGTTGATGAAGTAGTCGAACTGAGGGTGACCGCAGCTCGAGCAGGGCGCAAAGTCGAGCGGATTCATCACATTGGGCCCGGCGGTGAGCTCGACGGAGACAGGCAATTTGACGCCTTCGCGCACGTGGAAGTTGAGAGAGTACGAGGTTGAGGTCGTGGTGGACGAAGTGTACTGGAAGCTCTGAGTGTTCACGATCGGCGTGCTGTTCGCCCCGGACAGGGTCAGGTTTTCGCCCGTCATGTTGCCGGTGATCGATGTAAGCGCGGAGCTGCCTCCGCCACCGGTGTTAGTGATGTCGCCCACGTCAATCAGACCATTCTTGTTCTGATCCAGGATCCCGAAGAAGAAGTAGGTGGTGCCGCTCGGCACCTGAACCGTGTAGGCATTCGGTGAACTGTTCGACGGGCTGGCGATGAGAGCCGCATACGGAGTGCTTGTCGACTGGTCAAAAAAGCCGACATAAAGCGGCCCGGTGGGGGTGATATTCGATGGCAGCGTGACCGTTCCGGTAACGGTGAAGTATCCCGCACCGGAGGGTGTGCCGGCAGTTACGGAAGCCGGAGAGCTGCCGCCCCAGGTGGTCCATGCGCTGCATGTGCCGGCTGCGGTGCCGCAGGCACGGAAGTAGTAGGCCGTGCCGTTGGTAAAGCTACCGGAGCCTGCTGTGATGTTATTCAGAATCCATACAGTGGCTCCGTCGCCGTTGGCTGTGAATGTCTTGGACGCAGGCGCGGAGAAGGAGGAACTCGTGCTCCACTGGACGGTGTAGGAAGTGGCGATCTCCAGTCCGGTGCTGTTGGTGATGGGCTTGTACGAGATGGCGACGCCCTGGTCGGTGGGCTGGATTGCCTTGAGCTTGGGCCCCGCCGTAGGTGCGGTCACGGTTGGATCGCTCAACGTTACGTTGGCACCCGTCACATTGGCGCTTGTGACCAAGGCGCTGCCGGTGCCGCTGGGATCGGACGCATTCACGTAGCCCTGACCCAGGATGTCCATGCCGGCCACCACGGTGTAGTTGCCCGGCGGAACGCCATGGATTGTGTAGGCGCCGCCGGAGGCGAGGGTGGACTCCGAGATGCTGGTCCCTGCGATGCCGCCGCTACCGCAGTTCGTGGACTTCAGGATGAGGTAGACCTGACCCTTGTTGGTTCCGCTGTAGCTCACGCTGCCGGAGACCGTGTAGCCGAGAGAGACGTTGAAGTTCGCCGTGACGGCTCCGTTGTTGACCGTGACGGATTCGGTGGCTGGATAGAAGACGGAGCTGGCACCCGAGATGGACGGCGTGATCGTGTAGGTTCCGTTGGGTATGCTCGCAAAGCTGTAGTTGCCGTTGCTGCTGGTGGTGGTCTGCACCGGCGAGGTGTTGATGCTCACCGTGATGGGCGGGACCGTTGCAGAAGAGCCGCAGCTCTGCGTGAGCGAGATCTGGCCGCTGACCTGCGAGCCGGCGGTATTCACCGCAATGCTGTAGGTTGTGGGTCCGGCGGTTGCGCTTGTGTTGTCTTTGACCGCAACGCTGGTGAGCGGAACCGCTGTGGTGGTGGTGGGCGTACCGGAGACGGTCAGCGTGTTGGCGCCGCCGTTGGCTGCGGTGAGGCCGTTCGAAAGGGCCAGCCCCGCTCCGGTCACGGTGACGCCGTTGATGGTCCATGTGTAGGGGCCGGCTCCGCCGGAGGCCTGAATCGACCCGTTATAGGCCTGGTTGACGGTTGCCGAGGGCAGAGATGTCGGATTCGGCGCGGGCAGCGTGAGCGGCGATGGATTGCTGACCACGATGGTATAGGTGTTGGGCCCAACGGTCTGCGTGGTTGCCGTGTCGGTAACGGAAGCCGTGAAGGCGACCGTGGTCGCTGCAGTCGGCGTGCCGTTGATCGTTACGTTGCCGCCGGCCGTCGTCGCGCTGAGGCCGTCGGCGGGCAGGCCGGTGATGGTCCATGCATACGTGCCGCTGCCGCCGGTGGCGCCGATGGCGCCGGAGTAGACTCCGCCGACCGTGCCGGGACCCGGAACAGTGGTGCTGGGAACCGAGAGGGTGAGCGCCCCGAAGACCTGGATGGAAAGCGTGGCCGGGGCTGTGTTGCCGAGTGAATCCTTCACCTGCACGGTAAACGTGGCCGTGCCTGCGGTGGTCGGGGTTCCGGTGATGGCGCCTGCGGCGGAGACGGAGAGATTCTCAGCCGTGAGGCTTGCGGCCCCAGCGGTCACGGACCAGGTGTAGCCCGTTCCGCTGCCACCGCCTGCGAGCAGGGTCTGCGAGTAGGCGATTCCAGCATCAGTCGAGGGCAGTGTTGCGGTGGTGACAGTCAGAGCCGAGTAGACCGTCACGGTGAGCGATGCGGTCGCCGTGTGGCTGGCCGAGTCGGTCACGGTGGCGTTGAAGGTGGCTGTGCCGGTCTTGGTGGGCGTGCCCGTGATGGCGCCCGAGCTGGCCAGCGTGAGATTGATGCCTGCCAGACTGGTGGTGCCCGCAGCGTCGGTCGTCCAGGTGTAGCCGGTGCCGCTGCCGCCTGTGGCCGCGAGCGACTGGTTATAGGCGACGTTGATGGTGCCCGAGGCCAGCGCGGTGGTGCTGATGGAGAGCGTGGCCTGAACGGTCAGGGTAACGTTGCTGGTCGCCGTGTTGTTTGCAGAGTCCGTCACCGTGACGACGAGGTTGAAGGTGCCGGATGCGGTTGGCGTTCCGGCGACCACGCCCGCAGTGGACAGGCTGAGACCGGCGGGCAGGGTGGAGCCGCTGGCAGGCGCCCACGACCAGGAATAGCCTGTGCCCGTGCCGCCTGTGGCCGTGAGGGTTGCGCCCGGATAGGCCGTGCCCTGGTAGCCGGCCGGCAGAGTGATGGGGCTGATGGTCACGCCGGGTGCGATGGTGAGGGTGAACGTGGACGTCGCCGTGTTGGAGGCTGAGTCCGTGACGGTGATGCCGAAGCTGGCGGGTCCGGCTGTTGTAGCTTTGCCGGAGAGAATGCCGGCAGAGGACAGCGCGAGCCCGGCAGGCAGCGAAGAGCCTGTGGCCACAGTCCAGGTGTAACCGGAACCGGAGCCGCCGGTGGCCGCCAGTGTCTGCGAGTAGCTTGAACCCACGTAGGCGGTGGGCAGTGCCAGTGCCGTGGTGATGCTCACAGCGGGATTGATGGTGAGCGAGTAGGTCGCCGTGAAGGTGTTCGAGGCGGAGTCTGTGGCTGTCACGCCGAAGCTAGCGGTCCCGGATGTGGTCGGTTTGCCCGAGAGAACGCCGGCGGAGGACAGAGTCAGCCCCGCGGGCAGCGAGGATCCGCTGGCCACTGCAAAGGTGAAGCCGGTGCCGCTGCCGCCCGTAGCGGTGAAGGTCTGCGAGTAATTGGCATTGACATAGGTGACGAGAAGCGAGGTGGGTGCAATCGCGATGGGCGGATAGACCACCTTGAGCGAGAGGCTCTGCGTCTGGGAGTCACCGAATGCGTCGCTGGCCGAGACGACGATGGGGAAGGTTCCAGCAGCGGTGGGCGTGCCGGAGATAGCCCCGGCGGAGGAGAGCGAGAGTCCTGCCGGCAGAGGTCCGGTGGAAAGCGCATAGGTTAGCGCGCCCGCTCCGCCGGTGGCGCTGACGGTGGCCGAGTAAGCCACTTTATAGGTCGCGTTGGCCAGCGAGGTAGTGGAGAAGGCGATGGCCGGTGCGGGATTGATGGTCAGCGTGAGGGCCTTGGTGGCGGTGAGCGCCGTGGGCGTGCCCGCGTCCGTAAGCTTGAATGTCAGGTTGTACGTGCCCGCGTCGGCGGCCTGCGGGGTTCCGGTGATAGCGCCCGCAGAGGTGAAGGTGAGGCTGGCGGGCAGCGTACCGCTGGAGAGGGTCCATGCGTAGGGCGTAATGCCGCCGGAGCCGGCGAGCGTGGCCGAATAGGCGGTGCCGACCGTGGCTGCCGCCAGGCTGGCCGTCGTCACGGCGGGTAGAGCGGGAATAGTGATGGTGGCCGGCTGGCTCTTGGTCGTGTCCGATACCGACGTCGCGGTCACCGTGACCGTTTGAGCCGAAGATGTGGCCGCGGGCGCTGTGAAGACTGCCGATGTTGTGGTCTGGCTCGAGAGCGTTCCGCCGGTGGATGTCCAGCTGACGCCTGCCGACTTGGAGTCATTGGCCACTGAAGCCGAGAGTTTGACGGAGTCCGTGCCGTCGACCGTTGCAGTGGACGGCGAGATCGTGACGCCGATCGGAGCGGAGCCGCCTCCGCAGCCCGTCAAACCCCAAAGCATCCCAAGCAGCACAAAGGCCGCCAACCACGCGACCGCAGTCCAAGTCTTCCGCCCCATCGTAGCCCTTTGCATCGAACACCCCTCCACGCGAATCTGAAATCCCGCCCTTTTGCCGGTGCTTCTTTTGCACCGGTCTCGCGCAATCTCTTCTGGTTAACGCGGAAAAGTGGCAGGAAATCCGCCAGAGGAAAACCCGGACACATCGTGGAGGGGAAGCACAAAAGTAACCCCCTCGCAGCGCGGGACGCCGTTCTGGAAATTCCGCGCGTGAGCGGCGCAGCTTGACAAAGCGTTTGAAATGCAGAGAACCTACATGCATCGCCACACTACAGCCCTCGGTACGCAGCAATGGAGCCAGGAAGATCGGATTGGGCCCAGGTCAAGACGCTGTTCCAGTCCATGCTCGACATGGATGAGGAAGAGCGACGCCGGTATCTTGCGGGTCAAAATCTCTCTCCGGAGTTGGCTGCCTTTGTCGACGAGCTGATGCGGGCTCACTCGGAGGCGGGGTCGTTCCTCGACCCGCAGGCGCTCTACGCCGCGCATCTTGCAGGATCATCTTCGGCGGGCAGGCTGGAGCCAGGAGCCGTGCTTGCCGAACGGTTCAGCGTGGTGCGATTCCGCGCGCGTGGCGGCATGGGCGAGGTGTACGAGGCCGAAGATCTCGAGCTGCACATGCCAGTGGCGATCAAGGTCATCCGGCCGGAGATTGCAGAGCTGCCGGGAATGCTGAAGCGATTCCGCCGCGAGGTCCACCTGGCCAAACAGGTGACGCATCCCAACGCCTGCCGCATCTTTGACATCTTTCATCACCGCGACCGGGAAGACCGCGATGTGCTGTTTCTGACCATGGAGCTGCTGAACGGAGAGACTCTTTCGGAACGCCTGCAGCGCACCGGCAGCTTGGCCGAAGCGGAAGTTCTGCGCATTCTGCACCAGCTCTCTTCGGCCTTGCAGGCGGCGCACGCGGCGGGCATCCTGCACCGCGACCTGAAGCCGGGCAACATCATTCTGGAGTCTGGCCGCGATCGCGAGGTGCGAGCGGTCATCACCGACTTCGGCATGGCGCTGAATGGCGTGCAGGGCGAACATGCGCCGCAGACGGCCAGCGGCCAGTTTGCCTTTGGAACGCCGGAGTACATGTCTCCCGAGCAGATTGAAGGCAAGGACCTCTCGCCGGGGTCGGACATCTACGCGCTGGGGCTGGTGGCATACCAGATGCTCACGGGCTCAAGGGCCTTTGACGCCAATACGCCGCTCTACGCTGCGCTGCGCAGGTTGACGGAGTCGCCGCCGATGCCGCGCACGGTGCAGCCCGATCTGAATCCGCAGTGGGACCGGCTGATTGTCCGCAGCCTTGAAAAGGACCCTATGCGGCGCATCGGCTCGGCGGAGGAGTTCGACGCGGCGCTGACGGCAATTGAACAAGCGACGCCTCGCAGAAGAAGAGGATCGCGGGGCATCCATCGAGTCACATCCCGCATTGCGGGCAACAAGCGGCTGGTGCGCGTTTCGATTGCTGCAGTGTTTCTGCTTTTGCTGGGCGGGGTCTTCGCCGGTTCGCGCCTGCACCGCAAGGCGGCTCCTCGGGCAGACATGACGGTGGTTCTCGCCGATTTTGTGAATACCACTGGAGAGCCTGCGTTTGACAATCCGCTCAATGTGGCGCTGGCCGCCAAGCTGCAGCAGACGCCGTATCTCACGCTGATGCCGGAGCAGAAGATTCGCACCGCCCTGCAATACATGGGCCTGCCGGCGCGCCAGCATCTCACGGAGCAGGTGGCGCTGCAGGTCTGCGAGCGCGGCGCAGGGCAGGTTGTGCTACAGGGCTTTATCGCCAACAGCAACAAGGGCTACACCGTGGGGCTGCGCGCCTTCCAGTGCGTGTCGGGCAAAGAAATTGCTTCGCGCCAGTCTGCTGTGGAGTTCCGAGACTCCGTTCTCGACGCTCTGGATCGCGCGGCGGAGGCGATTCGACCGGAGCTGGGCGAATCGACTGAGTCCATCCGCAAGTACGATGTGCCGCTGGTGGAGGCGACCACGCCTTCATTCGAAGCGGTCACGGCCTTTGCCCAGGGCACCGAGGCATGGAATGAACGCGGCGAGGCTGCTGCGCTTCCCTACTTCCAGAAGGCGACGGAGATCGATCCAAACTTTGCGATGGCCTATGCGAGGCTGGGCACGGTCTACGGCAATATGGGCGAAACGCGGCGCGCCGACGAGGTGATGCGGCAGGCGTTTGACCGGCGGGATCGCGTGACGGAGTGGGAGCGCTACTACATCGTGTCGCACTACTACGGCTTTGTAACCGGCGAGGTCGATAAGGAGATGCAGACCTACGAGGAGTGGGCCAAAGCGTATCCGCATGACATGGCGTGGACGATCAACCTGAGCGTGGACTATGCCTTCACGGGCCAGTACGATAAGGCGATCGAGCTGCAGCGCCGCGCCATTCGCGAGACTCCGGGCCTCTCGCCGAGTTATGGCAATCTGGCGCAGCTCTTTCTTGCCGTAGAGAAGCCGGACGAGGCGCGCGCCGTGCTGGACCAGGCGACGCAGCTCAATCTGCATGATGTGAACATCCAGCTCGACGAATATGAGCTGGCGTTTTACCGCGACGACAAGGCGACGATGGGCCGGCTGGTTGCGGGGGCGGCGCAGTTTCCGGGTGTGGAAGACACGCTGCTGGCCCAGCAGGCGGCGACAGAGGACCGGGCGGGACGGCTCGATGCAGGACTCGCGCTGGCGACGAAGGCGGCAGCGGTCGCACGCAAGGCAGGGGCGGCCGAGACCAGCGCCACATGGCTCGCCGGCGAAGCGGTGCGGCAGGCTGAGATGGGCAGGCCCACGGTGGCGCGACGTTTGGCCGCGGAAGCAACGGCGGACCCGAAGGCGGCCGCCGGACAAGACGTTGCGGTGCTGGTGGCTCTTGCGTCGGCGCAATCCGGCGACCTGCGCCGCGCGCAGGCGCTTCTGACGCAGGTGAGCAGCGCGCATCCGCTGGACACGATTGTGCAGTCCTACTGGGTTCCGATTCTTCATGCGCGGCTCGACTACGCCGGCGGAAACAGCAGGCAGGCCGTGCAGGCGCTGAACGGGACGGACCCCTACGACCTTGGCATCTTCACGCCGGGCGAGTGCATGGATGCTGCGTATGCGCGCGGGCAGGCGCTGCTTGCAGGGCGCCAGCCCCAGTTCGCCGCCGAGGCGTTCCGCCATATCCTCGACCATCGCGGACTGGTGCTGAATTGCCCGACCTCGGCACTGGCGCAACTGGGACTGGCGCGCGCGCTTGCGCAGGCCGGCGACGCTGCGGCAAGCCGAACACAGTATCAGGATCTGCTGGCGCTGTGGAAGGATGCTGAGCCAAGCTTTGCTCCGGCGCAGCAGGCACGCAAGGAATACCTCTCGCTGCACTGAGCTGCTTTTCTGCCGATGCCGGTCTCGCCTCTGTCCCCGCGATAAAATAGGGATGCAGACCACTCATGAGTTTGCGTGGAGTTCCCGGCCCCGATGGAGGCAATGCCCAACGACGTTACGGCTCTGCTGACCCGCCTGTCGAGCGGAGACAAGACCGTGATTCTGCGCCTGATGCCTCTGGTGTATGACGAGTTGCACCGCCGCGCGAATCAATCGATGCGCCAGGAACGGGCCAACCACACGCTGCAGCCCACGGCACTGGTGCATGAGGTCTACCTGAAGCTGGTACAGCAGCGCGAACCGAATTTCAGGAACCGTGCCCACTTCTACGCGATTGCGGCGCAACTGATGCGCCGGATTCTGACCGACCACGCACGGGCGCGCCTGAGCGCCAAGCGCGGCGGCGGCGTGGATGCGGATCCCCTGATGGAGATTCGGCCGATGCGCACGGACCAGCCAGCCGGCGTGCTGGCTGTGAATGACGCGCTGAATGAGCTCTCTGCGCTGGACGAGCGGCAGGAGAAGATTGTGGAGATGCGCTTCTTCGGCGGGCTCACGGTGGAGGAGACGGCCGAAGTTCTCGGAGTCTCCGTCCGCACGGTGGAACGCGAATGGTCGATGGCGCGAGCGTGGCTCTACACGCGGCTCAAGCCCAAGGCGAACCCGGCCTGAGCCACCATCTGCGAAGCGAGCCGGAACGCGCAAAGCAGCTTGGAGGGCTACGGCGCGTGGTTGTATCCTGAAGGGTTGCCTGCCATGCGAAC
>JBBIVH010000004.1:20577-42447 GCA_037439805.1 Acidobacteriaceae bacterium
GTTGCCTGCCATGCGAACACTCTTTGCACGCGGCCTTTGCGGCGCGGTTCTACCTGTGTACACCGGGCACTGCACGCATGGCGCGATGCGTTCCGCACCTGCCGCGCACATCGGTTAATTTCCATTTCGGGGTTACGTTGTCATGTCGAATATTCTTGAAGCTCTTCCTATCGGCGAGAAGGTCGGAATCGCGTTCTCTGGCGGGCTGGACACCAGCGCCGCGCTGCACTGGATGAAGCAGAAGGGCGCGTTGCCCTACGCCTACACCGCCAACCTGGGACAGCCGGACGAAGCCGACTACGACGAGATTCCGCGCAAGGCGCTGGAGTACGGCGCGGTGAAGGCGCGCCTGATTGACTGCCGCGCGCAACTGGTGCGTGAAGGCCTGGCGGCGCTGCAGAGCGGTGCGTTCCACATCACCACCGCAGGAGTGGCCTACTTCAACACGACCCCCATCGGCAGAGCCGTGACCGGAACGATGCTCGTGAGCGCCATGAAGGAAGACGATGTAAGCATCTGGGGCGACGGCAGCACCTTCAAGGGCAACGACATCGAACGCTTCTACCGCTACGGCCTGCTGGTGAACCCGGGGCTGCGGGTGTACAAGCCGTGGCTGGACGAGGCCTTCATCGATGAGCTGGGCGGGCGCGCCGAGATGTCGGCGTTCATGCAGAAGTCGGGCTTTGCCTACAAGATGTCCGCGGAGAAAGCCTATTCGACGGACTCGAACATTCTGGGCGCGACGCACGAGGCCAAGGATCTGGAACACCTGAGCACGAGTATGAAGATCGTTGCGCCCATCATGGGCGCGGCCTTCTGGCGCGACGATGTCCAGATTCAGCCGGAGACGGTGACAGTTCGCTTTGAAGAGGGCTGGCCGGTGGCATTGAATGGCGCGGAGATTGCCGACCCCGTGGCTCTGATGCTGGAGGCGAATCGCATCGGCGGGCGTCATGGCCTGGGCATGAGCGACCAGATTGAAAACCGCATTATCGAGGCCAAGAGCCGCGGCATCTACGAGGCTCCGGGGCTTGCCCTTCTCTATATCGTCTATGAGCGGCTCATCACCGGCATCCACAATGAAGACACCATCGAGCAATACCGCGAGAACGGACGGAAGCTGGGGCGGCTGCTCTATCAGGGACGCTGGTTTGACCCGCAGGCAATCATGCACCGCGAGACCGCCCAGCGCTGGGTGGCAAAGCCCATCACGGGCGAGGTGACGCTGGAGCTGCGGCGCGGCAACGACTACACGATTCTCAACACCGAATCGCCAAACCTGACCTTCAAGCCGGAGCGCCTGACGATGGAGAAGGGCGAATCGACCTTCTCGCCGCGCGATCGCATTGGCCAGCTGACGATGCGCAACCTCGACATTACGGATACGCGCGAGAAGCTGATGACCTACGCCAAGAGCGGTTTGCTGACAATCTCCACTGAGACGACTGTGCCGCAACTGAAGACCGGCGGCGAAAAAGGCCACGACTGAGGCTGCGGGAGCGCGGCATCCGTTCGTCCTGCCTGGCCCACACGCTCGCTGCGCGTGCGGAAGTGAACAAACCTGAAGCGTGAGGCGGTTTTCCGTCGCAGGCGTGAGACAGAAAGCGAGACGGGAAGTGAGAAGAGTGCAAGCAGGATGCAGATTGAGCGACCGGAGTGACGCACGGCTGAGAATGGTGTTCCGGCAACTCCGCCAATGCGCTGGGTGCTGGTTCCTGCTGGGACTGTTGTCCGCTATCCCGCTGTGCGCGCAGCAGAGCACCGAAGTGGTGTGGCGCGGCAAGCTGCGCGACGCGGGCGGCGCGCCGATAGCTGCGGCGAAGGTGGAGCTGAAGGGCGACAAGGCCAGCGCGCACGAAACGACGAAGCCGGATGGCAGCTTCCAGTTGCACGCGCTGCCGCCGGGCCCGTACCGGTTGCTGGTGCAGGCGAACGGCAAGACCGCGGAGAGCGCGCAAGCCGTGGATCTGGCGGCAGCGACGCAGGCTGCGATCATTACGCTGTCGAGCCGCGGCGAGATCAGCGTGTCGGCGCTGCAGGGCGAGTCCGAGGCCTCGACCGGCGGAGAGCAGCTGACGGGACAGGCGGTGAGCTCGCTGCCGCTGAACGGGCGCGACTTCAGCACGCTGCTGCTGCTGGCTGCGGGCACGATGACAGACACAAACGGGGCAACGAACTTCACCCAGCAGTTTGCGATTGACGGGCAGCGCGGCGTGGAAGCGACCTTTGCCATGGATGGCGCGGACATCAGCGATCCGGAGATGGGCGGCAGCACGTTTACCAACTTCAACGTGGATGCGATTCAGGACCTGCAGTCGAGTTCCGGCTGGATGCCGGCCGAGATTGGGCGCGGCGCGTCGGGCTATACGAACATCGTCACGCGCTCGGGCGCGAGCGGCTTTCACGGATCGCTCTTCGAGTTTGTGCGCAACTCGGCCTTCGATGCGCGCAACTACTTTGACCATCCCACGCCCGCGTATCCGGGGCGCATTCCGCCCTTCCGGCGCAACGAGTTCGGCTTTACGAACGGCGGGCCTGTCTATCTGCCGCATCTCTACGACGGACGCAAGCGGACATTCTACTTCGGGCAGTTTCAGGGATTCCGTCAGGTGCTGGGCACCACGCAGGTGATGCCCGTGCCCACGGCGCAGGAGCGCGCCGGCGTGGATGTGGTGACCTATCCCGACGGCTCGACAGACACGCTGAGCGTTCCGGTGAACCCGAGCATCGCGGCGATCCTGGCGCGGTATCCGCAGCCGAACCTGGCGATCGGCGCCTATGGCGCTCGCACCTATGCAACGGCATCGAAGGTGACGACGAATGCGGATCAGTTCTCGATCCGCATCGACCATACATTCTCGTCAAAGAGCCAGTTCTTTACGCGCTTCAACTACGACAACCTCACTGGGCCGACGACGAATCCGGATCAGACGGCGGTGGACCCTGCGTTCGGCGTCGAGTACATCGACCATCAGCGCAACTTCATGGCCAGCTACACGCGCACCATCTCGCCGCGGCTCGTGGCCCAGTCGCTGTTCAGCGTCACGCGCTCTACGCCGGGCTTTCCGACGACGGACTACACGGACCCGGCCGTGAAATTCGGCGATGGACTGTTTGAGGCTTTTAACGGTGCGGGCGGCACGGTGATGCAGGCCTACGGCAACCTGTTTGAGGGCCACCAGGACTTTACCTACACGCGCGCGGGACACGTGTTGAAGGCAGGCTTTGAGGCGCGCCTGAATCGCGACACCACATACTTCGGCACCAGCCCCGACGGTGAATACGATTTTGGCGGCGGCACGGCGTATGCCACCGAAGCGATTCCCTCGGCGAGCGGGCAGCACGACGTTGCGATTGGCCAGGCATTGCCGGACACGCTCTCGGCCTTTCTGTCGGGCAGCGCCTTCGTCTACACCGTTGCGCTGGCGCCGCCGTACGCTTCAGGCGGACAGCATATCGGACCGGCAGCCATCAATCGCGAGAACTATAACGCCTGGGTGCAGGATACGTGGAAGGTAACGCCGGTGCTGACGCTCGACTACGGTCTGCGCTGGGAGTACTACACGCCCATCAAGGAGCGCGCGCACCGCACGGCGGCCTTCCGCAACATCAACGGCACGCAGCAATATGTGGTGAATCCGCAGCCCGGCTACAGCACCACCCTGAACGGATGGGGACCGCGCGTGCAGGCCACCTGGCAGGCGAGACCGAACCTGACCGTGCACGCGGGCGGAGCCATTACGGTGATTCCGCCGAATATCTGGCAGGACAACTTCCTGACCGGATCGACGCCCTATGTCTTTTATCCGCGGCAGGTAGCGTCGGCGACGGTGCCGATCGCTTACGGCTTCCAGATCAACCCGCAGCAACTGCCGCATGTGTACACGCCCGCTGGCGTGGACATCTTCGCGGCCGGCAGCTCGACCAGCGTACCGGCGAACACGATTATGGATGTGGACCGGTTTGAGAAGGATCTGGCGACGCTGACCCAGAGCACCACGGTGAGCGCGCTGAACCTCTCCGGCATCGATGCCAAGTTTGGCAATGCGACGCTTTACACCTGGACCGCGGGCGTGGAGCGCAAGTTTGGCAACCTCACCGGCGACGCCAACTACGTGGGCACCGCGGCGGAGAAGCTGCCGCGCTACAGCTTTCCGAACGCCTATCCCGGAGCAAGCCCCGGCTTTGCGCCGTACACGCAGTTCGACAGCAGCGGCAACGTGACCGGCGGCTTTGGCGTGGAGAACGTCATCACCGACGACTCGCACTCCAGCTATCACGCGCTGCAGACATCGCTCTCCGGCACGGTGCCGCACGGCGGTCCGGGCCTGCAGGCCAGCTATACGTGGAGCAAGTCGCTGGATAACAGCAGCATGGTGCTGGGCGGAACGGGGTCAACCGGAGCGACGACCTCGGGTTTTTCGCAGAATCCCTTCGATACGCATCCGGAGAAAGGCCCGTCGAACTTTGACGTGGCGCACTTCTTCAGCCTGAGCCTGGCGCAGGATATGCATCTGGCGCAGGCGCCCTTTCTGCACGGCGTGAGCCGGACGCTCACCGATGGCTGGGAGATGCTAAGCATCTCGAGCATCAGCTCGGGGCAGCCCTTCACCGTGTACTCGGGCATTCAGCAGACGGGCTACGGCGCAAATGGCGTAGACCGGCCCAACCAGATTGCGAAGCCGCAGCTCTCGACTGCGCGCAAGGTGCGCGAGGACTACTTCGGACAGGGTGCCAGCAACGCTGCCGATTACTTCTCGATTCCGATTCATGTAGCCGGAGGCTCGGGGCCGAATCAGGGAGCTCTAGGCACGCTCGGACGAAACACCTTCCGCGGACCGGCCTACTACGACTTTGACTTCGCGTTCATCAAAGACACAGCCTTTGGACATCGCAAGAGCGGCACCGAAGTGACCGATCTGCAGTTTCGCGCGGAACTCTTCAACCTCTTCAACATCGTCAACATGGGGCTGCCCGCCAACATTCTCACGGGCTCAGGCTTCGGCTTCATCAGCAGAACGGCGGGCACGTCAAGGCAGGTCCAGTTCTCGCTGAAGCTGATTTACTGAGGCCGGTTGAGGGCGGCGTGTCCACTGCGTTGCGCGCACTCCGCGAGCGCGGGCGATGCAATAGCGAAGTCGCGATGAGTGGTGGCCAGGGACGCTACCGTAATTGCGTGTCACGCACGTAATTACTGGGAAGAATCGAGTGGACAGCTAAAAACATACCCCAAAATCTACCCCAATTTTCATCATGTCTGGAAATCCGCGACTGACCCGACACCGGCGGCTCAAGCCAGGGGCACGTTTCCACATACATTGGGCATCGACACGATCTGGTCGAACTGCGCCTTGGTCGGCTAGAGCATTTCGGCCCTGTGATAGTGCCGGTAAAGTTCCAGGTACATATACCCAATTGCCTGATCGTCGGCTTCCGTCCAGCGCTCACCGAGCTTCCAATCAAATTTTTCCCACCGCGAGCATGGCCTTGATGTAGTGTCTGTCGGGCAGCGACCAGCCGGCTGCAAGAAAACCACGGTAGAACGCGGCAAAGGTCCAGTCCTGGCTGAAATACTGCGATGGATGAGCCAGTTCCCAGTCGCCCACCTTGCGCATGGCCTTGGTGATGTTCCGTGCCGTGAGCGAAGGAGACAGATCGGTCGCCAGCGGCCCGGCAACCGTCGAAGTATCTCCCGCGCAAGGCGATGGATACGATTTCTCCTTCTGGTGGCCGTGTGCCAGCCAGCCATGACAAAAGACAAACCACCGTTGCGACAACTCGCTGAGAAGCTTTTCGAGCACCAATTCGCGCTTCCAAAAGATTGATCATCGTACATTCTCCCCACACCCTGATTTGCCAATCTCCGCAGCTATGCGGCTCTCCGTGAAGCCGTATGCTCTTTCAGACAAAGAAACTCAGATGACGGCGGAGGAAACGGCCCAAGGTGCGATGGCGATATTGAGTACTACAGGACTGCCATGCCGGCCGCCATGAGCGTACTTTAGCGATCGCGCTCCTGGTCTGCCGGAATTATCCGTTCAGCTGCGGGGAGACAGCACGATCATGCCGACCCAGGTTGTCAACCTACTTGTTGCCTTCACCCGCACCTTTGACGAGGCTTATCCGATTAGGAGCGTAGGTTTCTCCCCGCGCGCGTCTTGCTCCTTCACTTCTGCGGTGATCGTCTGGCTCTCACCCGGCATCAGTGCAATGTAATTGTCGGAATAAATCACCGGCAGAATTCGGTCGCCTGACTTCTCACGCACTACCTTGATGCGTACCATCAGGGCGGGCCATTCTGATGTATTCGCCACCTTGCCGGTCAGCTCCCAAGCATCCCCATTGTGGACAGCGCCTGACTTGAGATCTAGCTTGTGGAGGTTCTCTTCGAGCGCAGTCAGAATGGTGTTAAGCCACGCGGTAGGAACCGGCCGGCCGTCGCGAACAGGAAAGTGAATGTAACGCACGGCAGGCGACCGGTGCCGGACGGGTGACTCCGACAAGGTGAGAACCGCTTTGATCTGATGTGGATTGGCCGCGGCGAGCGATTCAGCATCGTCTGAGCAGCCGAGGTACAGGCGTTCGGATACTTTAGTTAAAAGGAGCCCGGGTGCTCGTCTTCTCATACTTACGGTATACCGGCGGGCGCACCAATTTAGCTACTTTTCTGGCAAAAACGTAGCCATTTTTGAAGGCTGCTCTGTATACCGTAGTAATGGGAGACTACTTTACATTTTCTGAGGTGTGTAAAAGTACATTTACCCACCCCAGCGGCTTAACTACGACGTCCTCCGGTTCCACTCCCCAGCCGCGTGGCCAGCTCCTGGTACTGCCACCGCCATCGCCGCCGAACTCCGTCGACGCCTACCTCTCCCGTCTGGCGCCATCGTCCGCGAAGGTGGTGTTCCCAACCTGGCGTGGCCCCAAGAGGGCCACAGCCACGTTGCCGGTGATCTGCCGACGGAGACGTGACGTGCATGTAATACATCATGGTGATGTCCGGCCGGGAAGGTCCCAATCTCTCCCTCTGCATGGGATTGGGCCGGGGCGGTGTAGTTTTGAACTGGTATTCCAGATTGACTCGTCAACGGCGGACCAGTTCCACTCTTCGGTTGCGTGCGCGGCCCTCGATGGTGTCATTGGAATCAATGGGATTCGTTGCGCCATAACCTGAGGTCACGAGCCGATCGGGGCGAATCCCAAAGCTTTTGACAAGCGCCGCCTTTACTGCAGCAGCTCTGCGCTGCGAGAGATCGAGGTTATAGGCATCGTTGCCGATGTTGTCGGTGTTGCCCTCCACACCCAGGTTCCAGTTGAGATGCTGCTTCATGACCTGCGCTATTTCCAAAAGCACTTTGTCGGACTCGGGACGTAGAACGTCACTACGAAAATCGAAGTAAAGGTCATAGACTTTTGCCCTTCCGTCCTTTTCCAATGACTGGGCGAGCCCGCTTTCATCCTTTTGCAGCTGATCCCAACTGATCTTTGTCACCTGGGTATATCCAACTGCAATGGAGCCAGAGGCAAGAATGATCGGGTTGTCTGGGTTATCGAGAACGAGGATCTGAACAGTGGAATCCGACCCGTCAGGTTTGCAGGTCACTTTTATTGCCGGCACCTGAGTGGGTACATCGTTGACGACCACCGGGAACGCGACATCAGGATTCTCTCTGCGAAGCAGGCATGGAATAGGTGGCGTCTTCACTGGATCGGTATTGCCCGCGTCGGGGGCAAAGCTCATCATCTTCGTGACGAGATCTTGTGCGGCTGCATCCTGTGCGCCGGTGCTTTGGTCAGAGGCTGTCATGGCTGCCTTGAACGACTTGAAGACGGCGTGCAAAGGATCGTCGTGGAAGGTGAATTGCGCCTGACCGTTTGTCTTCAATTCATTGAATATGCTCTTTGAGAAGAACGTTGCGATTGTCCCAGGATGGCGCTCATCCCGACCCGGCCGGCAGAAATAGCCATCCGACTCAGTCGCGTTGGCAAAATCCTTCATCAGGACAGCGCGACCACAGGCGATCTTGTTCAGATTGCTGTGCTGTCCTCCGGTTCCTTTGAAGAGGCGTCCAAATCCCTGGCCTTCCGGATATTGCTGCGATGCATGAATGTGGATTGCCTGGCTGGTGAGTGAGTCGATCCGATAGACCGACTCGAAGTCTCCGAGTTGGCGATCTGTCCCAACGTCGTCGATCTGGAGCGAAGCGATCAGCGGGATTTGCACCGGCGGGGATGATACGAGTTCAGGCGGGGCGGGCTTCCACTCCGGAAGCGGTTGAGGTTTACCTTCATTTCCAGTGACTGCTGACATCAGTCCGCCAAGCAGATCCTTCTTCTCTTCCTTGTGAGGAGTATCAGGCTGGGCGCTATCTTCTTTGCCTTTGGCGGCATCGATCAGACCGCCGAAGTCGCCTTTCTGAGCGGCGCGTGTCGCCGCGGTAACTCTCTTTTTAGCGATGTAGCCAAGGTAGGCAACGCCGCCGGCCACCGCAACGCCGCCCACGATCAAAAGGAGTAAGACGGCGATCACGAGTTTGGGATGAAATCTGGCTCGCTGCTTCTCCGATTGAGTCAACTGCGCACTCTGATTGCTTCCATTCTGCATGGAAGGCGGAAGAGGGGCATGGCTCGAAGCTGCAGAAGGCGCCGATGGTCCAGTGGCAGCCACAATGGGATGCCACTGCGATGATGGGTCCGCCTGCCCTGCCGGCTCAGTTGCAGTTCCGCACCGCTGGCAGAAGCGCAGCCCCTGATCGAGCGAAGCTCCGCAGCCCACACATATCCGTTGCGTTGCTACGGTCGAGACGGCGCTTCGGCGAGTGCCGCAGCGCGTGCAGAACGACTGACCTTCTGCGAGTTCTGCACCGCAATGATTGCAAGTGGCCTGTGTCATTTCTTTGTGGCGCTTCCTTCGTAGTGCGTCGTATTCACAGTTCCATCCTTCTCGTCTTCCTCGTAGTCGATGTTGTACTGCAGGATGCACTGTCTACTCTTGTCAACCCATACAGCGCCCTTAATGGTGTAATCCTTGAGGCCGCTAGTCATTTTCAGTGGAAGCTTATCCAACTGGCTTTGCGCAGAGGTGTCCACGGAATACTTGATTGCGTCGAACCCGGCGAGGTTCTCAGTCCCGACCTGCTTGACCTCGGGCCTGGCGATGAAGAGGCCCCATGGTGTGAACGCTTGTGCGGGGCCATTGGACGCGATCATCCATTCCGATGGATCGGAGCGAGCGGCGTGATTCCTGCGTGTGCTCTCGACAAACCCGTTGACGATGATGACCGGCGCTGCTCCCTTGACCGTACTCATCTCGCGATCCATATCGGTTGCTTTGCGTTTCTCCTGCACGGTGGAATCGAAGGTGTCGCCCGTAAGGTCGCCCTCAAAGTCGCTCGATGACCCATCGCTCATCGACTTTTTGTAAGAGAAGTGAATCGGCTGCGAAAGGGACGGGCCCTGCTCGATGGTCGTCAGGCAGTACGTTCCTCCGACCGGAGCCGAGGGAGCAGCACTCTTGGATGCTTCTGCGTTGCCCGCCTCGTGGCTGGTGGATGCGTTAGACCTGCAACCGTCCGTGGCCAAGATCGCGGAGGCGGAAGCCAGCAATAGTACTGAAAACGTCAGGCATTGTTTTCTCTTATTCATGTAGAGCTCCTCTTGGTGTATTTTCAAAACTGCGCTGTTCTGACGCTCGAAGGCCCGGTCGATCAGCCGGCCTGCCTGCTTGCGATTGCGCCCAGGATGGGAATGCGAAACTCCCGTTGCATATAGGCCTGATACATCGCGAAGAGCCAAAGGCCGAATAGGCACAGGGCAATCAGCATGCGGACTGGCAGAGCAACGAGGGCAACCCACCCGCTGATGCCTATGAGCATGCCAACCAGGATGCTCCAGACAATATGGAATGCAATCGCAGCCAAAAAGTAGAGGATGGACTGCATGGCATGGAATCGGACAAAACGATCGCGGCGATATGGTTCGAGGACGAGAAACAATACGCCGGTGAGGGCACCGATGGAGTAGGCCAGGGCTCCTGCGAGATTGGGCGTCAGTCCCCCGCTGGCTACGACGGCTGATTGAGATGTCGGTCCAGGGTAAATTGCGGGGTTCCCGGATGGCGCGGAAGCCGGAGCAGAGGCAGGTACTGAAGCAACGGGAGTCCAGCCCGCGCTCTGCGGTGAAGAAGCCTGTGCTGGTGAATGCTCTTGAACCGGCGGGGATGAAACAGGCAGCGGTTGAGATGCGATCTGACTCCACCCGGAGTTGGCAGAGCCTGCCGAAGGAGGGGCTGCTGCTGCATTCGCAGGCGGAGCAGATCCCGCGATCTGAGTTCCGCAGTTGCCGCAGAAACCCGTTGACTGTGTGAGTGCTGCACCGCAGTTTCCACAAAATGCCATAGAGATGGCTCCTTTCCTGTTAGCTTTTACCGATGTTTTCGCAGAGCTTCATGCCGGGTGGATCAACCCTGGTCATACCTTTCCTGAAAACTTCCTTTGAGATTGTCCCTACGCTCTGGCCCCACGCTTCAGCAGAAGCGCCAACCTGGCCCACGAGGCTGAGGTCATAGCGGGCACAGGGTGAAATCGCGGAGAAGCCGGTAAAGCTCGAGGCAGAAGTTCCAATCATCTGGAAGTAAGCGGCACCGTCCGTGGAGAGTGCGTTTTTGAAGACATCCCCGAGGTGAAGGCCATTCTGCTGGTAGTTTGCGTACTGGTCGGGCTTCAGCAGACGTTTGGCGACGGCATCGGCGATTTTGTCAACGATTTCGGCCGCCTTCTTGATGTCGCTTTTGTCGTAGATCTTGTTCAGCCCGAGGGAAAGTTCGACCCGAGGCGCGGCAAATGCGACCAACATTCCGAGAGGTGCGGTGGGCGATAGATCCTGGTGATCTCCGAGCTGAATGTCGCCGGACATGCTGCCGTCAACGTTCGCGTTGCCGGACTTGACCGTGAAGTGCTGGCTGCCGTCATAGTTAATCTGAAACTGCCCCTTCGTGACCTCTTTTCCGCCCGTAATTGCAGGATGGATGAGAATCGCGCCGCTCACTTCGAGATAGAGGGGAAGTCCGTCAAGAAACTCGGAAAGAGGCACCTCAACGGCACCAGGTAACTTAATCTTGCTCTCCTCTGCCATCACGCCGCTGGAGTCTTTCGCGACCTGCCATGTGAAGTCCATGCGTCCATTCAGATTGCTGAATCTCGTGTCCATGCTCTGAAGTACGCTCTTCCTGATATTGATCTGGGAGGCGAACTGGAAGTTTGAGATGAAGCCCTTGCCGGTGATCAATGCGACAAAGCCGCCGTCGTTTCGCTTGAGTGTGATGTCGAGGTCCGTTCTGCCTTCGCTTGGAGTTGCCTGGAAGGTGGTGTCCCAGCCGCTGATGACAGAGTTGAAGACGCCCTTGACAATGTTCCCGTAGGCGTCCATCGTGCGTTTTGCTTCAGCCGTTTTCGCCATTTCGCCTTCAGGACTCTGCGCATAGGCAGGAGTCGCCAGGAAGTTCATCCACTGTGGCAGCGGGAGGACGGGCTGATTGATGGAAGCAAGCAGTGCTCCGAAATGCACCGGGGCCTGAATTGAGATATCGCCATCCTGAATCAGGTCGGTGAGCAGTGCATGCTGTGTGAGCACGATGACGCCGTCGGGCGTGACTTCAGCTGCAAGCACCTTTCGCGCCATGAGGCCCTTGATCAGCAAGACATCGCCGGCTCGCAACGACCGCGCCGTGGCGTTGGCGCTGTCAAAGAGGAGGCTGGCCCCGTTCGTGCTGATTCCGATCAGTGCCTTCCTGCCTTCATCTGCCTGCATGATGCGTACATTGGACTGATAGGTGACGTGAGCATAGCCGGATGCACGCGACGCCACCGGCATCTGACTTTGCGATTGAGCCACCTGCCCGTTGCTTTGGAGTTGCTGCGCGGCTGCTTGCGCCGTCGAGTTTACAGTCTGCTTTCTACAGCCCACACAACCGGCGCAAAGAGCTGCTGCCATTGCCACCGCGGGTAATCCAGCGGATCGGACTTTTCTAAGCTTTCGAGGCACGCTCCACCTTCCTTCCACTACTGCGCATTGTCTGGGATCTCGAATGTCCAGATCGCATCGAACATCAGACCATCGCCTTGTGCACGGGCTACGTCGCCGCCGGAGAATTTCTTTGTCTTTGACACCGGGCGGAGCACAAGCCCGTATTCACCGGGAGCGAGTTCCGTTGAAGTTGCAATCTTGTACACGCCCTGGCCGAGCTTTTGCGGATTTGCAGGGACCTGCTCTTCGAGGTAATGCGAGTACACCTGCCAGTCGGCTGCAGGACTGGCGCTGGCATCCGCTTTACCCTGGGTGGCGCCAACAATGCGGCAGGTATTCTGTGCGGGAGTGAGCTTGACTATGGCTGGCTGGTAATCATCGGGGTTCACGCCGGGCGCTCGCGAGAAGTTGATGGAGAAGCTGGGGCTGGCACTGCTCAGCACGTTTGCCGATGCTGCCGAGGGAACACCCCACACATAGGTGACGGTAGGAGTTCGGCGGGCTAAGATCCCCGACAGAACATTGCCGGCTTCCTGGATGGACGTACCACCCAGCATCGAACTCATATGGGAGGCTGCATCCCAGGTTGCCGTGCTGATTCCGGCCTGCATGGCCTGAGTAACGGCGGAGTCTGCCGCCAGGCTCGTCATGGAAGAGGGTTTGTTCTTTGTCTGAGCAAGCTGGGTCTTTTCCATTTTCAGCTCCTGTGAGCTGCTGCCTGCCGTCACCGTGACTGTGGGCATGTGCCATCCGGAAGCCGGCGTCGCAGGGGAGGCGTCCGCTGCGGGTGCAGCGGGCTGGGCATCCGGAGTTTGCTTGTGTGCGACAGCAAGCATGGCGTTCAGCTCTCCCTCAGTTACGCCCGCCGCATTGAGCCGGATCAGCTCGTTCGTCGAGGTGTCGTAATTTCCCGGGCTGCCTTTGATTGCCGAAACGATCACTGACTCCGGCATCTTTCTATTCACCATCGTGAGGACGTCGTCGTTGGTGAGTGGCTTGGCAGAGGTTTGGGCAGGAGATGAGCCGCCGAATGCGGCGACACATACGCAGGTGACAATCAGCAGGTTGGCGGATCGTCTCATCATTCCGGATGCTCCTTCTATTGCTGACAGAATTCTTCGTCGAGTGGACTGGGCCTTTGGGCCGCCCGAAATTGCTATCCAATTTCGTTTCCGTTCAGCGCGATGGGATTGCGTGTGCTGTCCACTGCGCAAGGCAATGGAGGCTGAACAGGATCAACGCTGACAACATGGCAATCAACATTCCGTGCATGGGATGTGACCTCCGATGCCGACCAGGTATAGCCGCAGGAGTGGAAGAGGTCAAAGGAACTGCAAGTGAAACGAAGCTGACGCGCTAAGTCTTAGATTAGGCGTGCCTTCCGGACCCGTCTTAACCAGTCCCGAAGCATGCGGGAGGAGAATTCCGAATGGTGCAGCGCAGCTGAGGATGAGTAAGCCAAGTTCGCAGGTGCATGACCGAAAAGTTTCAAAGCAGTTCTCGTGCGAGCCTGGACGAAAGAAATGCCAAAGCTGAAAGGCTTGCGTTGGACACTCAGGGTTGCGGTAGTGCTGCCTGGAAAGACTGAGACGCACAAGTCAATCGGCCGCAGACCATTCTTCAGCCCACGGCCAAGTTCGCAGATACCCTCCCCACACATGTAACTCACGCCTGCAATGCGCAGCAAGATCGCGACTTAGCAGGTCAGCTACGAATCAGGAGCAGTTCCTTTGACCAGACGGCCTCGGCTGGCCTATCCCATACGCATGTAATTCCGGTCTCTCACCCCAAAGCGAGGAGCAACCATGACAACGTGCAAAGGAATCGGTGGACTCGCCTCTTTGTTGATAGCAATGACAGCCGTCACTGTCTGCCCAGCTCAGAGCGACCTCGTGCCTCCGCCGGCGAGGATCCCTATCGCGGGAAACAATCAGTTGGCTGGCAAGCTTCCGCCGAACGCGAAGGTGCGCGAGATTACGCCGGATGAGATGAAGAGATACGACGCCGCGGCGCTGGCTAGCGCCGCACCCAAAATCAGTCCCGTTGTGTACGCCGGGCTGCGCGGCATTGAGGCAATCGATCCGGCAAAGCTGCAGATTCTGCGGCAGCAGAAAATGGCCGCCACTGAAGTTAGGCAGCATGCGGCCGAACCCGTGCCTCCGGGGCTGGGGATAAAGCCCTCCAATCCCAACGCCCCGCTCTCTCCGATTGTTACGCGCGCCAGGGCGACTCCTCTGATGCAGCCCTCTTCCGGTGGAGGTATTCCATCCAGCGCACCTGCACCGTTGGCGCATCCCATGCTGGCGCCCACAGGAGCTGGATCCAATCACACTTTGATGGCGAGCACATCCGGAAACAGCAGCCACAATCCGTCCGTGCCGGGAACCAGTCCGATACCGCTCGCAATTCCACCGAAATCGGGACTGGGAACCAGCCGTGGCGACCTGCCAAATGTGCGATACGTCTGCCAGTCGCCAACGATCTTTGAGGTCAACAAGCAGGCTAAGAACACAATTTTTACCCCTGAGACGGAATACAACGCCTATGTCATCAAAGGGTGTATGTTCGGCCAGCAGACCGGCAAGGTTTACCTGATCGGAAAGTTCAATGCCCAGCAGGTCAATCTCGATGTGCAATTCTGGAGCGATACCGAGATTGATGCGCGTGTTGACCCGAAGATTGCGGGAGAGCAGGATCAGCAGAACATCTCGCTGATCGTGGCCCCGGTCGGTACCGCGCAGATCAAGGCATCCGGCTTTGAGTTCATCGCGGCCAGGTCCAACCCCGCGGTTCTGCTGAATTCGGTTCCGCAATCCTGGCTGAGCAATTCGGGCTGGTCGGGCGGGTTTACGAATCCAACGATGAAATATGTGTCTCCGGTTATTGCCGGATCCAATGCGCCAATGTGGTTGGCCGGTTACTCCGTATTCGTCACTCGTTCCAGCAACAAGAAGTTCTCTCCCGGCGCGGATACGCTCACACCGCAGATGGCTCCCGGTTGGACCTTTGATTCGGTTCAGATGATCTCAGTGAACGTTCCCCCCAGCTGTCCTCCTGTGAATACGTACAAGCAGACCTTTGGAACCGCGCAGGCCAGCATGTTTCCGATCACGCCGGACTGGACCAAACTGCAGAGGCAAGGCGTTCACGTCGATGGGTCCGACATTTCGTGCTCAGGATTCATACCCATCGCGCCGCCTTTGGTCTATTACACCTACAGCGATTCGACCGGCTCTGCATACGGCTTGAAGATATGGGCAAAAGGCCCACGTTGCACGGACCCCTATAGCGGGGCGCCCCAGCTGCAATGCGTTCGGAACCTGCAACAGTGCGGAACTGAATCCTGCGGCAACTGAAAGCTACGGTGATGCTGAATCGAATCGACGGAATGCGTATCCTGACGCTCACCTTCGGTGGCAGTGCGTTCCTGATCATTGCGTCGGTGTGCGCTGCAAAATCGGCGCCACCCCGAATGAATGAAGCTGCCCCATCCACCTTCGTTCAGCTCGACACGTCAACGGGGAATCTTCCCGCGGGAGTCTACAGGGAGTTGCGCGCACGAGCGCTGTCGCTGGCTCGCCCACTTGCTGGAACGAGACAGAAGAATCCGTCTTTAGCACTCAATGGCCTCGATCCTGCAATTGCCTCTGCTCTCGCAGAGGAGCGCGCCTATTTTTTGCAGGCGCATACTGATTCAGCCCCGACTAGACCCGCGGGGGATCTTGCATCTTTGCCTTCCGGGCGGCGAAGCAATCCTGCATCAGCAAGATCGGGCAAAGGCTCACTCGCGCCGTTGCACCTTAGCAGGGCCAATCCGAGCGAGGCAACGAACTGCTCTTCACCGAGGATTCGATCGGTGAACGGCAGACGTTCAGGCGCTGTCTTCACGCCTGCCGAACCGGATAATCACTATCGCATCGAGGGATGTGCATTTGGCTCTATCCCCGGAGCTATCAGGCTGCAATCCAGTCTGATTCATTTGCACGCGGGAGACCAGGTTCGCGAGCTGCCTCTGCGACTTGAAACGAGCGATTCGTGGCGCGATGACCGAATCGAGGTGAACCTCGATTCGAACCTGAATGGATTACCGGATTTCACAGCTGACCTTATCGTTCAACTCGCAAATGGACGACAAGTGCGACTGCGAGAGTGCCTGTTTATCGCGGCGCGGGGAGCACCTCAGCTTCTCAGAACAATTCCGGCGGCGTGGGTCAAGCTGGATGCGACTTCTGCCTCAATGCGCCCCGTGCAACAAGTGGAATACGTTTCGCCTCCTGTTATGGGTAAGGATCTGCCGCCGGATGTGAAGGGCGCAACCGCGCTTGTGGTTCGCTCGGATACAGCGCCGTTCGGTCCGGGCAAGGACATCTTCGATTTTTCAAGGCTGGCCCCGGGTTGGGTTATCGAGAGCGTCCAGGTGAGCCGGTATGCACCTTACTGCCCAGGCGGCCAGGACGCGTCTGTATCGGGTGGGAGTTGGGCAACTGGTTGGGACATGCAGCACTTCACCGTGGCGTGGGGAAGAGATGCGTGCTGCACATCCATACCCCCAGCATTCGATTTCAATCTGAGTTCCTCGCAGTACACGGTTCGGGTGTGGGTTACGGGACCGCTAGGCACACAGTCGATGCGCGATGCCTTCTGAAGAGAAGCCATCGTCACTTTTCAAACAGGTTCAGACAAGCAGAGACACGGAGGAAGATATGCGAAAGGTTCTTATCATGATGACGCTCGCTGCGATTTCGGCCTGGGGTGCAGACCAGTTTCAACCGCTCCACGTGAAGACGGGCCTGTGGCACGCAACAACGACAATCACAACCCACGGTGACTTTCAGCTACCGGCAGATATGCTTGCGAGGCTCACCCCGGAGCAACGCGCCCGATATGAGGCCGAGACGCGTGCCGCTTCGCCAGGCGATACAACCACGCGTACACAGGAGAGCTGTGTCCAGACGACCGATCTTGACAACGGGACGATGTTTAATCCTGATGACAAGGTCTGTACGGAGAAGGTACTGAAGTCGACGAGCAGCAAACTCGATGTTGCAATCGATTGCCACTACGACAACATGATCTCAAAAGCTCTCATCTCGCTTGAGGCCATTGGATCTGAGGCTGTGAAAGGTACGGGAACAACGACCATAACGTCAGGAGGACACTCGATGACCTCGAAGACAGATTTCAACGCTCGCTGGCTGTCGCCAATCTGTCCGGCAGGAAAATAGTTTGACGGATTCGGTACCCTGTCCGCGAGCGGAGAGGCAGTCCAAATCCAGGGCCGATGAGTCGTATAGTGTCCGTGCGAATTCCGCTGGCTTCGTGCTATGATGGCCCATCTTCTCAGGGCTGGCTAGCCATGCACGACGAAGCTTCCCCCATTCGCAGCTTTCGATTCGGTCTCTTCGACGTGGTCATTGCCGACAAGACATTGACTCGCAATGGTGTGCGCATCAAGATTCAGGACCAGCCGTATCGAGTCCTGCTTCTCTTACTTGAACGGGCGGGAGAGGTCGTTTCGCGCGAGGAGTTACGAAGAAGCCTTTGGCCTGACGGGACTTTTGTTGATTTCGATGGGAGCCTCAACGTCATTCTGAAAAGACTCAGAGGAGCCATCGATGACAACTCAGAAAATCCACGCTTCATCGAAACAGTTCCACGGCAGGGATACCGGTTTATTGCCCCAGTTGCAGTGACGCGCGAAAAGACGCAGCCCGCATTCGCTCTCACCCCGATTGCTGCTTCACAGTCTGAATGGGCTTCATCGGCGGGCCCCGCTCAAAGTGAGCATCTCTTTCCCTGGCGACTGATCTACCTGGCTGCGTCGCTCATTCTTGTTGGCGGATCGATTGCAGCCTGGTTGCATTGGAGAGATCCGAAGTCCACAGCTATGGCTTCAAGCGGTGCGGGGACCGTGCCCGTTCATTTGCGCAAATCGATTGCCGTTCTTGGTTTCGAGAATCTTTCTCAGTCCAACTCCGACGCTTGGATCGGCACGGCCCTGGTTGAGATGCTAAGCACGGAACTGGCAAGCGGCGAAGGGGTTCGTCTTGTTTCCGCGGAAGACGTGTCGAACCTGCGGGCCTACTCGCCATGGGCAAAGGCAGGCACGCTGGATCGCTCCACCACCGCACGCATCGGTACAGCGTTGAGCAGTGACTTGCTGGTACTTGGGTCGTACGCAACTATCGGGAAGCCGGAGCACGGTCAATTACGAGTGGATGTACGGCTGCAGGACTGTAGAACAGGCGAGGTGATCGCCGAGGTGGCTGAGATTGGCGCCACGGAGAATCTGTTCGGAGTGGTTTCGCGCGTTGGGGGGAAATTGAGAACCCTGCTTGGCATTTCGCGCTCGGGCGACTCCGATGAATTGCTCGTACACACCAGTCTGCCGTCGGATCCTGAGGCTGCCCGGCTCTACTCGATGGGGCTGGAAAAGCTTCGCGCGTACGACTTTGAGCTGGCACGCGAGTTTTTCACGCAGGCAATTGCCGCTGAGTCCAAGTTCCCCTTTGCACACGCCATGCTTTCGCGAACCGACCTATTCCTGGGCCATTTTGATCAGGCGAAGATTGAAGCAAGAAAGGGGATGGACCTGGCATCGAGCCTGCCGCGCGTGCAGCGCATGGAAATCGAAGCAGCTTACCATCACGCTGCCGGAGAGCGTGCGAAAGCCGCGGAGATCTATCGTGTTCTGTTCAGCCTTTATCCTGACAGTCTCGATTACGGCCTGCAGCTCTCAAAACTGCAGCTTGAGTCTTATCACGCGGATGAGGCGCTGGACACCATCCACCAGCTTCGCCTGCTCCCGCCGCCGGTCCGGAACGAACCGCTCATCGATATCTACGAAGCGAGGATTGTCGCGCGTAAGGACCTGGATGGGGCGGAAAAGCTCTATCGGGATGCAGCAAAAAAGGCGATGGAACAGGGAAAGCGCCAGGTCTATGCAAAGGCAGAGCAGTATATCTGCTTCCTAAACAGGCTGCATCTGCCCAACCTGCCAGAATGCCGCGAAGCCTACAACTTGTTCACTGCGGCAGGGAATCTGGACCTGGCAGGGGCCACTCTTCAGATCATGGCTGAGAACAAGCGGCTCACTGGACACAACGCTGAGGCAATCCCGCTCTACGATCAGGCCATCCGGACGCTGCAGGAAGCAGGAGACTATGAAGGCGTTGGCGTCGCTCTCAATAACCTGTCCTTGATTCTTCAAAATGAAGGTCAATGGGCAAAGGCCGAAGAGGACTACCGGAAGGCAAAGCTTAATTTTGCAACTGTGAACGATCAGATCAATCTGGGAGTTGCGATCAGCAACATCGCTGACATCGAGACGTTGCGAGGCAATTTCCAAAACGCGTCGAGCTTGTACCGCCAGAGCTGGGAGATTGCGGATGCTGCGAAATCTCCAGCGGATCAGTCGCCTCACCTCGGACATGCGAGCCTCCTGCTCATGAGAGGCGAGCTGAATGACGCCTCAGCGGAGTACAAGACGGAAATCGCTTCTCTCAGATCTTGGGGTGGCGACCCGTGGCAAACTGCCAACGCAGTGGCGGGCCTCGGCGATTTGCAGAGGCAGCAGGGAGACTTCGCGGGAGCTAGAAGGAGCTATGACGATGCAGTCGAGATGGACAAGGCAATCCATTCCTCGACGGCTCCATTGCAGCTTTCACTTGCACAACTCGACATCGACCAAGGATATCCGGACCTTGCATCGCAAGAGCTTAAAGCCGTGATTGCATCCTTTGAAGAAGACAGGAATGCCGCTCAGGAACTCGGCGGATATGAGGCTCTCTGCAAGGCGCAGCTTGCGTTGGGAGAACCAGCCGATTGCGATGCAGTTCTTGATCGCGCGTCGAAGCTCAGCGACGTGCGTGAATTCCCGATACTCGGTATGCCGCTTGAATTGCTCAGACTTCGTGCGCATGCGGCCAGGGCCGGCCAAGGCACTCGCGCGCGAAGCGCGCTGCTCTCAGTGCAGAGTGGAATGCGAGCTCTGACGCAACGCGCTCACCACATAGGCTTCTACACGCTGGAATGCGAGGCGCGGCTGGCACTAGCCGATGTTGAAACGAAGCTGACACCACACCTCGCCGGCACTCATCTATCCACGTTCGCATCCGAAGCGCGTGGTCGTGGCTTTGCAATGTATGCCGAACAAGCTGGCAAGATCGGTGTGACCGGAACGCAAACCGTTGCATTCAATCAAGCCAATCCGCGTGTGAAGTGATTCACTCAAACCGGACGACGTGAGGTGATTTCGCGGGATTGCACTGAAGCGAGCGAGCGCTCCAATACCCTGTATCGAGTACTCCGCTGATCGCATCCACACTTACTTCGACGGTAGAAGCTGCTTGATCTGACGTACCTGGTCTACCTCCAGGCCGGCGTTGTTCGCCTTCCATCGGGAGCAGTCTGCACAGTGACTCTGGTCTTGCGGATCAGCTCAGTCATCGGTACCCCGGCCTCAGCCTCCTTCAATACCCCCTGCAGAACCTTCATGCGCCGGTTCAATCCCGGCCGGCTCCTCCAAATCCTCAACAACTTAGGCTTTCACCACACCTCATTTGCGCTAACAGTGGCTATCACAAGGGCAACTGAAGGGGCCAAACCTGGTGATTGTCCGCTGAATTTATGCCTTTTTTCTGAGGGCTGAACTCGCGGTCTGGGCTGCCAATTCTGCCGACGGCGACGTGGCGTGCATGTAATAAATCATGGTGATGTCCGGCCGGGAATGTCCCAACCTCTCCTGGGCCGCCTTGATCGGAACCTGCGCATCCCCCGAGAAGTGTGGCATGCCAATGACGGAGCAGCCGCCACGTAACGTGGGGCAAGCCAAGGCTCTTCGCCTTGGGTTGAATTTTCCTGGTCATGATGGTTGCATACTGCCGTGGACTCTTCGCCCGCTTACCGGGAAAGACCAATCCTCAGGCGACGCATCCGGCCGCTTGCCGAGATACCCGGCAACCTCTCCATATCTTCCGCCGTAAGCGGAATCGGCCGATTGCTGCGGTGGTACTTCGGCGTATGGGCACGGCCGTTGTTTACCGCTTCCAGGATCCAGATGCACTTGTGCTGAAAATCGATTGACTTGCGACGAAGACCCAGAAGTTCACTGGGCCGGGCGCCGGTGATGCAATCGAGCCAAACCATCATTTGTTCGTCCTCATCAAGCGCCTCAATGAGGGATTGCAACTGCTCCGCACCCCGGGGCGGACGCATCGGAGATCGACCGTTCCCCTGACGGTCGAAGGATGGCGTATGTGCGTGTAGCCGATCAAAGCCTGTGGGTATGCCGGGCTGACGGGAGCGATCCGCGGACGCTCATAACTCAAGCCGACAAACTCGAACTGCCACGCTGGTCGCCAAACGGCAGGCAGATCGCATTTATGGCCCAGATGAACGGCAAGCCGTGGAGGGTATAGATGATTTCGGCAACAGGAGTGATGCGCTCCAGCTTGTTCTTCTCGGCTTTGGTGAGAAATGCGGCCCATCTCCTCCATATCCATGTTGGAGATTGCACACGCATATGAGAGACCAGAACCTAGAGTTGGCCGACAATTTCTGACAATTTTGAGCTGGGAGTAGGCCGACTCCGCCGCGCAATTGGAACGTTTTGGAACGTAACCGTTGGGTGGAGAACTCATAACTTGTTAAAAAGATGGTGGCCAGGGACGGGATTGAACCGCCGACGCCGGCCTTTCGGAGGGCCGCGGGCCTTTTCTGGTGCGCTGCGCGCACAAGGCCAATCGCGCGGCTTTGGAGAAGTTGGGAAACGAAAGAGTGGTGGCCAGGGACGGGATTGAACCGCCGACGCCGGCCTTTTCAGGGCCGCGCTCTACCACTGAGCTA
>JBBIVH010000005.1:0-1263 GCA_037439805.1 Acidobacteriaceae bacterium
AACGACTACTGGCGCCAGCACGACGCCCTCATGCTCTCCGACTTCCCCTGGCTCGTCCGCTTCCGTGACGAAGACGCCCGGCTCGGCCCGCCCGCGCCCGGGGAAAAGCGCGTCGTCTTCATGGGCGACTCCATCACTGAGGGCTGGCACCTCGACAAGGACTTCCCCGGCAAGCCCTACATCAACCGCGGCATCAGCGGCCAGACCACCCCGCAGATGCTCCTCCGCTTCCGCCAGGACGTCATCCACCTCGAGCCCAAAGCCGTCGTCCTCCTCGCCGGAACCAACGACATCGCCGGCAACACCGGCCCGGAAACCCTCCAGCAGATTGAGGACAACATCGCCTCCATGGCCGATCTCGCCACCGCCAACCACATCCGCGTCGTCCTCTGCTCCGTCCTCCCCGCCATCGACTACTGGTGGCAGCACGGCATGCAGCCCGCGCCCAAGATCGACACCCTCAACGCCTGGATCCAGCAGTACGCCACGCAAAAGCACTACGTCTACGTCGACTTCCACTCCGCCATGAAGGACGCCGAAGACGGCCTGCCAAAGAACCTCAGCCCGGACGGCGTCCATCCCAACGAGGCCGGCCACGCCATCATGGACCCGCTCGTCGAAGCCGGCATCCAGAAGGCCCTGCGCTAGGAGCGCAGCGGGCGGCCGCGCCGATTGCGTATCCGCCCAAATCCCCATACAATAGAAGAATTGCAGGAAAGGTCTGTCTCACAAGATGCCTAAGGAAAAGATTCACCCAGCTTACGAGGCCGTGCGCGTTGTCTGCGCCTGCGGCAACAACTTTGAGACCCGGTCGACCCACAAGGGCGATATCCACGTGGAAATCTGCTCGGTCTGCCACCCGTTCTTCACCGGCAAGCAGCGCCTGGTCGATACCGCGGGACGCGTCGAACGCTTCCGCCGCAAATACGCCAAGGCGGCCGAGGCTGCCCCGGCCAAGTAACCGCGCCGCGGCCCATGGGCCGGTGCCAGCATCGGGCCTCCGCCTCGGCGGAGGCCCACGTTCGTTCAGGGCCGAACATTCGCTCATGAACGAGCCGCATCAAGCAAGGCTCTCAGCATGACGCAACGAGGCATCACCGTGAAGAAGCACTGGGACAATCCGCGCGAACACGCCATGCCGGCTCAGGCCCGTGTGCCCGCCGAGATGCGCATCGGTGCCGTCCGCGTCGCTCCCGCCACGGTCCTCGCTCCCATGGCCGGCGTCACAGACACCGTCTTCCGCCGCTTCATCCGCCACGCCAG
>JBBIVH010000005.1:1363-3360 GCA_037439805.1 Acidobacteriaceae bacterium
GCCAGCATCGACGCCTCCCTCTCCAACACCCAGTCCGGCTGCGGCCTCATCATGACGGAGTTCACCTCCGCCGACGGCCTCAGCCGCATGCGCGAGTCCAAGCGCCGCCGCTACCTCACCTTCTACGACGACGAGCATCCCATCGCCGCGCAGCTCTTCGGCTCCAACCCCGAAACCCTCGCCGAAGCCGCGCGCATCGTCCAGGACACCGGCTTCGACCTCGTCGACCTCAACCTCGGCTGCCCCGCCAAGCGCGTCGTCGGCTGCAACGGCGGCTCCGGCCTTCTGCGCGATCTGCCCCGCATCGGCGAAATCTTCCGCGCGGTGCGCAAGGCCGTCACCATTCCCTTCACCGTCAAGTTCCGCCTCGGCTGGAACGACACCCAGATCATCTGCGTCGAACTGGCTCGCATGGCGGAGTCCGAAGGCCTCAACGCCGTCGCCCTCCATGCCCGCACCCGCGAGCAGGCCTATACCGGCCAGGCCCGCTGGGAGTGGATCGCCGCCATCAAGCAGGCCGTCCGCATTCCCGTCATCGGCAACGGCGACATCCGCACGCCCGAAGACGCCGCCGCCATGATTGACCAGACCGGCTGCGACGCCGTCATGATTGGCCGCGCCGCCCCATCCAATCCCTGGATCTTCCGCCAGATTGCGCAGTACACCGCCACTGGCCGCTACGACCAGCCCACCGTCGCCGATCGCTACCACATGATCCGCGCCTACTTCCAGATGCTGCTCGAAGAGACCGAAGCCGCATCAGACAAGCCTGGCTCCGCGGGCAAAGAGACCGCAGGCAAAATGAAGCAGTTCGCCTCCTGGTTCACCCACGGCGTTCCCGGCGGCGCGAAACTCCGCGCCTCCATCTACCAGATGCGTACCGGCGTCGAAATCCTCGCCGAGGTCGATGCCTTCTTTCAGGCGCGCCTCGCCGCCGGCGACACCGAGCCCGAGCCGTTTCCCGCCGAGTCGGCCGAATTCCCCACCGACGCTCTCGTCTGCGACTGATACCGTGACCTTGTGGTCTGGTGATCGAGCAGATTGAGGTGGGTGCCCTATCCTTGCGGCGTCTTTGTTCTTTCCGCAAGAGTGGGAAAGCACGAATTCATACGGTCGAAGAACCGTCACACCCGCTCCACCGCCAGAGCCACCGCGTTCCCGCCGCCGAGGCACAGCGACGCAATCCCGCGCTTTGCATTCCGCTGCTGCATCGCGTAGAGCAGCGTCACCAGCACGCGCGCGCCGCTCGCGCCAATCGGATGCCCAATCGCCACCGCGCCGCCATTCACGTTCACCCGCGCCGGGTCCAGCTCCAGTTCGCGCAGCACCGCGAGCGCCTGCGCGCTGAAGGCTTCATTCAGCTCAAATAACTCCACGGAATCCAGAGTCCATCCGGCCTTTTCTGCCACCTTGCGCACCGCATCCACGGGGGCCACGCTGAACCAGGCCGGTTCGCGCCCGCTCGTCGCCTGCGCGCGAATCGTCGCCAGCGGCTTTGCGCCCAGCGCACGCGCACGCTCCGCGCTCATCACCACCAGCGCCGCCGCGCCATCGTTCACGCCCGGCGCATTGCCCGCCGTCACCGTGCCGCCTTCTTTGAAGGCCGGCTTCAGCCGCGCCAGCGTCTCGATGGTCGTCTCCGGCCGCACTGCTTCATCCGTCGCAAAGAGGCGCGCCGACTCACCCTTCTTCGCCGCGGGAATCTCCACCGGCAGAATCTCCTCGCGGAAGCGCCCCGCCGTCGTCGCAGCAGCCGCACGCTTGTGGGACTCCGCCGCAAACGCATCCTGCTCCTGCCGCGTGATGCCGTACTTCTCGGCCACCATCTCCGCCGCCGCGCCCATGTGGAAGTTGTTGTAGACGTCCCACAGCCCGTCATTCACCATCACGTCCACCAGCGCGCCGTTGCCCATGCGGTAGCCCGTGCGCGCCTGCTGCAGCACATACGGCGCGTTCGACATCGACTCCATGCCGCCCGCGACCACCACCTCGGCATC
>JBBIVH010000005.1:3460-29556 GCA_037439805.1 Acidobacteriaceae bacterium
CCCAGTTGCGGCGCACGAAAACCCTGTAAAGACCCCTGAAACTTGCCCACGGCGGTCCGCACCGCCGACACAATCACCGCTTCGCGCATCCCGTGTTTGCCTTCCCTTTCGACTGCCAACTTGTCGCTCGTGCGCCGGGCGCAGCCTCGCCTTCTTCTCCGGCAACCGGAATCTTAGTCCATGTCTCTTATGGTTCGCCACGCGCCATCCCCCGAAACGTCCCCCTTGCGGGTTGTCCTGCTGAGGCATAATAGGAGAGAAGGCCTCCTCGAGGGACTGCTTCTCCTCTGCCTCCGGGTCCGCAAGTTTCTGTTCCTCGCGGATGTACCAGGGGATACATGCGATCCGGCCATTCCATCGCCGCACAAGAAATGCGCCCTGCTTCTCTTCGTATCGCGGCGGCTGTTTCTGTTGCGCTCGCGTGGCTCTCTCTCACAGGCTGCGGAGGCGGAGGCGGTCATCTCATGCCGGTCTCCTCGCAGCCAGGTGGCCCCGCTACGCCCGTAATCTTGCTGGCCACAAGCACAGCCAACGATCAGCTCGCCCAGTTCCAGGTGCAGTTCACAGGCATCACGCTCACCTCCCAATCGGGTCAGACGGCGACCCTTCTGGCGTCCACTGTCTACCCAGAGATGATGCACCTCAACGGCGTAGCCGAGCCTCTTGTCTCCTCCAACCTGCCTCGCGGCACATACACCTCTGCCAGCGTCTCCATAGGCAGCGCTCTGTTCGTCTGCACCAGCTATAGCTCCACACAAGGCCTGCAGACCAGCACCTTTGTGTATGGGCAGGTTCCGGCCTCCAGCGTGCATGTCACACTTGCTGAGCCGATTGTTGTTTCCAGGTCTCCCGTCGCTGTGGTGCTGAAGCTGGACATCGCGCGATCCGCATCGCTCTCAAACTGCCAGGGAGGGCCGACTACAACCTTCTCCATCACGCCGACGATGACTCTGGCTCCCGCTGCGATCTCCGCCACGCCGACAAACTCAGCGAATGGCCTGCTGACTGGCATGCTCGGACTCGTCACTCAGATACAATCCGACGCGGGCGCGTTCACCGTCGCCGGCGCAGACGGCACGAATCTCGCCGGTCCCTCGTGGACCCTGACTGCCAATACCGGGACATTCTTTCAGGGTGTGTCCAGCACGGCCGGACTTGCGCCTGGTATGCCGGTTGACCTGGATGCGTCGATCCAGCCGGATGGAACGCTGGCCGCCACGCGCGTCTCCGTCTACGACACAGACACTACCGATCTGAACGTCTTCACCGGTCCAATAAGCAACGTCTCCGCGCTCAATCAGTCGCTGCTCATGATTGGCGAGGAGCAGCAGGGGTACCTCGATAACAACAGCTACTACAGCGGCGGAGAACTCATCGGCGACCAGAATGCGGCCTTTCGCATGGCCGGACCTCCAGATCGCTTTGCCGGCCTGTCATTCACTCCCGTCTTCGATGCTTCTACCGCAGTACCCGGACAGAATGTCTCCGTCACCTCGCACATGCCTCTGTTCCTCGGCGGAGCTCTGCCTGCGGCCACCGTGACCCTCATGCCGCAAACCATCAATGGCACGGTGAAAGCCGTCAATACAGTTGGAATCTACACAACCTACAGCGTCAGTCTGGCCTCCTACGATCTGTTTCCAAACCTGGCTCTGCAGCCGGATCAGCAGGGAGTGCTTCACAACCCGGGGACTGTCATCGTCTACGCAGGGCCGCAGACGAAGATATCCGTCGCGGGTTCTTTAGGCGTGGGATCTTTAATCCGCTCGTATGGCGAGGTCGTGAATGATCAGGGAACGCTTCGCATGATCTGTCTGCAATTAAGCCAGGGCGTCACAGAATAACAGCCGCTTCCAGAGTGTGTCTGCCTGCCACTGGAGCCAGACATCATGCCGGGATGGACCATGTCCCACAAACAAGCGATCCCGGCAGATTCACAGATCGCGCCAAAGCATCGAGTTCTATGAATTCGCTACTCGTTGTTTCAATCAGGCATGTTGTACGCCCAGCTTTGCCCGTTGAAGGGTCACGCAGGCAGCCCCGCCGTCTTGCAAACAGGCACGACTAGACAGAGCCCGCTTCGCCATGGCCATGGTTGGATCCCGTAAATGGCCAGATCCGCTTATGGCTTGCGCGCACAAGGTAGATTCCCGTACCGGAGATGCCGATTGCGCCCGCAACCGCCACTCCCTGCCATGCGTGGCTGCGATTGAATAGAACGAATAGAAATCCCGCCATGGCCAGTAGCGGCGGCAGCGGATACAAAGGCATGCGGAACGGGCGATTCAGGTGGGGGTGGCGTACACGCAACCAGATGACGCCAATGTGCTGCAGCAGGAATTGCAGCAGGATGCGCGTGATGACCAGCATGGTGATGACCTGCTGCAGCGAAAAGAAACAAAACGCGGCTGCAACGAATCCCAAAGCCAGGAGCGAGCGATGCGGAATTCCGTGGCGTGGATGAATCGCATCAAGGAAGCGAAAGTAGTTGCCGTCTCGCGCCGCCGCATAGGGCACGCGCGAATAGCCCAGCAGGAGCGAAAAGACTGACGCAAACGCCGTCCAGATAATCAGAGCAGCCATCACCCTCCCGGCCCACAGCCCAAAGGCCGAGCGGGCAATCTCCGCAACCAGTTGCAGCGGCGGCGCCGAACCTGCGAGCGAATGCTCCACCATGCTGTGCAATGTGGGGAGCACCGCCAGGTTCATCGTCAGATAAAACGCCGCGACAAACACGACCGAAAGTAGAATTGCCTTTGGAATCGTGCGCTCGGGGTGGCGCACCTCGCTGCCCAGAAAACATATGTTGTAGTAGCCCCAGTAGTCATACGTCGCAATCAGCGTTGCCTGCGCCAGCCCACCCATCGCAAGCGCCGCAGAATGGGCCGGAGTCGCCGGCATATGCCAGCCGCCACTCGCCGCCGCCGCACTAAAGCCCGAAACAATCACACCCACCAGCGCTGCAATCACGCCGCAGAAGAGCACCCATGCCAGGCGCGTAATCGAGCTGAGATTGCGATAGAGCAGTGCCGTCACCAACAGGCACGTCGCCGCGGCGACAACATTGCTGGAGTGCAGCGCGGGCAACGCTGCGATGGGAGCAGACTCAAGCCCAGGCCAGAACCACGCCAGAAATCCTGACAAACCAATACAGCCGGACGCAATCGACAATGGCGCTGAAAAGCTGAGCTGCCACACGTAAAGAAAGCTCAACCAGTTCCCCGCGCGATGCGGCCCGTAGATCTCGTGAAGAAATGCGTAGGACCCGCCGGCACGCGGAAAAGCCGCGCCCAGCTCTGCCCATACAAGCCCATCGGCAACCGCAATAAGAGCCCCAAGCAGCCACGCATAGATCGAAAGCCGATAGCCCGCAGCCTCAATCACCAGTGGCAGCGTGATGAATGGGCCGACGCCAATCATCTCCAGCATGTTGAAGAGCACGGCGGCGCGCAGGCCGATGCGCCGGCTGAGGTGATCACTGACTGCTGCATTGGAATGAAGTGCTGTCATCGGGCCAATTCGCTCCACGGATTGTACACTGGCGAAGACTATGTTTCTTGCCGAGAGAGTTCCCTTCGCTGCCGCATCGGCGGCCCTTGCAAGCCTGCTCGTTGCGGGCGTTGGCCCCAATTGCCTCGACGCACAGAAGCCTGCTTCGAGTTCCATTCAACCACCGGCTACGGAGCCCTCTTCGATTGCGCTGCCTCTGCCCGAAGACCGTGGTGAGGCCGCGTTGGAGCAGACCCTGAAGCGCCTGGGCACAACGGCCAGTGTGCTGATGATCGTCGCGCATCCTGACGACGAAGACGGCGCCCTGCTGACCTATCTCTCGCGCGGACTGGGCGCGCGCGCGACGCTCTTCACGCTGACGCGCGGCGAAGGCGGTCAGAATGCGATGTCCGCAGAACAGGATGATGCGCTCGGAATCATTCGCACCAATGAGCTGCTGAAGGCCGATGAGTACTATGGCGCGCAACAGATGTGGGGCACTGAGGCGGACTTCGGCTTCTCCAAGACGCAGGAAGAAGCCTTTGCGCGATGGGGGCATGAGCGCGTGCTCTATGACACAGTGCTTGCGGTGCGGCGAGCGCGTCCACAGATTATCGTGGCCACCTTCGTCGGCGGCGTGAGTGATGGCCACGGGCAGCACCAGGTTTCCGGCGAAATTGCCCAGGAGGTCTTCAAGGCTGCGGCCGATCCCACCGTCTTTCCGGACCAGATCAAGGCGGGCCTGCAACCCTGGCAACCGCTGGCTGTCTACTCGATGGTGCCTTTCGCGCCCATCACGGATAAGGGCATGTTTGACTACGCCACCGGCAAATGGGCTCCGGCAAAGTTTCATAACTACGCCACGGGTGAGTGGATCGACGGAGCGCCTTCTACGGACGTGACGCTGCAGGTGGGAGCTCGCGACGCCACGCTGGGCCGGAGCTATCAGCAGATTGCGCGCGAAGGCTGGGGCATGCAGAAGTCGCAGAATGGTGGCGCGAATCCCACGCTGAGCGGACCGGGCACGGCGCGCTATCACCTGTGGATTGTCGCCGCATCGGCCAAAGCTCCGGATGGAGCGACGGGCAAGGACGACCTCTTCCACAACAGCCGCGTCCACGTCGATACCTCTCTCGCCGGGCTTGCGCGCCTCGTGGATGCGCCACCTGCGTGGCTGAGCGATAACCTCAAGCAACTCGACAACGGCATGGCGCAATTGCATCGCGCACACGCCGGGCAGACCGAAGCAGTGACTGCCGATGCGCTCGCACCTCTGTATCGCCAGACTCTGGCACTGCGCGCGCGCATCGATGCCAGCGCATTGAATCAACCAGGCAAGAGCAGCCTGCTCGTTGAGCTGGATGCAAAGATCAACGAATTTCAAGCCGCGCTCACCAATCTCCTCGGCCTGGACCTGATGGCCTTCCGCACCAGCGAAACCCATCCCGACGGCGGGGGCTTTCGCGGCAACACAGCGGACGAGACTCCGCGCAGCGTCGCGCCAGGTGAGGCCTTCCGCGTGCGCGTGCACGCAGCGCAGGCAACCGCTTCCACGCGGCTGGCGAAGGTCTGGCTGCAGAGCGCAACAGGCAGCGCATGGCCGTACTCCCTCACTGCCGGCACGGTCAGCCCGGACGCGCCCGTCTCGGATCCGATCTTCAGTGTTCGCGCAGCCGACGATGCACAACCTACCGCTCCCTATTTCTCGCGCCCTTCAGTCGAGCAACCGTATTATGACGTCTCGCCGGCCATGTTGCGTGGACACTCCTTCGCGCCGTATCCGCTCGCAGCATGGGCGCAGTTTGACTTTCAGGGCCTGCCAATCCGGGTGGGGCAGGCCGTGCAAACGCTGGAGCGCGTCACCGGCCCCGGCGGCTTCTACGAACCGCTGCTCGTGACGCCCGCGATCGGCGTGCGCCTCGAACCCGACGCGCGCATTTTGCCTCTGGATGGAAGCGCTCTGCCTGTCCGCGTGACTGTGCACACAGAAGATTCCGCAGACGGCACTGTGACGCTCAAGCTGCCGCAGGGCTGGCTTTGCGAACCTACCTCGGCACAGTTCCATCGCGCCAATGCAGGTGAATCCGCGCCCATTACCTTCCAGGTAACGCCCGGACCGGTGAAGGCTGGCGCCTACGCCATTCAGGCCGTCGCGGAATCGAATGGTCATCGCTACGAGACGGGCTGGCAAAACGTCGGCTACGCAGGGCTGCGCCCCTTTAACCAATACAAGACGGCGCAGTTGCTCACGCGCAAAGTCGATGTGGCGCTGGCTCCAGGCTTGCGCATTGGCTACGTCATGGGCACGGGCGACCGCGTGCCGGAAGCAATCGAAGGCCTTGGAGCGGCGGTCCATATGCTTTCGGACTCCGAGCTTGCATCGGCTGACCTGTCGGCCTGGAACGTCCTTGTCGTCGGGATTCGTGCGTATTCTGTACGACCTGCACTGACTGCCGCGCAGACTCGTCTGAATGACTTCGTTCGCAATGGCGGCACCCTGATTGTGCAGTATCAGAGCAGCAACTTCCCTGCCCCGTTCCCGCTCTCGATGGGCCGCATTCCTGAACGTGTCGTCGATGAAAAGGCGCCCGTCAAGCTGCTTGCACCTGAGGATTCATTGCTGACATGGCCGAACCGAATTACGTCGGCCGACTTCGATGGATGGGTCGAAGAGCGCGGGCACTCATTCCTTGACTCGTGGGACCCAGCCTATACTGCGCTGACCGAAACCGCGGATACCGGTCAGGATCCGCAGCGGGGAGGGCTGCTCGTGGCGCATCCCGGAAAGGGCACATATATCTATGCGGCCTTTGCCCTCTACCGCCAACTCCCTGAGTTAGTGCCAGGCTCGTATCGAATCCTTGCGAACCTGCTGAGCGCAAAGCAAGAAGCCGCAAAGCTTCACTGAGTGCTCGGGACCACTGCGCGCACCGATGAATATCACGTGAATTCATTGTGCATTCACATTCGTATCTGCATTCTTGCGCGCTGTGTTAAATGCCCGTGAATTCGTCATCTGTTCATATAGTTCTGCGAACCTCGATACAGACAGGACCGAAGAGTGAGTGCGAGTCTTCAGACCACGTAATTCACTCTTTGCCCTTCGAGATTTCTTCTGTTCAACCTGGCCGATGAGTGTGCACCGATTCATTCATCGCGTGAGCGCGGCAGAAAGCGTGTGCAGCAAAGATACGCGCATCTCGAATCAATCTGCTCTTGAGAGGAAGAGGCCCAATGAATCTGAAGCTCAACACTGCTGCCGCAGCAATTCTGGCAGTGAGCCTGGCAGGATCGCTTGCTTTTGCAGGCGCTCCCCCCGAGTCTGCGCAAAAGAAGAGTGACACCACGAAGAAGGCGGCCAAAGCCGCAAAGCCTTCGGTGGAAGATCAGATTCAGGCACTGCGCGAAGAGATGCAGCAGCAGATCAACAGCCTGAAGAATGATCTGGCCGAGAAGAATGCCGAGTTGCAGAAGGCTCAACAGGCGGCCGCGGACGCACAAACTGCAGCCTCCAAGGCGGAAGCTGCTGCCACGGCGCAGCAGCAGGCTGCAACCGAGAATGCCACCGCTGTCACGACGCTGCAATCTACCGTAAACGATCTGAAACAGAACTCTGTTTCGCTCGCGACCACGGTTTCGGATGAAACCTCCGCGATCAAGCAGCGGATCGCCAATCCTGATGCAATCTACTTCAAGGGCATTGCGCTCTCGCCGACAGGCAGCTTCCTGGCGGCTGAATCTGTGAATCGCACGGCGGCCACAGGTGGCGGCCTGAACACTCCCTTCGGCGGCATTCCGCTGCAGAACTCCGACGCTGCGCAGATGAGCGAGTTCAACGCCTCTGGCCGTCAGTCGCGCGCTGCCCTCAAGGCTTCCGGCAAACTGGCCAACGTCACGTTGAGCGGCTACTATGAGGCTGACTGGCTCGGCACCGGCATCACCTCCAACGCCAACCAGAGCAATAGCTACGTGCTGCGCCAGCGCCAACTGTGGGCTGATGCCAAGCTGAGCAATGGCCTGGACATCTCCGGCGGTCAGGGATGGTCGCTAGCCGCAGAAACTACGCAGGGATTGACCCGCGGCTCCGAGATTCTGCCGGCCACCATCGACCCCCAGTACGAAGCGGGCTTCGTATGGACCCGTCAGTACAGCTTCCGCGTAAGCAAGGACTTCAACCGGAAGTTCTTCCTCGGCGCCTCTGCTGAGAATGCCCAGACGCTGAATCCTGCCGGCTCGAATCTTCCGACCAACCTGCTCATCGGCTCAGCCGGCAACGGTGGCGGCCTCTACAACCCCACCGCCAACTACTCGTTTAACCTCGCACCGGACTTCGTGGCCAAGATGGCCTTCGAGCCGGGCTGGGGCCACTGGGAAATCTTCGGCATCAGCCGCTTCTTCCGTGATCGCATCTACCCGAACGCCGGCAGCTCGGCAGGCGCGTATAACGACACGATTCCCGGCGGCGGCATCGGCGGCGGTTTCCGCGCACCGCTGGCAGACAAGAAGGTCACCATCGGCCTCAAGGGCCTCTACGGCAAGGGCGTGGGCCGGTATGGCTCCTCGACAATTGCCGACGTGACGATTCGGCCCGACGGCCAGTTGGATCCGCTCAAGGCCTTCTCGGCTCTGAGCACGGTCGAAGTCAACCCGAACCCCAAGTTGATGGTCTACCTCAACTACGGCGGCGACTACGTGTACCGCGATTTCTGGGGCAAGATCGGTTACGGCTCGCCGCTCACCAACATGAGCGGTTGCAACACCGAGCCTGTGACGGGAAGCGGCGCCACCAATGGCGGCATCGGATACTCGCCGTCGACGCCGGCCAACTGCGGCGGCAACACCAAGGACGTTCAGGAAGGCACTGCCGGCTGGTGGTACTACTTCTACAAGGGCCCGAAGGGCGGTCTGCGCCAGGGCTTCCAGTACAGCTACTTTACGCGGAACATCTGGTCCGGTACCGGCGGCCCCCTGAACATCAACGGCGGCGCGAAGGGCACGGACAACGTGATCGAGACGTCGCTCCGCTACTACCTGCCGTAGTTCTTCTGCATCCTGCGGCACAAAGGGCAGCCTGCTCAGGCTGCCCTTTCTTATTGGCACAGCACTCGTCGCATTAACGTGGCATCCTAACGCGCCCGCGAGTCGCCGGTGGGCAGAAACGCGACACCGGCAATTTCATCTCCGGAGGACAGCACGTCGCGCAGCCTCTGCGGATTCGGTCCGCTGCGTGCCTCGGCAGCCTGCAGAACGCGCAGAGCTTCGGCTGGAGACGTCGCGGCCGGCAGCCTGAAGATCCAGGCGATATTTGTGGACGTGAGCTCGGAATCGTCGCTGAGCGCAACAACGGGTACAAACGCCTTCAGCGAGAGCTGCTCCGCCAGATGCGCAGAGTTGCGGTCCAGCGCGATGATCGCCAGTGCGCGCCGGTCCCAGAGAGCATGCACGAGCTGCGTGGACGCTGCACCCCAGTTCTGATCACTGGCTACGGGCAGCAGTTCCCACGCTGTTTGATTCTTCGTTGCGGCCACCAATTGCCGCATTGAGGCTGACGCGACTATATCCTGCGCGTGCGGCCCAAAGATCACGACCGGCAAGTGCCCGGCGGCCAGGCTGGGTCGCGCCGGCCCCTTATACATCACGCCATCCTCACCGACACGCGCATAGGGAGTGGGCGTTGTCCCATTGGCGCGCGAAGGTAGCAACGCATCTTTCGAATTGGAAGAGGCGACAGGTTGTGCCGGCTGCTCCTTTTCCATTGTCGCGCGTCTGTAGCTTACGGTTCCGTTGTGCACCGTGCCGATGTACATAGGTGCAACGTTCTTCTGGTTCGGATCAAACACCATGTGGCCGGTGACGCCGTCGTATTGCTCCAGATCTGCAAGAGCGTCATGGATGCGGGCACGATTCAGGCCTGCCTCACAAATCGCATGCAGCAGAGCATTCATCGCGTCGTACGCCAGCGACGCAAACTGCTCCGGCGGCTCGTGAAAGCGCGCCTCAAATTTTTGGTTGAAGTCGATCCACTTTGGATCTTTGCGTGTTGGGTCGTATGGAAAAACGGCTTCGAAGTTTTCCGCCGCAGGCCCGGCGGCGGCAAGCATGTCCGGCCCAAGCGTGCGATAGGAGCCAAAGACGTGCTGCTTCATTCCCAGAGCCTGCATCTGCTTAAGGATGTTTGCGGTTGGAATTTCATCGCCCCAGATCACAATGGCATCCGCGCGCGACTCCTGGATGATCCTCAATTCCCGCGTAAAGTCTGTGTCGCCGGGCATGTACTTCTGTTCGATCACAATGGGATGGCCCAGGCGCCGGGACGCATCGCGCATCTTGAGCACGCCGAATCGGCCGTAACGGCTATTGACGCGCAGCAGCGCCACGCGCTTGAGTCCAAGCTGCGTGAAGATGCGCCGCGCCAGCGTGAGACACTGCACGCGATCATCCTGCAGATCGGTTAAGAACCAGGGAATGTAGGTCTCCGGAATGGTAGGGTCCGTCGATGCGGAGTTCACGATCGGAATCTCCGCTTTCAATGCCACGCGCAGCGCGATATGCGTGGACTCGGAGCTGATGGAGCCGAAGATTGCCCAGTCCTGATCGTCGTAGACCATCTTCACGGTTTCGTCCGATGGCGATCCCCAGATGCCTGGATCGGTGGGTCGGTCTGGTCCACTGACCGTCATCGCCTGCCAGTTGTCGTAGTCATTGTGCAGCATGAGCTTGAAGGGCTTGCCGCCGTAGCCACCACGTGCGTTGGCTTCCTCCACAGCCAGTTGCGCGCCGTGCAGCATTCGCTGTCCGAAGAGAAGCTCCGGGCTGTGCTCGATGGGGCCAAAGAAGCCAATGCGCACCTCCTTCAGGTTCTTCGGTTCGGGGATGTCGCGTCCGGCTCCTGTGTAGATATTGGGATGTGTGTAGTTGAGGTCGTACGGCTTCGCAAATTTCTCGTACGGGCTAAGATCCGCAGGCTCGCCGGCATACGGCTCGACGACACGGTCCTTCGGCGGGCCGGGCGGGTGTGCTCCGCACGAGCAGCTTTGCTTATCCGTAGTCTGTCCGCTCGCCAGTGCTCCCGCACAGGCGACGAACACGCACGCCGCAATCCACCATCCCTTGCGCATCGAAGCTACTCCTTGTGGCTGTGACAGCACTTCTTTTCGGTACGGAACATCGCGATGGCCTCGATCTCAATCAGCAGTTCGGGGCGGCACAGGTGAGCCTGGATGCCGGTCGATGCAGGCAGCGGGTCCAGCCCCTGCTCCTTGAAGAAAACCGTGCGCTCTTCATTGAATGCATCGTAGTCCCGGTCGATGTCGCGCAGGTAGCAACTGGTGCGGACGATGTCATGCCAGGTGCATCCCTCACTGGCAAGGAGCGCAGTGATGTTAGACAGCGTACGCTGCATCTGCGCGCGGAAATCGCCGACGTGGACGCTGACGCCGTTTTCGTCGATGGACGCTGTACCCGAAATCAGCAGGATTGTAACGCCGTTTAGATCGATTCTCATGCCGCGCGAGAACGAACTCGGCTTGCCGTAACAGTAGGCTTCATTGAGAACGGAGTGGTTGGTCATGGCACGCTTCGCAATGGCGGTGTGCCCGATGTGTTCCAGTACATCTGCAATTCCCTGCATCATGTTGGCTCCTTAAAAATTCTGCAACGAGTTAGTGTTGAAAGATTCCGTGGCTCAGACCCCCGGCAGTTGCGACCCAGATGTCATTACCCTGAAAGTCGATTCCGAGGATGTAGTTGTGCACAGGCGCTGTCGTCACCGGGACGGCGGTGACATGGCCCCGCGCATCGCGCACCGTCATCTCCGGCTTTCCTGTTGTGAGCGAAGGCCTATAGACGGCCCAATTCGTTCCGTCGTAGTAGGCAAGACCCCTATCCGTACAGAACCACGCGTGATTGGCATCCACGCCTTTCACAAAATTGGTGAAGTTGGACGGAAGGCCGCTGTCCTTGGTCAGGAAGTTGTGCCAGTAGCGACCGTCGTAACGGCTGTCGCCAAAGTAGGTGGAAACCCACAGAACTTTATCCACGAAGCTCACCGAGCTGGTGATCTCATGAATGAGGCCCTGATCCTTGAAAAGGACCATCTCTGTCTCGCCATCGGGGTCCTCATATTTGTCCCAGGTCTTCGTGCTCTGGTCATATTCGAGGACGCCGCTGCCCCATACGGCGTAGTAGACCTTGGTGGGCGAGGCGCTCACCCCGTAGACCCATATCTCGATCATCGGCGTATTGCGCTCGTTGTAGAGAGCCCACTGGCCGGTGCGCAGATTCAGCCGGCTGCCTCCCGCAGCCGTCGCAACCCAGACATCTTCGCCCTGCACTGCGACCCCATACACGACATCATTGCTGAGGCCCGAGTTGAGCTGCGTAAAGGAATCAATGTGCCCACCAGAGATGCGGCTCAGGCCGCCCATCGTTCCCGCCCACACGTCGCCCGTGTTCCTGTCGAGCGCGAGGGACAGCACCGCGCGATGCGCCAGACCGTCTTTCGTCGTGTAGGTCTTCCACGCGTGGTTTTCATAAACGGCAAGGCCGTTGTCCGTGCCCGCCCAGATGCGGTCCCCATCGACGAGGACGCTGTAGACGTGATCGTCAGGCAGGCCGTTCGCGGTGGTGAAGTTCTCAAAGCGGTAGTGCGGCATTTGCGGCACGTGGTTGACTGCAGGAACCGTCGAAGTCGCAGCCCATGCAGATGCTGCGGCCGCCATCAGTGCCATTGTCGCCAGACGGATCTTCATCGTGTCCTCAGATACTCAATCAGATCGTTCAGTTCATCTTTGGTCAGGTCATTCGTGCGACCGTGCTTGTCCTCAGGGTTAAACACGGTCCAGATCTCTTCGAGCGTGGGGGCGGAACCGTCGTGCAGGTACGGCGCGGTCAATGCAATGTTGGAGAGTTGCGGAGTATCGAAGCGCCCGGAGTTATCCGTGAGCTTCTTGGTGCCTACATCAAAGGACTTCTGATCGGTCCCTTTCGGTCCGCTGTGACAGTATGAGCATCGATTCTGCAATGGAATTGGCGCGCCAAACTTATCGACCGCACGATCAAAGATCGCCTTCCCTCGCTGCTGCGCGGGCGATAACTCATATCCAGGAAGACGCCAGCGATTGGGACGCAGCGGAAGGCTCAGCATGTAGGTCACAAGGTCGGCGAGGGTCAGGTCGTCATAGTTCGCAGAGCGCCAGAAGTACTTCTCCGTGCGCGGCCCGCATTCCGTAGGCAGGTTGGGATTGCCTCCGTTCCACTTGTATGGCTCGGTGCCTTTGAGGTCCTCAATCAACCGGTTGTCCACGATGTCGCGGCCGAAGCCATCCGGCTCAAGATCCCACTCCAACCCGTCAAAGGTGGAATCGATGTGGCAATTCGCGCAACCAATCTGCCCCTGAAACGAGTAGCGTGCGGTATAGAAGGTCTGCTCGCCATAGCGCAGCACAGAGAGCTTTGACGGGCTCGCCAACCGGATAGTCGAGCTCACGCGATTCGTCTGGGTATCGATGACGCTGATGGTGTCATCGAGCCGGTTGGCAACCAGCAGCTTGCGGCCGTTGTCTGTGATGAGCATGCCGCGAGGGTCGCGACCTACAGGGATGCGGGTGACAACATAGTTGGAACTCGCAGAGAGGTCCTGCACGAAAGGCGCGCGGTGCGTATACATATAGTTCAGCAGGCGGCGGACATCAATCACCGCAACAATTTCAGATCCGCTGCAGGTGACATAGAGCCGCGACTTGTCCGGCGCAATGGCGACATCGAAGGGCCTCGCAGCGTAGCGCTCCAGCTCATCAAGAGGAACTTCAACGGTGCGATTGCCAACATCTGCGCCAAACAGCATCAGCGTGTCTTCAAATGCGCCTCCGTGCTCAAGATGCGCGAGGGGAACGAGGTTCTTGGGATGCAACTCGGCGGCCACGCCGAGACGCCCGTCCGCGGAGATTGCTGCGTGAAATACGCCAGCGATGCCATGAAGCTGGATGCGGTCAACTACGACCGCCCTCTGCGCATCGATGACGGTCATCTCCGATTCGGGCTCCGTCCTGTGCGGCGATGGATTGGGATACACATGGGTGACGTAGACTCTTGTGCCATCGGGCGTCATGGCCATGTAGCTAGCGCCGCGGCCGGCGGCAAGCCGTTTGATTTCGGCTCCGGTCTGCGCATTGAGAACGGCAACGTCGTTGGAGATGCGGTTGGCGACGAAGAGATAGCGACCGGAGCGATCCTCGACTACGCTGGATGGCTCTGCGCCAACCTTCCATGTCGCGGCAACTTCGAGGGAGCCGGTGTCGATGACGGAGATCGTATCGTCCCAGGAGTTGGTGACAAAGAGGCGCGAATCATCCGGAGAGAGAGTGATTCCACGCGGCACGTGACCAACCGAGATTGCCTTGACTTCGGTGCCTGTCGCCGCATCCAGTATGCGCACCTCGTCGCTCTCATTGCAGAGCACGTACAAACGCTTTGCATCTTTGGAGGAAAGAATCTCGAGAGGCGATGGGTAGAGCAGCCGCTCTCCAACCCGGCCTGTGACGACAGCTCCCACTGGCTGCGCCGACCAGATCCCGGTCCACAGAATCGCGGCGCACGTCAACCCGGCAAGGCCGGCTCCGGCAGCGAAGGCGCGGGATTTTCCGAGATGCCTCATTGCGGCTCCACGACGGTAAGTACGCGGTCGATGGTTTGATTGGCGAGTGTCTGTTCGCGTCCGCTCGGCCAGTGAACGATGATTTTCTCCGCGCTCGTCGCAGGGCCAAGTCCGAAGTGCAGGCGATCGTCGTTTTGCGAAAGATAGCCGGAGCCAGCGACACGCTCCGCTGTGTAGCGCTTTCCACCGGCAATCACCTCGACCTTGGAGCCGATGCCGTCTCGATTGCTCTTGGTGCCGTGCAGCTTGATGGCGAGCCAGTGTCCCGTTCCGGTGGAGATGTTGTGCAGCAGAGTCGCCTTGTCACCAAGATTCACAAGAAAGGCGTCGACTTTGCCGTCGTTGTCGTAGTCCGCAAAGCAGGCGCCGCGAGCCACCGTCCGCTTGCTCAGCACAGGCCCCGCCAATCGCGATACATCCTCGAACTTCCCATCGCCGAGTCCACGAAAGAGCGTGTGCTCCTGCGGAATGAGATGAATCAGGCCGCCATGGAAGATGAGAATGTCGAGCAGCCCATCGTTATCGAAGTCGTAGACGCCCGTTCCCCAACTCACATATTGGGCATTGGCCTGCGAGACTCCATTGGTCGCGCCGATATCGTCGAAGCCCTGTTTTCCTGTATTGCGAAGGAGCCGATTGTAATGGCCGTCGGTAACCCACAGATCGAGCGAGCCGCGTCCTTCCAGGTCCGCAAAGACCGGGCCCATCGACGACGTGGACTCGCCGTTCTGCCCGAAGGCGGTCCCAGTGTCGTTTCCAACTTCCTCAAAGGTCCCATCATGCTTGTTGCGGAAGAGGAAGTTTTCGGTACGATCGTTGGCGACGTAGATATCGTCCCAGCCGTCGCCATCAAAGTCAGCCGCGGTCACGCCCATCGTGCGGCCCACATAAGCGCCGATGCCGGATTTGTCGGTTACATCCGTGAAGGTTCCATCGCAATTGTTGTGATAGAGCCGATTCGTTTCGCCAGCGTAGTCCAGCGGGCCGGGATAGTTGTCCGCCGCATAGTAGGCCCGGTACTTGGGGTCGAACTTGACATAGCGACCGATAAAGATATCGACGCAGCCATCGCGGTCGTAATCCAGAAATGTGGAGCTGATTGACCACCCGTCTACCTTAATGCCCGCCTTCGCGGTGACGTCGGTGAAATGGCCGTTGCCGTCGTTGTGATAGAGAATGACTCGGCCGTATCCGGTCACAAGCAGATCGACGTTCCCGTCGTTGTCATAGTCCGCTGCCGTCACGGCGATGCCGTAGAGGTCAGGCGCGAGGCCGGCCTTTTCCGTCACGTCGGTGAATCTTCCGTTGCCGTCATTGCGATAGAGATGGTTGTGCGGCATCGGGTCGGGTTTCACCTGCAGAGGATACGGGTGCATTGAATCGTCGAGCGGGCGTCCATTGACAACGTAGAGATCGGGAAGGCCGTCGTTGTTGTAATCGAACCAGACACAACCCGCGCCGGTTCCTTCCAGCAGAGATCCCAACTTGGCTGAGCCAAAGCTGTGCACGAAATCTACATTGGCTTTGTCGCTGGCATCTTCAAAACGAATGACCGGCTGAGCGGCGCTCTGCGATGAAGGGCCAGCCTCCGACGCTGTAGCAGGTGCGCTTGGTGCAGTCTGCGGCTGCTGCGCTCCAATTGCTGCACAGGCGGCGAGCGTGGTGGCGAGGATCAATGCTGGTCTTCTCAACTTAGCGGCCTCCGGATGCGACGCGGTGAGCGAAAGAGTCTGGCTGAACCGCGGTGAGAGCGACGGGAGTGGTGGTGCGAAGCAGAACTGCGGGAACGCGATTATCCGAGGATCGCTCTGGGCCTGTGTGACAGCCAACACAGATGCGCTGCTCTCCGCCGCGGGACCAGAACCACCCATGCTCCTGCCGCAGCACGTTGCCCTTCGCGTCCAATAACGAAATGCGCAGCGGCTTGTCCCCGGGCACCTGGATGAAAAAGGAACCATCCTGCTCAACCGGCGCAGTGCCCATGATGATTGCCTTGCCGTCGGCATCCTGCGCCTCCAGCCGGACCCGAGCCGGAGTTCCCTTGCGTACGCCATCCCGCGAGAGACGCGCGTCAAGCGCCAGCAGATTGGCGTAGTCCCAAGGGTGCAGGCCAGATGGAAACCGCGTGGGCGTGGAGCGCGGCGCCACCAGAACAGGCTCGACCAGATCCTGTGTGCTCTGTGCAAGCACTGTCTTCATCGTGGAACTGCCTGGCTTCCACAGCTTGAGAACGTAGCGTGTGCTCGCAGGTGGCCGGATACTCACCAGCCATTCGCCCGAGGGCGCCTGAGCAATCGAGCCCGCATACTGGCCCGGCGGCGCTGCAATGCGCACTTCATGCGCAAGCGGTGAAGTGAATCGCGCAAGGCCGCCTCCGTGCGTGAAGATCACATCGCCGGAAGACAACTGCTCTCCGGCCCAACGCGCAACGCCATGGTCGCACCGGTATGACTCGACGCCAGACCCATCTGGATAAACGAGGAACATCTCTGCCTCTTGTCCGTTGCCCAGTGGGTTGTTGGATTCAAACAGGACGCGGCCATCCTGCAGAACATCGTCTGGGAATGAGCTGCCGCGCGTGTAGGCGAGCATCAGCTCACCGGGACCGGTTGTCGGATTCAGTGGTGTAGACAAAAGCGGATGGCCGTCGTCATTTGAGTCCAGCCGAAAACCGCCGGGCGTGCGCAGGCCGAAGACTACTCGCCCGGCGGGTAGGTACAGTGGGCGCTCTGCATCGCTCGCCGTGCTCAGCACGTGACGCAGCAAGTGATCCCTCAGCGCGAGTTCCCATATCTGCCAAGGATCGCCCGGCTTTTGCTTGCCCGAAAAGATCACCCGGCTTCCGTCGAAATAGACATTGGCATCTGCGCTTGCGGCAAATTCAGGTACAAGCGGCTCGGCCTTGCCGTCATGCACCAGGAGCAGGTGCGCCCCTTTCGGAAAACGCTCCTCTCCACGCAACTCGGCGCGAGGCGCGTACACAGGAGCGGCTGTCACAATGACGTCCGCGCCGATTCGGTCCGCAGGCAAAGTAGACGCCGGAGCCGCAACGAGCAGCACGACAGGAAAGAACAGCAGCGTGATGATGCCCCTGAAACCCCTCATCCAACAGCCTCCAGCGAGCGTGTAGCCGGGGCATCTTTGACCTCGGTATCTCGCAAGGCAAGATAGGGATCGAGTGAGGCCATCATCTCTTCAAAATCGGCAAAGTCCAGCGATTGATCGCCGTCGCTCCATGCCTTCTCCGGATGTGGGTGCACCTCGACCAGCAAGCCATCTGCGCCAGCGGCGACAGCGATGCGCGCGAGGGCCGGGACCAGCTCACGGCAGCCCGCGGCATGGCTCGGATCGGCGATGACCGGGAGGTGCGAGACTTGCTTGAGCAGAGGAATCGCAGTCACATCGAATGTGTTGCGCGTTGCAGTCTCAAACGTGCGAATGCCTCTTTCGCACAGGATGACGTTGGAATTTCCGTTGTCGAGAATCAACTGGGCCGAGCGGAGCAGATCGGCAATCGTCGCCATCATGCCGCGCTTCAGAAGAATCGGCAGTCCAGAGCGAGCCGCAGCCTCCAGCAGCGAGTAGTTCTCCATGTTGCGGGTGCCAATCTGCAGGATGTCAGCGTATTCGGCGACGAGCGAAACATCGCACTCCGACATGACCTCTGTGACAATCGCCAGCCCGCTCTCTTTGCGCGCGCGGGCGAGCATCTTGAGACCTTCGACGCCGTGCCCCTGAAACGAGTAGGGAGAGCTGCGCGGCTTGAAGGCGCCTCCGCGCAGGATGCGCGCCCCGCAGCGGCGCACATGATGGGCAGTCGCCATGAGCTGGAATTCGGTCTCGACCGAACACGGGCCAGCCATGGTGACGAAGTCCCCGCCCCCGATCTCAAGATCCCGGATACGCACCGTCGTCTGTGCGCAATCCGTACTCTTCAACACACCGGGGCTCTCGGCAAACTGTTCTTGCCAACTACCGCGCAACGTCTGCGCTCCAATCTGGGGAAGTGTCAGACTATCGTGAAGTTCAGGTCCTCGCCTCAACCCAAAGTTGGAGGTCCAGGAACGAGTCGGATGCGATCAAAGTGAGGCATCACACCAGCGCGACAGAGCGTGCGCTCACGGCCCTCATCAGGCGCTCAGGAATGATTTGCGAGAGGCGGCACGCGGTAGCCAAACGCCGCATCCACGACACCTGCAATGGCCAGGGCGACTTCGTCCTCAAATGGCCGCGCGACGACCTGCACGCCGATGGGAAGGCCCTCGGGCGAACGGCCCACGGGGACGACCGCCGCCGGAGCCGCCAGCGTATTGAACCACTGCGTATGCCGCACTGCGTCGAGGTAGGCGACTGATCGGCCGTCGATGTCCCATTCGCGTTCGCCGTGGCGGAATGCCGGAATGCTGGCGACGGGACAAAGCAGCACGGGCCACGCTGCGAGTTCCTCCAGCGCCTTCCAGCGGAGCAGGTCCAGCTGCGCCCATGCCTCAAGAAGCTGGTCGGGAGTGAACGGCCTTTCCGATCCCGCGATCTCAAGAAATTCCCTGAAGATGGGGCTCAGCTTTTCCTCTTGCCCGCGGATTGCTGGCGCGTAGAACATCGCGCCGCACTGTACGAAGAGCTTCCACCAAAGGCGTCGCAACGGTTCCAGCATGCGTGGACGGAATGGTTCTACACGGAAACCAGACTCACGCAGTGCAGAGGCCGCCGCATGCACCGCTGCGCCTGTCTCCGGCGTGACAGGCACAAGCCCGTCGTCTTCAAAAAAGCCGATGGTCTGGCTGCGCAGCTCTTCGAGAGACCGCTCGCGGTAGGCGATGGGCGGGCTGGAAGGGTCGAGAGGGTCGTGTCCGCCCAGTGCGCGAAAGAGCAGATTGACGTCTTCCATTGTGCGCGCCATGGGGCCAATCGCTCCGAGAACAGAGAACGGTCCCACGCAAGGCGGCAAGTGCCCTCTGCCCGGAAAGCGCCCCGGAGTGGGTTTGAACGAGCAGATGCCGGTGAAGTGCGCTGGAACGCGGACCGAGCCACCGCTGTCCGAACCAAGCCCGGCAGCCGACATGCCCGAAGCAATCGCTGCCGACTCGCCTCCACTGGAGCCGCCCGGTGTGCAATCGAGATTCCACGGGTTCGATGTGCGGCCATGCAGCAGATTGTCGGTCTCATACGCCATCAGAAACTCGGGGCAGTTGGTCGTCCCAAGAATCAGTGCTCCGGCCGCGCGCAGGCGCGCCACTGCAACGGCATCCGTGCAGGGCACATCGCCTTTGTGGAGCAGACTGCCAATCTCGCATCGAAAACCTGCCGTGGCAATCGACGACTTGACCGTGGCCGGTAGGCCGTGGAGCGGGCCGAGCGGCGCGCGCGATTCATCCATCTGCTGCGCCTGCACACGCACGCGGTTCGCATCGAAATCGACGAGCGCGTTCAGCTTAGGATTCAGGCGCTCAATCTGGCGGATGTGCGCCTCAGCCAGCTCGACCACAGAGACAGACCGCGACCGCAGCATCTGCAGTTGCTGCGTCGCAGGCTGCAGAACAAGTTCGTTCATCGCGGCACCGGCACGCTGGGCGAGGGTGAACGATCGTCCTTCGGCGTGGACGGAAGCTGTTGGTAGTCGAAGCGGTAGGATCGTACCGGCTCGCCCGTGTCGAAGCGATCGTTCCAGTTCAATTGATACGCCACGGAGTCCGTATCGTCCGGGAACCTCTCACTGGATGGATACGGGTAGGACGACATGCCGTGGAACGGAAGCTGGGCAACGGTGAACGGCGATGCGTCCCACCAGTCCATATCCTTCACGTATCCATTTGCATAGAAGAAGTAGTCACGCTTCCAGTGCGCAGGCAGCGTGGGCAGGCGACTGACATCGAACTCCGCTGCAATCTCTTCACCGCTGCCGAAGATTGCGTAGCGGTCGTCCTTACCACTCACCAATTGAGTCACATCGCCGTAGCGGGTATAACTGCCACGCTGGTGCTGGAAGGGCCCAGTGAGGCTCACGCGATCGTAGTCGTAGTCGAGATCACCGGGGCTCTTGCCTTCCACCTGCAATGGATATCCGCGGAACTGTTCCGTCGCAAAGGTTAACGGCGCTTCGTTCGTGCGAGTTTCTGCATCCGGATGATTATCGATCAGCACCTGGTCCCAGTAGATCTCCAGGTTGCTGACGAGCCGGACGCGATGCACCCCTGCCGGCAGCCTATGCGAAAGATCAATCACAATCGTCCGTTCGAGACCGGCTGGGAATCCCGCTTCGCCGGGAATGCGCTGCCAGGTTCCGTCCGAAAGTTGTGCTTCCACGTAAGGCGAGATTGGCTGGATGCCCGCTTGCCAGGCGGAATAAAGCGAACTTGCGCTGAAGTAATTGACATAGCCGGTCATGAGCAATCGCAAGGGCGCATCGGCACGAACCGAGCCAAGATCCAGCGTAAGCGTGTGCGTGTTCGCGAAGCCGTCGTAGGGTGTCGGCGTAAAGCCTGCTGCAAAAACGTGATCCCGCAGAGTGAGCTTTTCAAGGACATCGCGGCCTTCGCCATCCCATGCACCAACTGGCAGCATTGCACCGGCCGAAGCAACCACGCGACCGGAAGCAAACGGCGGGTCGTCGAGAAACTTCTCATCCGGGTTGACTTCGACATTCTCCGGATGATCGATGGCTAAAAGCCTGAGCTGGTCGATGTAGTTGACCTCTTCCATAGGCTCGATGAAGCGCAGGCTCAGCTTGCCGCTGACGGGCGCGGCAGAATCGCCGTCCACCATAATCCACTCGCTCGGGTTGGGCGTATTACGCCGCGTGGGAGTGAACCAGTGGCCCACAACGCCCGCGCCGATCACGTCCGTGACGAGTTTGTACTTGTGCCCGTTCCACACAAACAGCACGGGGCAGGAGCTGCCGCGCCGGTCTGCTTCCTTCATGGCAATGACCTGCTGATGCGGCAGGTCGATCTCGTCCTGCAGAATGCCGGTCGGCCACAGGATGCGCAGCAGATCGATATGGTCCGCGCTTCCGAGGCCGACGAGAATCTGCGGCGGCGCCTGCGTCTGGAAGCCTGATGCTCCGGCCAGCTCCCACTTCTGCCATTGGCCGTTGGCAAAGATTTCCACCTTCGCGCCCAGCGCAGTCTTGTTATCCGCGTAGCCACTCAAGTCAAGCCGTACGAAATGATTCCTGTTCGCGCCAACGTTGCGCAGGATCACAGGAGGCGCATCAGCCTGCGTGACAATCAGGTCCGGCGCGCCATCCCCATCCACATCAGCGGCAATCAGACCGCGAGCGCGCTGCAGATGCACCTTGCCGAGGCCCAGGGCTGCGCTCACATCCTCAAAGCTTCCATCGCCACGATTTCGAAAGACCTTCACCTGTGTGCCGGTGCGTGTTTGCACAAGTGCGGCCAGATCCACCCACCCGTCATTATCGATATCGACCGGCGTCACGCCCCATCCGCGCACCGCACCATGCAGAGGCATGGCAACGCGCTCAAACCTGCGGCCGATGTTGTTGGGCCCGGCAATGTTGCGCCAGAGAGTCACGCCCGGAGCGCCCTGATGGGTGACGGCAATGTCCATCCAGCCGTCTTTGTTGAAGTCGAGAACGGCAATGCCCTCCGTCGCAGGCAACTTTTCGGCGTAGATGGGCTGGGTAGGATATTTACCTTCGCGCGGATTGACATAGAGGAGCGGCGCGGCATCGGAGCTCGTGACGCCGAGATCGACAGCCCGATCGTTATTGAAGTCCGTAAGAATCGCAGCATGCGTTGGAGCACTGCCGCCAAGCCCGGTCGGTGCGGTCCACTCCGTGAAGGTCCGGTTGCCGTTGTTGCGCCAGAGCACATTGGCCTCACCACCCGCGGCGAGTGGAGCGCCAGTCACAAACAGATCCAGATCGCCATCGTGATCAAAATCAACAAACGTAATCCCGCTCGGGTGATTGCGCGCGTCGAGACCTGCCTCCATCGTCACGTCCTGAAACTTACCCTTGCCCAGATTCCGAAACAGGTGCACGCCATCGTTCATGGCGACGGCAAGATCGTTCAGGTTGTCCGCATCGTAGTCGCCGACCGTGCAGGCAACGGCGCGACCCGCGGCTTTCAGGCCCATTCCGGCAGCATTCAACTGCTCAAAGCTGCCATCGGCGCGGCGATGGAGCACTGCGATGGCCTGAGCACCCGACTGCATCAGAATCAAATCCATTTGACCCGACCCGGTCGCGTCCATCATGCAGGCGCCGCCGGTGAGGCCACTTCCACTGAATCTCTCCACCATCGGCTGCGCTTCGAGATGCACGGGAATCATGCTCTTTTCGATCTGCTGCGACTCCTCAACCGGCGTCACAGTGGAGTAATGGCCCTGTTCGCCATAGGCAAGCCCGATGGCTGCCGAGATCTTGGTGCTGGTCATGTGCTGAAAGAGCTTGAAGTGCTCCTTTGCGTCCTGAGTACGGCCGGTGCGTTGCAGCGCGCGCGCCATCGCGAACTCGGACGACGCATGAAGAGGCTGTATGGCGAGCGCCTGCTGCAAGGCTGCAATGGCCTTGTCGAACTGGTGCATCTCCTGATAGCAGACACCTTCGAAGTAGTAGGAATCGGCGTCTCGCGGGTCCGCCTTCACCGCATGCTGGAAGCTGGCCAGCGCAGCGTCCAGATCGTTATCTGCATGTTGCGCGAGGCCCAGGTTGTACCACGCCTGAGGGTTGTCGGGCTCCAGCGAGAGTGCCGCCTTGAGCGACTTCTCTGCGTCTGGCAAGCGTTGCAGAGTCATCAGCGCGATGCCGTCGTTGATGGCCGCCTGCGCCATCGTCGGGTCCTTGGCAAACGCGGCAGCAAAGGCCTGTTCGGCCTTCTCGGTAAACTGCTGCCCCATCAGAGCAACGCCGCGATTGTTCAGTTGAATCGCTTCGTTCTTGAAGCGCGCCTGCGCGCCCGCGTGAGGCGAGGCCATTGTGAACCAGATGGCGGCAACCGTACCTGCAAGTCTTGCTGTCTTTCCCAAGAAATTCTCTCCAGCTCGGATGTGTGGACGTGGTGAGTTAAGAACCGCGGAACTAGCCAGTGTATGCGAGCGGGCATCTCTTGCGCACGACGAGTCACAGCTGATTTCTTCCCATCAAAAGCGACGAAGTCTGCGAATTTATACTCGGTATGTGACCCCGTCCCTTGCAGAGATCGACTGGAAGACGTTTCTCCAGCGCCCGCTTCTGGAGCCGGCCCCGGTGCGGCTGCGCGACGATCTCCGCGCGCGCTCGATTCTCATCACCGGAGCCGGCGGATCGATCGGCTCCGCGCTTGCTCTACGGTGTATGGCGATGGGTGTACGTTCCTTATCGCTGCTCGAAGCCTCCGAAAGCAGGCTTTTCCACTTGCAGCAGCGATGCAGCAGCCAATATGGTTCGCTACAGCCAACCTTTCTACTAGGCAACGTGACCGACCCCGGCATGCTCGAAGAAGCGTTCGCCCGATCCGCGCCTGATCTTGTCTTTCACGCCGCTGCCTTCAAGCATGTCCCTCTGCTGGAAGAGCAGACAATCGCGGCGATCGCCAACAATGTGCTGGCCACGGGGGTGGTCTCAGATACGGCTTCGGCATTTGGGGCGTGCGTGGTGCTGGTCTCCACGGACAAGGCTGTGATGCCGGCTTCGATTCTGGGCGCCACCAAGCGGGCAGCCGAACAGATCGTGTTGAGCCATCATGGCGTCGTAGTCAGGCTTGGAAATGTTCTCGCATCGAGCGACAGCGTCGCCGAGATCTTCGCTCATCAGATTGCAAGTGGCGGACCCATCACCGTCACGGACCCAGACGCGCGCCGATTCTTTCTCACACTCGATGAAGCGGTTGACATTGTCCTGGCAGCTTCGACGGAGGAGAACTGCCTATTGATTCCTGCCCTCGATCGGCAGCACTTGATCGCGGACCTCGCTCGCTTTCTCGCATCAGAGCTTACGCCGGAGCGACCAACTCGTATCGTCTTTACCCAATTGCGCGCAGGCGACCGGGAGGCGGAGCGTCTGTACTCCGACGACGAGGTGCTGGGTCCAGAGATCCTGCCGAGTCTGCACTGCGTCACCACGCCCAGAATTCCGCCTCACACAGTTGCGGAATTGCTAACGAGGATGCGCACGGCGGTGGTTTCGCGCGACCGCTCTGCTGCGCTTGAGTGTCTGCTGGCTCTTGTGCCGGAGTTCGTGCCGCATGCGAAGGCGCAATCCATCGCGCCCAACCATGATTTGCGAGTCATGCGATGATGACCATGGCGCTTGGCAAGAGAAGAATCGGCGTCGTCACCACATCGCGCGCGGACTACAGTCATCTCTACTGGCCTTTGCGCGAGCTGGCGGCGCATCCGGGTGTCGAGCTGGGCGTCTTTGTGCTTGGGCCGCATCTGGCGCCGGCGTTTGGCACGACAGTCCACGAGCTTGAGCGCGACGGCTTCCCGGTCAAAGCACGCATCGAGTGCCTGCTGCACTCCGACACGGACACGGGCATGGCCAAGACGATTGGAGTAGCCATCCTTGGTCTCGCCGATGCGCTGACCGCATGGCGGCCAGACATTCTGCTGCTCATCGCAGACCGCTATGAGATGCTGGCGCCGGCCTCGGTGGCTGTTGCTCTGCGCATTCCCATCGCGCACATTGAGGGCGGCGAAGTATCGCAGGGGGCGATTGACGACCAGGTGCGCAATGCCCTCACCAAGCTAGCGCATGTCCATTTCACCTCCACTGAGACAGCCCGACGCCGCGTCATTGCGATGGGCGAAGAGGCCTGGCGCGTACACCACGCCGGCGCGCCCTCGCTGGATCATCTGCGCCGCTCGAAGTTGCTCAACCGCGAAGAACTGGAGTCGAAGCTGGGTCTTGCGCTCCGGGCGCCTTCCGTGCTGGCGGCGTGGCATCCGGTCACTATCCTGCGCGACACCAATGCGGAGGCCGATGCATTCTTTTCTGCGCTGGCGCAGACCCCGTGCCAGTTGATCTTTGTCTATCCCAACACCGACGCGGGCAGCCTGGCGCTGATTGAGCGAACGAAACGACTCGCCGCAACCCGTCGCGACACACACGTCTTCGTCAATCTGGACGCGGTCACCTACTGGAGCCTTCTGCGCGAAATGGATGCGATGGTGGGCAACTCCTCCAGCGGGATCATGGAGGCCGCATCGTTTGGCCTGCCGGTTGTCAATGTGGGCATGCGCCAGCAGGGGCGCGAGCGCGCGCGCAACGTCATTGACACGCCCGCGGAGACGGCGATGATCTCTGCGGCTCTGCAACACGCACTGCCTGCGGAATTTCGCACCGCACTCAAAGACATGAGCAATCCCTATGGCAACGGAACCGCAGCGGAAAAAATCGCGCATGTGCTGACGACAGTCCCTTTAGAAGGTCTGCTCATCAAGCAGCCGACGCCCGTGGCGGCAACGCAGGAATCGCAATGACGATGCAGATTCCGCTGTCTGCTCCCGACATCTCCGACGAGGAGATCGAGGCCGTCACCCGCGTCCTGCGCACGCCAAACCTCAGTCTCGGTCCTGAACTCCGCGCATTCGAAGAAGCTCTCGCCTCCTATCACGGCGTGGATCATGCCGTCGCGGTCAGTTCCGGAACGGCGGGCCTGCACCTTGCCCTGCTCGCGCTCGATATCGGACCGGGCGATGAGGTCATTGTGCCCTCGTTCACATTCGTCGCGGTGGCCAATGCCGTGCTGCTGGCGGGCGCCACGCCGGTCTTTGCTGAGATTGACCCGGTGACGCTGAACCTCGACCCAGAGGCTGTGGAGCGGGCCATCTCCCCCCGCACAAAGGCGATTCTGGTGGTGCATACCTTCGGCGTTCCTGCGCAGATGGACGCGCTGATGACCCTTGCGCGCCGCCACCGGCTTGTCGTGATTGAAGACGCCTGCGAGGCAATCGGAGCACGCCTTGGAGAGGACGGTCAGGCGCGGCTCGTCGGGACCTTCGGCGACAT
>JBBIVH010000005.1:29656-33827 GCA_037439805.1 Acidobacteriaceae bacterium
AGCCAGCTCCTGAAAGACTTGCCGGGACTGGAGTTACCGCCGCTGGAACTACCCGGGCGTACGATCAGCTGGTTTGTCTATGTCGTCCGCCTGCCGGAGGGAGCTTCCCGCGACTCCGTGCAACTCGCCTTGCGTGACCGCGGAATCGCGACAGGCCGGTATTTTCCGCCCATCCATTTGCAGCCCGGCTTGAGGGCAGCGTTGAAGGGAAAACCGGTCTTCCTGCCACTGAGTGAATCCATTGCGCGCCGGACCCTGGCGCTGCCCTTCTTCAATCGCATTGAGGCGTCGCAGCAGGCCACAGTTGCCCAGGCGCTCGGCGAGGCCCTCGTCGTGGCGCAGAGATAAACGGCCCGACAGAAACACGTTCCATCGCCTGACTCACACGGCTAAAGACTCGCTCACCAAATACATGCAGCTCGCATCTAAGAACTCGGGTGGTATGGGCGCCTGAGTCAGGCGGCTTTCGTACCTTTTCGGTTTTTCGCGCGCAAGGATGCGTTCAGTCCGTGATCGAACTGGGCGGCTCTTGACACAGTTTCAAAGGCAGGGCACTATCGCACTAGAACAGCGTTCCGGCGGACTCTGGAATCCGTGAGTCCGCGGTGGCCTCCCCTAACCAAGCTAGCCGAGCTCATGAAATTCAACTCTGAGAAGCAGGTACGCTATGGTGGTTCGAACGCAATGTAAAGGTCGCGGCATCACTGGCTTGCACGTGGGAGTCAATAATGTGCGCCGCTATTTTCCAAGAGATACGCCGGCCATTGAATTGCAGCTTGATCATTTGCGCATTCAGTGCGGCCTTTCACCAGAGTTCTGGCAGGGACATCCGGACATCTTCGATCCACGGCTTTGTGCATGGCTTGAAGCGCGCCACATGCATAGCCGATGTGACCGCACCCCAGTTCCCCTTGCCATGATTCCTGCCGGCGAAAACTCTTTTCGGCTGCAGCCAGTCGAACGGCGACATCGCGGCCCGGTCAGCGAGAGGACGAGTCAGGCCGAGGCTCATGCGGCGTGACGTCGGCCTTTATTCTCACGTCCCTGCGGCCACACAACCGCTTGAGGAGAGGTGTATTTTGCCTGACGCCGCTCCTCTCGGCGCGGTGAGAGTTGCTTGGTAAACTCTAAGAACGATGACACTTTCACAACTGGAACAGGCTGTCGAGCAGGCGTTCGCCGCGGGCGCTGAAGCCATCGGCAATCCTTCTGCAATGGATACATTTGTGGCGCTTCGCTCCGCACTTGAGAAAGGCGAGGTCCGCGCCGCTGAACCGTCGTCATCCTCCCCGACCGGCTGGCGCGTGAATGCCTGGGTCAAGCGCGGAATCCTGCTAGGCTTCCGGCTGGGCACGCTGCAGGAAGGCCCGGCGGCGGGTTTGTCTTTTGTCGACAAACACACCTATCCCGCGCGCCACTTTGCTGCGAGCGACGGCATCCGCATAGTGCCGGGTGGATCATCGGTTCGCGCCGGAGCGTACCTTGCGCCCGGAGTGGTGTGCATGCCGCCGATGTATGTGAACGCCGGAGCCTGGGTGGATGAAGGCACCATGGTGGATTCCCATGCGCTGGTCGGTTCCTGCGCGCAGGTTGGCAAGCGGGTGCATCTGAGCGCCGCGGCACAGATTGGCGGCGTACTCGAACCGGTAAACGCAAGCCCAGTCATCATTGAAGACGATGCGCTCGTCGGCGGAAACTCCGGCGTCTACGAAGGGACCATCGTAAGGAAAGGTGCAGTGCTGGCGGCTGGAACCATCCTCACGCGCGGAACTCCGGTCTTCGACCTGGTGCGCGGCGAGGTCCTGCGTGCGACTGCAGCGCTGCCGCTCATCATTCCGCAGAACGCCGTTGTCGTGCCGGGGTCGCGCGCTGTCGCCGCTGGTAAAGGACACGCGAACGCAAGGGAGTGGGGCCTATCGCTCTACGCACCTGTAATTGTGAAATACCGTGACGACAAGACGGACCTGAGCACCACCCTGGAAGACCTGCTCCGCTGACGCACTGCGATTCCTCCCAAACGCAACGCAGGACAACCAGCGAGCTTCTCTCATAACCGTTACCGTAGATCAGTGACCCGCGTGAATCGATCAATACACCGAATCCGTTGGGGGATTGTGGGCCCCGGACGCGCCGCCGCACGGTTCGCACAGGGCCTGACCGCGGTGCGTGATACTTCGCTGTCGGCCATCTGGGGGAGGACCACCGAGCGTGTTGCAGCCTTCGCGGAACGATTTGGCGCGGAGTGCGCCGCTCCCACGCTGGATGCTCTGCTTGCGATGGATCTCGATGCAGTCTATGTTGCGACGCATCCCGACACCCATGCCAAAATCTGCCTCCAAGCCCTGGCGGCCGGAAAGCACGTCCTATGCGAAAAGCCGGCAGCGATAAATGAACGGCAACTCCAGCAGGTAATTGCCGCGGCCAGGCAGCACGGTCGGCTCTTCATGGAAGCGATGAAGCCGCCGTTTTTCCCGCTGTACAGAAAGCTGAAGAAGTATCTCGCCGTAAATCCCATCGGCGCTGTCGGCTATGTACGCGCTGGCCACTGCGACGCGACTCTCGCGCCGGATTATCCGTTGCATTTTCCAGAGCTGGCCGGCGGTGGCATCATGGGCATCGGCCCCTATGAGGCCTTTCTCGCATTGGACTGGCTGGGGCCGCTGAAGCAGGTGCAGACGATGGGGCGGCTCAGCGACGGAGGAGTAGACGCCTTCGCCATCTTCCAGACCGAGCACGAGCGTGGCATGGCCCAACTGCACACCGGACTCGATCTGCTGAGCCGCGGCGACGCCCTGCTGGCTGCGACGCGCGGCTACGTGATCCTGCACGCCAACTGGTGGAACCCGACGCGGGCCACGATCCACTTCCTGGACGGCCGCCGTGTGGAGCTGGACGAACCGTTCACCGCAGGCGGCTTTAATTACGAGACGGAGCATTTTTGCAATCTCATCCGGGACGGGATGCTGGAAAGCCCCGTTATCCCCCATGCGCTCTCGATTGGCATGGCGCGGCTACTTGAAACTGCACGCACCGCCCTCGGGGTGCGCTTTCCGGGCGAGTGAGCCGGATAGGTTTCAGTAACCGTGCTGGGCGGGCAAGGCGGATACGCCGGTCAACGCTCCGGTGATGGCTCCCAGTAGCTCTCCAGACGGATCATTGAAGTAGCTCCAGAACATAACCCCCTGCAGATCGTGGTGCACGGCATAGCGGCACTTCGCTGCCGCCGATTCCGCATCCTCATAACTCACGAACTCGCGCGTCTGCGAGTTATAGAGATACGGAACCTGCGCGGCGGCATCCCAAAAGCGCGTGAATCCCGCTCCGGCCAGCATGGTCCGGACGGCGCTGAAGGGAAGATCGCCACTGGCAGCCGGCTTGCCAGGCTGAAAAAGCCCGTGCTGCACGTCGGAAACATTGCTCCACATGCGTCCATAGAACGGAATGCCGAGAACAATTTTCCCTGCCGGGAGACCCGCCGCCACAAAGGCTCGCACGCTGGCGTCGGCTGAGACCGCCTTGGGATCTGCCGGGTCGGTCATGAGGGGGGAATGATTGCCCGTAACCGAGTCGGAGGCAGGACCGTAATAGTCGTAGGTCATCAGATTCACGGCATCCACATACCGCTGCACCCTCGCCATCTCGGTGTGGTCCAGATAGTCCTCGGAGGCTCCCGCGGCGATGGTGAGATAGAGCCGATGGTGCGTCTTCTTCTCTTCCCGATTGAAACGGGCCCGAAGATCTTTGAGCAGACGCGTGAAATTCTGCTTATCCTCGCTGCGAAATGAGTGCCCCGCTCCGGCCTGACCGGGATACTCCCAATCGACATCCAGCCCGTTGATCTGGTAGCGGCGTAGAAAGTCGATGACGCTCTCTACAAAAACCTTGCGGCTCTGCACCGTCCGCGCAGCGTCTGAGAAGCCGTCCGACCAGGTCCACCCTCCCACGGAGATGAGCACTGCGAGCCCTGGATTCTGCGCGCGGAGGGCTGTGATCTGCGCAAGATTGGCCGCGTCAGACGGGAAGCCCTCGACCATCCGGCCAGCCTGAATCCGCGCAAAGGCATAATTGACGCGTGTGAGCTTGCCCGCATCCACTTCTCCCGGCGCAATCTGTCTTCCCTGAGGAAAGACGTATCCGGTCACCACAGGAGCTGCTGCGGCTCGCTGTGAAA
>JBBIVH010000005.1:33927-38762 GCA_037439805.1 Acidobacteriaceae bacterium
ACCCGGTAGATTGAAGGCCAATTTAGGCCTTGCTGCTCCAAAGGCCGCCGGATGGTAGCATCAAAGCTGACAGATGCACACCAAAAAGCTGAAAATCATCCCCTTAGGCGGACTCGGCGAGTTCGGCATGAACTGCCTTGCTCTGCGCTGGGAAGACGACATCATCGTAATTGACGCCGGACTCATGTTTCCTGAAACGGAGCTTCTCGGCGTTGACATTGTCGTGCCCGATATTTCCTACCTTGTCGAAAACAAGGAGCACGTGCGTGCGATCATCCTCACGCATGGCCATGAGGACCACATTGGCGGGCTGCCCTGGATTCTCAATGAGATCAAGGTGCCGGTCTATGCCACCGAGTTTACCCTCGCCTATGTGGAGGGCAAGCTCGAAGAACATCAACTGCTGGACGAGACCGAACTGATTGAAATCGCCCCGAGAGAAAAGTTTTCGATTGGGCCGTTCACAATTGAGCCGATTCGTGTGACGCATTCGCTTGTCGATTGTGTGGCGCTGGCCATCGATACGCCGGCCGGCGTCGTCATCCACACCGGCGACTTCAAGATTGACCTTTCGCCGCTGGACGACAAGCCCTTTGACCTGCACACCTTTGCCGAGTACGGCAAACGCGGTGTGCTCGCGCTGCTGCAGGATTCAACCAACGTCGAGCGATCTGGCTACACGCCGAGCGAACGGGCGGTCGTGCCGCGTCTTGACGAGATCTTCTCGCGGGCCAAGCGCAAGATCTTCTTCAGTTGTTTCTCTTCGTCGATCTACCGTATCCGCATCGCAATGGAGCTCGCGCGGTCCCACGGGCGCAAGGTTGCTGTCATCGGCCGGTCCATGATGGAGAGCACCGAGATTGCCCAGGACCTTGGCTATCTCGACCTGCCTCCTGGCCTCGTCATCAATCCGGGACAAATTCGCGACTACGCGCCGGACGAGCTGATGGTGCTCATCAGCGGCACGCAGGGCGAGCCGATGAGCGCACTGAGCCGCGCTGCTGTGGACAATCACAAGCATGCAAAGATTGACGCCGGCGATACGGTCGTCCTGAGCTCGCGCATCATTCCCGGCAACGAAAAGGGTATCTTCCGCGTGATTGACCACCTCTTCCGCCGCGACGCGCAGGTCATCTGCGACGACGGTTCGAGCGGGCTGATTCACGTAAGCGGCCACGGCAGCCAGGAAGAGATGCGGTTGCTCATCAATCTGGTTCGGCCCAAGTTCTTCATCCCGGTTCATGGCGATTATCGCTATCTGCGTCGTCATGCGCAGGTGGCAATGGAAACCGGCGCCGTGGAACATGCCATCGTGATTGAAGATGGCGATGTGCTGGAACTGGACAAGAACGACGCGCGCAAGAAAGACAAGGTCACCGCAGGGCGCATTCTCATTGACTCCGGTTCGTCCATCGATGTGGTGGAGGATCTGGTTATTCGTGACCGGCGCATCCTGAGCGAAGACGGCATCGTGCTGGCCGTGCTGGCCATCAACAAGAGAACCGGCAGGATGGAGCTGACACCCGAGGTAGTGATGCGCGGCTTTGGCGGCGCGGATATTACCGAGCAGGCGCGCGAGCAAGTGCTGCGGACACTGGACGAACTGAGCGGCGAGCAGAAGGCCGACTATGGCATGGCGAAGGACAAGATCCGCGCCGATCTGAAGCGCCTGATCCAGAAGACGACCGGACGCAGACCGCTCATCATGCCGGTGATTCTCGAGATCTGAGAGCAGCGGCACGAGGATTCTCATGGCAGAGTCTCTTGTCACCATCGAGGCAATCCGTGCTGCGGCGGCGCGCATCCGCGGCATCGCCGTCCAAACGCCGCTCGTTCATGCGCCGTTCCCCGGCGTCGCGGGGGACGTCTGGCTTAAGGCTGAAAGCCTGCAGCCGATTGGGGCGTTCAAGATTCGCGGCGCGGCCAACAAGATTCTGCAGATGACTCCGGAAGAAATTCAACGCGGCGTCATCACATACTCCAGCGGCAACCATGCGCAGGGAGTCGCCTATGCGGCGCGGGCGGTCGGCGCCAAAGCAGTCATCGTGATGCCGTCGAATGCGCCGGCCATCAAACGGGCCGCGACTTTGGCTTTGGGTGCGGAGGTCGTCGAAGTCGGTCCGGCGTCGAGCGAGCGGCTTGCCAAAGCGGAAGAGCTTGTACGCGCGCATGGCTATGTGGTGGTGCCGCCCTATGACGACATCGACATTATCACCGGCCAGGCAACCTGCGGGCTGGAGATTGCAGATGCCCTTCCCGATGTCGATCTGGTGCTCGCGCCTGTCTCCGGCGGAGGCCTGCTGAGCGGTGTTGCTGCGGCGGTCAAGCAGTCATGCCCCCGCGCCAAGGTCTTCGGCGTGGAGCCGGAACTCGCCGGCGACACAGCCGAGAGCTTTCGCAAAGGCTCGGTGGTGGAGTGGCCCGCAGAGATGACCAGCCAGACCATCGCTGACGGCCTGCGTACGCAGAGCGTGGGAGCACGCAACTTTGCGCACTTACAGGCCTTTGTGGATGGCATTGTCACCGTGACTGAAGCCGAGATTCGCAGCGCCATGCGGGCCATTGTGACCACAGCCCGCCTCGTCGCCGAGCCCAGCGGAGCCGTGGCTGTGGCTGCTCTGCTTTTTCACGCTGGCGATCTGCCCCTCTATCGCAAGGCCGTTGCCGTGGTGAGCGGCGGCAATGTGGCGCCCGAGTTGCTGGCCGAGGTGCTCACTGAAACCGGCTCGTAACGTCGTTGCACTATGATGCTTTCTGTGATGAAGCTTCGCACCCTGGCGTTGGGATTGGCCCTGCTCTGCACCGCCACCGCGCAGAGCCAGAAGCGTCCGCCGCAGTTGGTCAAGCCGCTCGCCGGCCCGCGCGCCACCGCACTCCGCATCACCTGGCTCTACATTTCGCCCGATAAAAGCGCGCAAAAGGTAGACCGTGTGCAAACCGGCCGCGAGATGGTGGTCGCAGAGAAGAGCGGAAACTGGCTGCGCGTCTACGCCAATACCGATATTGAAGAAGAGCAGTCAAGCGACCAGCCCATCTTTGGCAGCAATGACACGCCGCCGCCCATCACCGGTTGGATGGAAGCCAAAGGCATCGTCGTCGAGAATACGCCGAACGGGGACCAGATTCTGATGGGTTCAGCGGCTACCGAAGAGGCGCTTGCGTCCGACCCACGCGGACCGGCGAACGCCGCCCAGGCGGCGCGGTTGCTTTACCGCCGTGTCGTCGAAATGTTTCCCAACTCCACTTTGGCGGCCGAAGCGGCGTGGCGAGCTGCCGACATTCGCTGGCAGTTGCAAAAAGCTGACTACAGCTCCCTTCCCTCGGCCAAGCTGCAAAATCCGGTCCTGCGCAACCAGATGGATGAAGATGAACTCAAGCAGGTAGTGAAGTATTATCCCCACACGCGTTGGGCCGACCTCGCAGACTTTGACCTGATTGACAACAAGCTATGTGGCGACTGGCAAGGCCAGGAGAAGTGCCCCGAGAAGGAGTCGGATATCTACGAGCGTTACGCGGCTGAGCACCCCAATGGCCCGCGCACGGCCCGCGCGCTCTATGAGTCCTGCTACAGGCAGGCGGTACTGAACGATCTCTACGGCGCGGACGAAAACAGCAAGCGTCAGGACGAAGCGCATCGTCACGCAGCTGCTCTTGCCGCGCAGTTGAAGGACAAGTTCCCACAATCGGATTACACATCGCGCGCGGTGGCGCTCGTGTTCAAATTGGATCAGGGAGTTCCCGTTTACGGCATTGACCGGCCGTAGGGATCCATCGGAGGTTTCTTGAACGTCTATCTTCAATCGGTTCTGTTGGGCATCGTCGAGGGCCTGACTGAGTTTCTCCCTGTCAGTTCAACGGCGCATCTTCGTATCACCGAAGCGCTGATGCGGATTCCGCTCGACGATGCGTATTGGAAGATGTACACCATCGTGATTCAGGCAGGCGCGATTCTGGCGCTTCTGCTGCTTTATCTGGGCCGCATCGTGGGCTTTCTGCGCACCTTCCCTGAAGGCGAGAACGGCGACCGCAACTGGCTCACCCATCCTCTGTCGCTCACGTTCGTCGCGTTCGCATTCACTTCTGCGCCGGCGCTGCTGCTGAAGAAATGGAGCGATCACAACCTCGGCAGCCTCTCTGTGATGGCCCTGGCATTGCTCATTGGCGGCGTGGTCATGTGGATTGTCGATGCCTGGTTCTCGCAGAAGGAGGCCTCAGTGACCCACGTGGAAGAGATGAGCCTGGGTCAGTCCATCTGGATCGGCCTCTGCCAGGCGCTTTCCGCGATCTTCCCCGGCGTGTCGCGGTCGATGTCCACCATCGCTGCCGGCCAGATCGCCAGTCTGGATCGTCCTTCGGCGCTGGAGTTCAGCTTTCTGCTCTCCATCCCCACGATGCTGGCCGCCACGGGCTACGACCTCGTTAAGGAAATTCATCCGCACAAAGAAGCAGGAGCCGCAGCCATTGCCGCGGCGCATGTGGCGATGAGCGGCGAACGCTGGATCGTGCTCGCGATTGGCTTCGCTGTCTCTTTCGTCGTTGCGCTTGGCGTGGTTGAGTGGTTCCTTCTCTGGGTGCGGCGGCATGGATTCGCCGTGTTTGCTCTCTACCGCATCGTGCTGGGCGTAGCGCTGCTTCTCTTCGGCGCCCGCTATATCGCTAGCTAAGAAGCACTTATTGATGAGATTCGGCGGGGGTGGACAGCAAGGTTCCCTCGCCTTGCTTTTGCCTCAAAAACAATGGGGCGAACCTCCATAATAGGAATTGCTCTGGGATTTCTTATCCGTGTCGCCGGCAGCAGGTTTCGTTCTGCAATTTCCGGCATGCGGGAGCGTCCC
>JBBIVH010000005.1:38862-41190 GCA_037439805.1 Acidobacteriaceae bacterium
TGGCATTGGCGCTGGATGCACGCCGTGCCGCTCGAAGGCGTTGTCGGGCGTCTGATGGCAGAGTTTCTGGTCGCCTACTTCAACATTCAGGGGGCGTGGGTTGTTGCGCTGGGACTCGCCGCTGCAGGTCTGTATTTCGCCGCCGACATCCGTCTCTGGGCGGTGAAGCAGTTCTTTACAGATCGCTGGATTCATCTCATGGCGCTGCGGGACCGGTGGCGGAACTGGCGTGATGCACGCGCCGAGCGGAACGCCGAAGCAGAAGCAGCTCGCGAGGAGCAAGCCTCACCCGGCCCAGGTCAGCAACTCTTCACCGGGACCATCGACAGCGAAGACCCCGCTGCGGAGACTCCTCGGCAGCATCGGCCCAGCCGCCTGTCTCTTCTCTTCGGCCGCCGGGATCGGGCCACGGTGAGCGATCCTGTGGACGAGATTCCGGCGTATCAGCGGATGCAGGCCAACGCAGCCGAGGCGCAAGCTCCAGCCAAGGACGAGCCGCGCCGGACCAGCATCTGGGAACGAAAGGCATCTTCCTCGCAGGTGGCCGAATCCACGCCAACGGCGGCCCCGGCTGCACCTCCGGTTGCGCCGCGGCTGGTGGGATTGCCCTCTGCGGCTTCGCCAGTTCCTGTTCCCGCTCCCCCTGCTCCAGCAACCGGGGAGATCGCCATCCATGAGCGTGCCGACGCGGAAATGCGTACGGTTACGGTTGCCCCCAAGCATGTGAGCGGCTTCAAGCTGCCGCCCAGCACCCTGCTCAACGCGGGCAGCGGGCCGCAGGCTATTCGCGAAGAGGAATTGCGCGAGGAGGCGCGCGTTCTGGTAGAAAAGAGCGCGGAGTTCGACGTGCGCGGGCAGGTGGTGCAGATTAACCCCGGCCCGATGGTCACGACCTATGAGTTCAAGCCGGAGGCGGGCGTGAAGTACTCGCGCGTCACCGGGCTGGCGGAAGACCTGTGCCTCGCCATGCGCGCGGAAAGCATCCTGATTGAGCGCATGCCGGGTAAAAGCACGGTGGGCATTCAGGTGCCCAACCATGAACGCGAAACGATTCAACTGCGCGACGTGCTGGAGTCGGAGACCTTCGCCAAGGCAAAGTCGCGCCTGACGCTCGCCATGGGCAAGGACATTAACGGCCGCATCGTCACGGCCGACCTGGCTTCCATGCCACACGTGCTCATCGCCGGCTCAACGGGCTCCGGCAAGTCGGTGGCTATCAATGCGATGATCATGAGCCTGCTCTTCCGCACCACACCCGCGCAGGTCAGGCTCATTCTCGTGGATCCCAAGCGCGTGGAACTGGGCATGTACGAGGGCATCCCGCACCTGTTCACGCCCATCATCACCGAGCCCAAGCTGGCGGCGAACGCGCTCCGCAACGCCGTTCGCGAGATGGAGCGCCGGTTGAAGCTGTTGGCTTCGCGCAGCGTCCGCAACATTGACCAGTACAACAAGCTGTTTGAGGGCACGATGCCCTCGCTCTTTGACGAGGGCGAACCCGAGGAGCCGCTGCCCTATATCGTCATCATCATCGACGAACTGGCGGACCTGATGATGCTCGACCGGGCCAATGTGGAAGAATCCATCACCCGGCTGGCGCAGATGGCCCGCGCCGTGGGAATCCACCTGGTTCTAGCCACGCAAAGGCCCAGCGTCGATGTCATCACCGGCCTGATTAAGGCCAACGTGCCCACGCGCATCAGCTTCCGGCTGGCCACGAAGGTTGACTCCCGGACCATCCTCGACACCAATGGCGCCGAGGCGCTGCTGGGGCGTGGCGACATGCTCTTCCTGCCGCCGGGCACGAGCCGCCTGATGCGCCTGCACGCGCCCTACGTCAGCGAAAAAGAAACAGCGGCCATCGTTTCCTTCTGGAAAGACCAGGGTGCGGCGGAATATGCTGAAGGCTTCCTGGAATCACCGCGCGACGAGCAGCCCGGCAATGAGGCCGGAGGCAGTAGCAGTGAGGATGACCAGGATCCCTTGTTTGATGACGCGGTGCGCCTGGTCTTTGAGTTTGGCAAGGCCTCCACGTCGCTTTTGCAGCGCAGGTTACGAATAGGATATGGCCGAGCAGCCCATTTGATTGATTTAATGGAACGCGATGGGCTGGTGGGGCAGGCAGACGGTTCGCGCCCACGGGAGTTGCTCAAAGCGCCTGGCTGGCTTCATGAAGTAGCGGTTTCGAACGAATAAGGAACCGGAAGGTACGAGAACGGTGAACAGCGGTTTGTTCGGCATCAGTGCAAGTCGTGAACTGCCAGTCGTCCTGCTTGTCGATGACGATCTGATCAGCCGCGAGGTAACCGCTACGCTTCTGACTTTGCG
>JBBIVH010000006.1:0-18442 GCA_037439805.1 Acidobacteriaceae bacterium
AAGTCAGGATTCGCGGATTGATGATGGACCCGGCAACCAACATGCCCATCGTGGTGTTGAAGGACGTGAACTCGGACGCGGTGATGCCCATCTGGGTTGGAATTTTTGAAGCGAATGCCATAGCAATTGAGATTGCCAAAGAGACAACTCAGCGGCCTCTAACCCATGACCTGATGAGAAATCTGATCCGCTATCTCAACGCTGAACTGGAGAAGGTAGTCATCACAGACCTCCACGATGAAACCTTCTTCGCAAGCCTCTGGTTGAGACAAAACGGGGAGCCTGTGGTGGTAGACGTTCGCCCTTCAGACGCGATCGCGCTCGCACTGCGGAACGATTGCCCAATTTTCGTCGCGGAAAAGGTAATGGATTCCGCGAAAGTGAATCCGTCCACGCATCCGGAGGGAGCCAGCGCGGAGCAGCTGCGCGGCTGGCTTGAGGGTCTGAATGATGAAGACCTTGGCAAGTATAAGATGTAGAATCGGTTACGATTCGACCCTGGATGTCTTGCCGCGCCGAACATTTCAAAGCCACGCCTATCGCAACTTTACAGAATATGTGTTATCGGACGTTACTAGTCAGCTTCTGCCTTCGGCCTATTACCTCGTGAAGCTCCCCCTGCCTGTTCTTCAATGACTTCCCTATCGACTCGCGCTATATTGACTCAGAATTCCGCATCCGATGGAGCCCACTCGGGATGCCGGAGGGAGAACCAAGCGTGCTGACCGACACCCCCATGGAACCGATGCAACTCGCCATTCCCGACCCGAGACCAAGACGGATCTCCGAAATGGGTGTGCGCGAAGCCACCCTGGAAGACATCGCCCTCAAGGCGCTTTACCTCAGTGGCCCCTTTTCCCTGCTTGAAATGGGCGAAAAAATGTGTATCGGGTTCGAGGTCGCGAACGATCTCTTCAATCGTCTCCGGGGGAAGCTTCTCTGCGAAGTGACCGGCATGAGCGTCAACGTTCCGAACCTGGCGATTACCTCCCAGGGACGCACCAGGGCGCTGGAGCTTCTGTCCCAAAGCCAATACTCCGGCGCAGCACCAGTCTCCCTTGCCAGCTACGTTGACATGGTTCAGAGGCAGAGTGTGCGGAATCTCATCGTAGGGCCGAAGGATGTTGAGAAGGCGTTCTCGCACATGGTCTTTGACGAAAAGACTCTGGCTCAGTTCGGTACTGCATTGAATTCCGGCGCCCCGATCTTCCTCTACGGCCCTCCGGGGGTAGGAAAGACCGCGGCTGCAGAGACGATGTCCAAAGTAGTCGCGACCGATGAAGTTTGGATTCCCCATGCAGTGGAGATTGATGGGCAGATCATCGCGGTCTATGACCCGGTCATCCATCGCCGACGGCCAGGCTCAAGCAGCACAGAAATTGACGGACGTTGGGTTCTCTGCCATCGACCTACGGTAATCGTCGGCGGTGAACTGACCATTGAGATGCTTGACCTGCAATTCAACCAGTCGACGCGATACTACGTTGGCCCGCCCCAGATGAAGGCGAACAACGGCGTGCTCATTATCGATGATTTCGGCCGGCAGCGTGTACTGCCTGAGGAACTGCTAAACCGGTGGGTCGTGCCGTTGGATCGTCGCGTTGAGTTTCTTACCCTGGCAGGCGGACGGAAGATTGAAGTTCCCTTCGAGATGCTGGTTGTCTTTGCCTCCAACCTCGACCCGATGCGCGTAATGGACCCGGCCTTCCTGCGCCGGATTCAGACAAAGATTCATATTGGCGCAGTCAAGGAAGAGCATTTCAAAGAGATATTCCGCCGTGTGGCTGCGGATCACAACATCGTCGTAGAAGACGAGTTGGTCACAGATTTAATCGACTTCGTCCGCAACACCCTCAAGCAGGAGCTGCGTTCCTGCTATCCACGCGACCTTATCAATCAAATGGTTTGGGCAGCCCGGTATGAAGGAAGCGAACTCAAAATTGACCGGGAATCGCTGACGAAGGCAGTGGACGCTTACTTCGTCCCGCCTACGCCTAGTATGGAGCCCTAGGCCCGCCCTCCTCCGCAGACCGCAAGCGGGCTCCTGTGGCAGGTCTAACCATCTGCGCAGCCGTGCGCATGATATGAGGCTGTTCGTCCTGATATACTTTGCGGCGGCTTAGATGCAGGCGTTTTCAAACCGACTGCCGGGCGGTAACGCCAGATTTGACTGTCTAGCCGGGAGGCAACGCTCGCCTATGGTCTCCGCGCATGCAGCGATCAACTCGCATAGTCATGTTCGTCCCCTTACCTCTAATAGGCATTTAATCCGGTGGGTTGAAAAGATGGCGGATCTTTGCCGCCCGGAATCCATCCACTGGGTCGATGGATCAGCCGCCGAATACGAAATGATTTGCGATCGGCTTGTCGCTGCGGGAACTTTTGTGCGGCTGAATAAAAAGCATTGGCCGGGGTGCTACTATGCGCGCTCGGTTCCCGGAGATGTGGCGCGCGTCGAGGACCGCACCTTCATCTGTTCCCTTTCGCGCGATGCAGCGGGACCGACCAACAACTGGGAAGATCCTTTTGTGATGCGGCGACGGCTGAAGCAGCTCTTTCGAGGCTGTATGCAGGGGCGCACGATGTATGTGCTGGCATTCAGCATGGGGCCGATCGGTTCGCCGATGTCTGGAATCGGCGTCCAACTAACAGATTCCGCCTACGTGGTCGCGCAAATGCGGACCATGGCGCGGATTGGCGCGGCGGTCTTCGCAGAGATCGACAAGGACGAGAAGCGCGTCGTACCCTGCATGCACTCCGTGGGGATGCCGCTGAAGCCGGGAGAGCAGGACGTGGCCTGGCCTTGCAACGACACGAAGTACATTGTCCACTTTCCTGAGACGCGCGAGATCTGGTCTTACGGTTCGGGGTATGGCGGCAATGCCCTGCTCAGTAAGAAATGCTTCGCCCTGCGAATCGCCTCAAATATCGCGCGCGACGAAGGCTGGATGGCAGAGCACATGCTGATTCTTGGCGTGGAAAGCCCGGAAGGAGAAAAGACCTACGTCGCCGCTGCGTTCCCTTCGGCCTGCGGCAAGACCAACTTCGCCATGTTGGTTCCGCCCAGGGCGATGAAGGGCTGGAAGGTGTGGACGGTCGGCGATGACATCGCGTGGATTCGCCCGGATGCCGACGGGCGGCTGCGTGCGATCAATCCTGAAGCAGGTTTCTTCGGCGTCGCTCCCGGCACCGGGGCGAAAACCAACCCCGTCGCCATGGCGACGCTGGCGCGCAACTCCATCTTCACCAACGTTGCCCTCACACCCGACGGCGGCGTGTGGTGGGAAGGCATGACGGAGAAGCCGCCGGACCATTGCCTGGATTGGCGGGGTGAGCGATGGACCCCGGAAATAGGAGCCCGGACAGGCCGGACGGCCGCCCACCCAAACGGACGCTTCACCGCGCCTGCCTCGCAATGCCCGACGATTGATCCCGACTGGGAGTCGCCCGAAGGCGTGCCCATCAGCGCCATCATCTTCGGCGGCCGACGCTCCGGTACTCTGCCCCTGGTCTATCAGGCATTCAACTGGTCGAGCGGGGTCTACATGGGCGCGACCATGGGCTCGGAAATGACCGCTGCGGCGAATGGCGTCATCGGTCAGGTGCGGCGCGATCCCATGGCGATGCTTCCCTTCTGCGGCTATCACATGGGCGACTATTTCCGCCATTGGATCAAAATGCAGCGGGCCCTTGCCGTGACGCCGCGCGTCTTCCACGTGAACTGGTTCCGTAAAGATGAGAGCGGGAAATTTATCTGGCCGGGCTACGGCGAGAACATGCGCATCCTGCGCTGGATCGTCGACAGAGTACATGGGCGCACTCAGGGGCGCGAGACACCTATCGGATGGGTGCCGCACTATGAGGACATTGACTGGTCCGGTCTCGCTTTTCCACGCGAGACTTTCGATGAACTCCTGCGCATCGACCGCTTGGCCTGGAAAAAAGAAGTCATCTCCCACGAAGAGCTCTTCATCCAGCTTCATGACCATTTGCCGCCGGAGATGATTTACGAGCGCGAACTCCTGATTTGCCGCCTTTGAGCGTCCGGCTGCCGGCGAAGAGATCCCGGTTCGCACCCAGCATTCAGGAGCAAGCACGTCCCTTCACCCCGGCGGTGGCGCCTTTTTCGCAAAAGCCTGCGCAGGCTTCATCTCGTTTTCTGGTATGGCAGGCCGAAATGCCCCGCTCATCCTAAAAGAGTTCCATGGGCTGTTTTCTTTTCCGTTATATTAAAACTGTCAGCAATTTCCCAGACACGGCCAGGTTCGCGACAGCGGGTCTGCACAAATCAAGTCAATGGCGAAGCCCGGTGGGAATTGCCATGCTAGCTGTGTATCTTCACAGCCCGCAACCGTTCGACCAGTGCAAGTCAATGCTTCATCCAGAGGGTGGCCATGAACACATCGGATTCCCGTCTCCGTATTCCTGACCCGCAGGGTCTCTATGAACCTCGCAATGAGCACGATGCCTGCGGCATGGGCCTTGTGGCGAGTATTCGCGGAGAAAAGAGCCACGAGATTATCCGAAAGGGCCTTGAGGTTCTGATCAACCTGACGCACCGCGGAGCGGCGGGTAGCGACCCTGAAACGGGGGATGGCGCCGGCATTCTGATTCAGATTCCGCACGTGTTCTTCGCGCGCGAATGCGGCGAGCTCGGCATGCGACTGCCTGAGCCCGGTGCGTACGGCGTGGCCATGTGCTTTCTCCCGGTCGACAAGCACAGCCGCTTGCAATGTGAAGGCGTCTTCGAGCGGATTGCGCAGGAAGAGGGCCTGGCGGTGTTGGGATGGCGCGACACGCCGGTGAACGGCGACGCCATCGGTCGCGAGGCGCGCGCTTCGCAGCCCTACATCGAGCAGTTCTTTGCGGGATGCCCGGCCGGCATGGATGAAGAGAGCTTCGAGCGGCTTCTTTTCCGTGTGCGCCGCCGCACGGAAAACGAGATTGCCGAATCGGAGATTGAAGGCAAAGAGGACTTCTATGTCCCGTCCTTCTCGTGCCGGACGATCATTTACAAAGGTCTGATGCTGGCTCCGCAGATCGAGAAGTTCTACTTTGAGCTGGCCAATCCGCTTGTGACGAGCGCGCTCTGCCTCGTCCATCAGCGCTTCTCCACGAATACCTTCCCGAGCTGGAAGCTTGCGCATCCGTATCGCTACGTTGCGCACAACGGAGAGATCAATACGATCCGCGGCAACGTGAGCTGGATGAATGCTCGCCAATCAGTCTTTGAGAGCCCCTTGCACAGCGACCAGATTGACAAGCTCTTCCCGGTGGTCGTGCCGGGCGGCAGCGATTCGGCCTCGCTCGATAATGCAGTCGAATTTCTCTACCAGTCGGGCCGTTCCCTGCCCCATGTGATGGCCATGCTGATTCCCGAAGCCTGGTCCGCGAATCCGGACATGGATGAGGACAAGCGGGCGTTCTACGAGTTTCACGCATCACTCATGGAACCGTGGGATGGTCCAGCGGCGATTGCGTTCACAGATGGTCGCGTAATCGGAGCCACACTGGACCGCAACGGACTGCGCCCTGGACGCTATATCGTCACCAAAGATGATTTGGTCGTGCTGGCGTCCGAAGCGGGCGTGATCGATGTGCCCGCGGAGGATATTCGCAAGAAGGGCCGTCTGCAGCCGGGCCGCATGTTCCTTGTGGACACGGTGCAGAAGCGCATCATCTCTGATGCCGAGACTAAGAAGGATCTCGCTTCACGCCAGCCCTATGGCAAGTGGTTGCAGGAGCAACAGGTGACGATGGAACAGCTCCCTGAGCCGGCGCGCGTCATCGCTTCCAATCCTGAGACCCTGCTGCGCCGCCAGCGCGCCTATGGCTACAGCGAGGAGGATCTGCGCATCCTGCTCGCGCCAATGGGCGCCAAGGGTGAAGAGCCGGTGGGTTCCATGGGCACCGATGTGCCGCTCGCCTGTCTCTCTGACCATCCACAGCCCCTCTTCAATTATTTCCGGCAGTTGTTCGCGCAGGTAACCAATCCGCCGATTGACCCCATCCGGGAAGAGCTGGTGATGTCGCTCATCAGCTATATCGGAACGGAGCGGAATATCCTTGCGGAAACGCCGGAGAATTGCCACACGCTCAAACTGCCGCATCCCATCCTGAGCAATCGTGATCTCGAAAAGCTGCGCCGCATCTCTTCCGGCGATTTGCTGGCGACCACACTGCCTGCGCTCTTCCGCGCTGCGGATGGCGAAGTGGGCCTGCGCCAGAGCCTTGACGACCTGAGCAGTCGCGCCGCACACGCCGTGGATTCCGGCTACACACTTCTCATCCTCTCCGACCGTGGCGTGGACTCAACTTACGCGCCGATTCCCAGCCTGCTGGCGATGGCCGCGGTTCATAACCGTTTGGTGCGGGACAAGACGCGCACGCAGGTTGCGCTGATTATCGAGAGCGGCGAGCCGCGCGAGGTCATGCACTTTGCACTCCTCATCGGCTACGGCGCAAGCGCAATCAATCCCTATCTCGCCATCGAAACCTTGCACGATCTCAAGCGCCGCGGGCTTCTGCCGCACAATGTCACCGGCAATCAGGCAGAAAAGAACTTCATCAAGGCCATTAATAAGGGACTGCTGAAGACCTTCTCGAAGATGGGCATCAGTACGCTGCAAAGTTATCGTGGCGCGCAGGTCTTTGAGGCGGTGGGCTTGAACGAGGCGCTCATCCGGGACTACTTCCCGGGCACCGCATCGCGCGTGGAAGGCATCGGCCTGGATGTGCTGGCGCGAGAGGCCCAGATGAAGCACGCCTATGCCTTCCAGCCGCTCACGGAATCCGAGACGGAACTGGTCGTTGGCGGACAGTATCAATATCGCGAAGGCGGAGAGTATCACCTGCTGAATCCGCAGACGATCAGCAAGCTTCAACATGCCGTGCGCCAGAATAATCCAAACACTTTCCAGGAGTACACGGACCTCATCGACAATCGGAACCGCAACCTCTGCACGCTGCGCGGCCTGCTGCAGTTGAAGCATGCAGAGAATCCGATTCCGATCGAAGAGGTTGAGCCGGCGAAGGAAATCGTCAAGAGGTTCACCACGGGCGCGATGAGCTATGGCTCGATCAGCAAAGAAGCGCACGAGACTCTGGCTATTGCCATGAACCGGCTGGGCGGTATGTCCAACACTGGAGAAGGCGGCGAGGACGAAACAAGATTCACTCCGGACCCAAATGGCGACTCGCGGCGCAGCGCCGTCAAGCAGGTTGCCAGTGGGCGCTTCGGCGTGACGACGAACTACCTCGTCAATGCGGATGAACTGCAGATCAAGATGGCGCAGGGGGCAAAGCCCGGCGAAGGTGGCCAGTTGCCTGGTCACAAGGTCGATGAAGTCATTGCGAAGACGCGGCATTCGATTCCCGGTGTCGGCCTGATTTCTCCTCCGCCGCATCACGACATCTATTCCATTGAAGATCTGGCGCAGCTCATCTACGACCTGAAGAACGTCAATCCGCAGGCGCGCATCGCGGTGAAGCTCGTCTCCGAGGTTGGAGTCGGAACGGTTGCAGCGGGTGTGTCCAAAGCGCATGCAGACGTTGTGCTCATCTCAGGCGACAGCGGCGGCACAGGCGCTTCCCCGCTGAGTTCCATCAAACACGCGGGGCTGCCCTGGGAGCTGGGGCTTGCCGAGACGCAGCAGGTGCTTCTGCTGAACGATCTGCGCGGACGCATTCGCGTGCAGACCGATGGCAAACTGCAGACGGGACGTGACGTGGTGATCGCTGCCCTTCTAGGCGCAGAAGAGTTCGGCTTTGCGACAACGCCGTTGATCACGATGGGCTGCATCATGCTGCGCAAGTGCCACCTGAACACCTGCTCGGTCGGCATTGCGACGCAGGACCCGGTGCTGCGCGCCAAGTTTCAGGGCGAACCGGAGCACGTGATCAACTTCTTCTTCTTTATCGCCGAGCAGATGCGCCAGCATATGGCGAAGCTTGGATTCCGCACAGTGGATGAGATGGTGGGCCGTGTGGACAAGATTGACGCGGCCATCGCCGATGCGCACTGGAAGGCTAAGGGCATCGACCTCTCGTCGATTCTCTACCTGCCGACAGTTCCCTCTCGCGTAGCGCGCCGCAAGGTGCAGGCACAGGACCATGGCCTCGACCAGGCTCTCGATCATGCGCTGATCACGCAGGCTGCGCCCGCACTTGAATCCAAACAGTCCGTCAAGGGCAGCTTTGCCATTCGCAATGTCCATCGCACCGTGGGCGCTATGCTGGGCGGCCAGATTGCGCGGCGCTACGGTTCAGCCGGACTGCCGGACGGAACAATTCACTACAAGTTTCACGGATCCGCCGGGCAAAGTTTTGGCGCTTTCGTGCCGAATGGGGTCACGCTCGAGCTGGAAGGCGACAGCAACGACTATCTCGGCAAGGGCCTTTCCGGTGGTCGCATCATTGCCTATCCGCCGAAGACCTCCAGTTTCTTGCCCGAGGAAAGCATCCTGGTTGGCAACGTCGTGCTGTATGGTGCAACGAGCGGCGAGGTCTTTCTGAATGGAATTGCCGGTGAGCGGTTCGCCGTCCGCAACTCGGGCGCAACCGCTGTGGTCGAGGGCGTGGGCGATCACGGATGCGAGTACATGACCAACGGCACGGTGCTCGTGATTGGATCGACAGGCCGGAACTTCGCCGCGGGCATGAGCGGTGGCCGCGCGTTTGTCTACGATGACCAAGGCGACTTCTCCACGCGCCGCTGCAACAAAGCAAGTGTTGATCTTGAGCCGCTGGCAACGAACGAAGATGTGGCCGAGGTGCGCACCCTGCTGGAGCGGCATCGCGACCTGACGGGCAGCCCGCGCGCCGCGTGGATCCTGGAACACTGGGCCGATGCACAGCCGCGCTTCATCAAGGTCTTCCCGCATGAATACAAGCGTGTGCTCGACGTTCCGCGGGTGGAATCGGTCTACGTAGCTCCGATAACCTCGTCACCTCTGGTGACGGCAGCAGCAGAGGTGCAGCATGGGTAAGGTCACAGGTTTTCTCGAGCTGGATCGCGAGCAGCCGACGCGGCGCAAACCGGAAGAACGCATCCACGACTGGTTTGAGATTTATCAGCCGTTTTCTGAAGAGAAGCAGCGGGAGCAGGGCGCACGCTGCATGGATTGCGGTGTTCCCTTCTGCCACACCGGATGCCCGGTCAACAATCTCATCCCCGACTGGAACGATCTTGTTTACAACGGCCGCTGGGAGAACGCAATTCGCCGACTCCACGCGACAAATAATTTTCCAGAATTTACGGGCCGCATCTGTCCTGCTCCTTGCGAGGCTTCGTGCGTGCTTGGCATCAACATGCCTCCAGTTTCGATCAAGCTGATTGAACGCAGTGTCGTGGAGCGCGCCTGGGAAGAGGGATGGATTCATCCCGAGCCGCCGGAACACAACACCGGCAAGCGTGTTGCGGTGGTTGGCAGCGGTCCTGCCGGCCTGGCGGCAGCGCAACAACTGCGCCGCGCTGGGCACTCGGTCACCGTCTACGAGAAGAATGACCGGATCGGCGGCCTGCTCCGCTATGGCATCCCCAACTTCAAGCTCGAAAAGCATGTCATCGATCGCCGTCTGGAGCAGATGCGCGCAGAGGGCATCACCTTCCTCACCAACGCGCACGTTGGCGGAAATGTTCCAATCGAGGCGCTCACCGACCATTACGATGCAATTCTGCTCTGCGGCGGCTCCGAGCAGCCGCGCGACCTGAAGATACCTGGACGCGAGCTCAAGGGCATTCACTTTGCCATGGAGTTTCTGCCCCAGCAAAATCGCCGCAACGAAGGCGATGTGGTCAATGAGTCCATCGCCATCAGCGCAAAAGGCAAGCGCGTCGTCATCATTGGCGGCGGCGATACCGGTGCGGACTGTCTTGGCACAAGCCATCGCCAGGGCGCGCTCAGCGTGCACCAGTTTGAGATCATGCCCAAGCCGCCTGAGACACGGGCCGGCTCAACGCCGTGGCCTCTTTGGCCGCTGCAACTGCGCACGGAAAGCGCGCACGAGGAAGGCGGCATTCGCGACTGGAGCATCAACAGCATCCGCTTCATCGGCGATGAAAAAGGCAACCTGAAGCAACTAGAAGCGGTTCGCGTCGGGCCGCCACCTAAGTTCGATGCGATTCCAGGATCAGAGTTCACGATGGATGTGGATCTGGTTCTGCTGGCCATGGGCTTTCTCGGGCCAGTGAAGAACGGCATGCTGGAGCACCTTGGCGTAACGCTGGATGCGCGCGGCAACGTTGCCACCACGGATTACAAAACATCCGTCGACGGAGTCTTCGCGGCCGGCGATATGCGTCGCGGCCAATCCCTTGTCGTCTGGGCGATCTCCGAAGGACGCAAGGCAGCCGCTGCGGTGGACAAGTACCTCGCAGAACAAGCCGAGCCCATTCCTTCCGCTCGCCGCGGCTAAAGAAGACCAAAGCACTTCCACAGAATGGCGCACTCTTCGGGGTGCGCCATTCGCTTTTTGACACAACAATCCAGCGTCCGAATCTTAGGAAGCGCGAACATCCCCAAGCATTTTTTCTAAGGCTGTTGACGAATTGCCCAAGTACTGCATCTTACCGATGGGCAAGGCGGAAGACCATGCACTGAGTCAGGGGGGGCGATGGATTCTGAAAAACCTGCGTTTGCGTCCGCGATGGAGGCATTGACGGAGATTGCTTTGAACCTGCGCTGGTCGTGGAACCATGCAGCAGACGACCTTTGGGCACAGCTTGATCCGGAACTCTGGGAGCAGACACGCAATCCATGGGTGATGCTCCAGACCGTCTCGCGCGACAAGCTGAACAGTCAGATTGCCAATCCAAAGTTTACTGCCCTCATTGCAGAGATTTATCGCAGACGCAGGCATCGGGAGCAACAAGCAAGCTGGTTTCAACGCACGTTCCCTTCTCCCCCGTTCAACGCAGTCGCCTATTTCAGCATGGAGTACATGTTGAGCGATGCCCTGCCCATCTACTCAGGCGGACTGGGCAACGTCGCAGGAGATCAACTGAAGTCTGCCAGCGATCTCGGCATTCCGGTCATTGGCGTTGGGCTGCTCTATCAGGTTGGATATTTTCGGCAGCGGATTGACCTCGATGGAAATCAGCAAGCTCTGTACCCCTTCAATGAGCCGGGACAGTTGCCCATTCGCCCGGTCCGCCAGACCAATGGAGAATGGCTGCGCATCTCGATGGAGATTCCTGGATTTCGGTTGTGGATTCGTGCCTGGCAGGTTGAGGTGGGCCGATCCATCCTGTACCTTCTGGATACAAACGACCCGGCCAATCTGCCTGAGTACCGCGGCATCACGGGCGAGCTGTACGGAGGTGGTCCTGAGCTCCGCATCAGTCAGGAGCAGGTGCTGGGCATCGGCGGCTGGCGACTGTTGCGAGCACTGGGAATTCAACCGGAAGTCTGCCACCTCAATGAGGGTCATGCCGCTTTTGCCGTGCTGGAGCGCGCCAGCGACTACATGCATAACCACCAGGTAGACTTCGAGACGGCTCTGACGGCAACGCGCACAGGTACACTCTTCACGACCCATACACCCGTGGCCGCGGGCTTTGATCGGTTCTCGCCCGAACTGGTGGAACGCAACCTGCGCCACTACGTGCAGGACCAGCTTCGCATTCCGATGACGGACTTCCTTGCTCTAGGCCGTCAAAATCCTCACGATGAGGCCGAACCCTTCAGCATGGCACTGCTGGCTCTACGCGGCTGCGGAGCCGTCAACGGGGTGAGCCGGCTCCATGGCAAAGTAAGTCGCGCACTATTTCAGAGCACCTTCTCGCGTTGGCCTGAGGCCGAGGTGCCCATCGGCCATGTCACGAACGGCGTCCATGTACCCATCTGGGACTCACACCTCGCCGACGAGCTTTGGACCGAAGCCTGCGGACTGAGCCGCTGGGACGGCGCCGCGAACGATATTGCAGAGGGTCTGCGCCGCATCCCTGATGGCAGAATCTGGCAGATGCGCTATGCGTCCCGGCAGGGACTCGTGAGCTTCATCCGGAAACGCCTCGCAAGACAGATGGCCGGACATGGCGCTTCCAGCGAAGAACTCGCGATGACCGGCCGAGTCTTTGAGCCGGATGCCCTGACTCTTGGGTTTGCAAGGAGATTTGCTTCCTATAAGCGTCCTAACCTGCTTCTGCACAATCCAGACCGACTTCTGGCAATCCTCACGAACAAAGAGCGGCCTGTGCAGCTGGTCATCGCAGGCAAGGCGCACCCTCAGGACGCCCATGGGAAAGAAATGATCCGTCAGTGGATTCATTTCATTCGGCATACGGAGGCGCGCAATCACGTTGTCTTCCTCAGTGACTATGACATGCGGCTCACCGAGCAAATGGTGCAGGGTGTGGACGTGTGGTTGAATACACCCCGGCGACCCTGGGAAGCTTGTGGAACCAGCGGCATGAAGGTACTTGTGAATGGTTGCCTGAATCTGTCGGAGCTGGATGGCTGGTGGGCAGAAGCCTACACATCCGAAGTTGGATGGGCGCTTGGCGATGGAAGGGAGCATGGAGACGACCCGGCATGGGATGCAGCCGAAGCGGAGCAACTCTATGCCCTGCTGGAACAGGAGGTGGTCCCGCAGTTTTACGACCGTGACGAATCCGGAATCCCCGTTCGCTGGATTCACCGTATCCGCGAGAGCATGGCGCAGCTCACCCCGGCCTTTTCCGCCAATCGCTGTGTGCGCGAATACGCCGAGAAGTATTACGTTCCGCTCGCAGCAGGTTACGAGGCTCGCACGGCCAACGGCCCTGCCTTCTCACAAGAAATCGTCCGGTGGCGTGCCGCCCTGCGGGAACACTGGTCGCGCATCCGGTTTACCAGCGTCCATGTCGAAACCAATGCCGAGGAGCACTGCTTCACAGTCCATGTTTATCTCGATGAGTTGGCGCCAAATGCGGTCCAGGTGGAACTCTATGCCGATGGAAAATTCGCTGAGGGGCCCGAGCGCCACTCTCTCGGTCCCGGTGAGCCATTGGCTGCGGGAAATACATGGCGCTACTCGGCTCAAATTCCAGCCAACAGACCCGCGAGCGACTACACCCCACGCATTATGGCAAACAATCCGGCGGCGGCTATCCCCCTGGAAGCAGACCAGATTCTCTGGCACCGCTGAGGTCAGGGTCGAGTCGCCAGGCATGGGAGGACTGGAAAAGGCGGCAAGAATACAGCGTCTGCCGGCGATGAAGAAACCGTCATTCCCGCTGACAGGAGCGACACGTTTCCTCATGGCGCGGGCGCGAGGCTATGGAAGTCAGGCCTGCGTGAATGTCATGTCAATAATCGCAGGATTTTTCGCGATTATTGACTCCCGCAGACTACCTTTTTCAGTGAATTGCATCGAAACTGGTGATGGGGTTGTGGTCTGTGACAGGATGCGCCCATCTCTGGCGCACGAAGCAACCGGTCATCACAATGATCCATTTTAGCCAAAAACGGAGCGGGTCTAAGTGCCTCGCCGTGGCCCTTGTAGGTCTCGGCCTCGTTGTCTTTCTCTGGGGCTTTGCGTACAAGGTGTCGCTTTACTGTCCACAGCAGACATTAGCCGCACACATTCTGAAGGCGCGCTTCTTTTCAGAAGAGCGAAATACCTCACGGACATGCGACCATCAGGAAGATCACGGGAATCTAAAAGCGGTCCTGCAGGGGCGGTCGGGCTTCAATGCGTTTTTTGTCGGTCTCATCCTTCCGGGGTTGCGCTTCCGCCCTCTTGCATTGCCTGAATGGCCCTCTTCGCAACTCCGTGCGAAGCGATGCAAGGTCAATGTCTCATGCATTCCTCAGGCCGCCCCCGCCGACGCTGGTGGCAGACCTGGCGTCTCCATCGTCCGCCTTTGCCATTCCGAGAGTTCCAGGCTTTCACGGAATGATTTGAGTTGATAGAAATCAATGGATCGTCAATCACCCGAAGAATCAGATGAACAGGTGTTATAACACTATGCTGAAGCAATGGATTTTCCCCACCGGGATCGGATTCGCCCTCGCGACGTCTTTGGCGTTCTCCGGTTGCCATTCAGGTTCAGGTGCCTCCGAAGCAAGCGCAGCAATGATTCCCACTGCGAAGGTCGCCGTCGCGGCAACTGGAAATATCGAACATGCGCTCAGTCTTGCCGGGCAGTTTCAGCCCTACCAGATTGTCGATGTTCACCCTAAGGTGACCGGTTTCATGGTCAAGATCAACGTGGACATCGGAGACAAGGTCCGTGAAGGACAGGTTCTCGCAGTTCTGGAAGTTCCAGAGCTGAACGCGCAGTTGCAGGGAACAAAGTTCTCAATGCAGCAGGCCAAGGACGATTTGATTCGTGCCCAGCATGAAGTGAAGCAGGCCGAAGCGATGCATGCCGCACTGCATGCGGACTATCAACGGCTATTGGACACTTCAAAGGTGCAGCCTGGCCTGATTGCGCAGCAGGAACTGGATGATGCGCAGGGCAAGGACCTCTCCTCTGAAGCGCATGTAGACGCTGCGCAGGCAGCAGTTGCGGCCGCGCAACAGCATGTTCAGGTGACGCAATCGGATAATCAGCGCGTCCAGGCAATCAGCAATTATACGAATGTGATTGCTCCTATCGATGGCGTCATCGTCTGGCGCTATGCCGATACGGGCGCCCTGATTCAGAGTGGCACCAACTCCAATGCACAGGACATTCCAATCGTTCGGCTTGCCCAAAGTGGCCTATTGAGGCTGCGCATGCCTGTTCCGGAAGCAGATGTGCAGTACGTTCACGTGGGCGATCCGATCGAAGTACGCGTGGATGCGATTCACAGATCCTTTACAGGCAAGATTGTCCGCTTCACGCGACAGGTGAATTTTGAAACGCGAACCATGGAAACCGAAGTGGACGTGGAGAATAAGGATTTATCGATCACGCCTGGCATGTACGCCAATGCTTCCCTGCCCCTCGCGCAAGTCCAGAATATAATTACGATCCCTGTCGAGGCTCTTTTGCTGCACGACGGCAAAGACACCGTCGCCGTCGTCGATTCCAGCAATCGCGTGCACATGCGTGGAGTGCAAGCAGGACTGCGCGGGTCCAAGCTGGCTGAAATCAAGTCCGGCTTGCAGGTGGGCGATCGGGTCATTGTGGGTGGTCAGGAGAAGTATGCAGAGGGAGAACAGGTCGCGCCGATTCAGGTCACTGAGCCTACATCGGATGTAGCGCGCGAAAATGGCGGCGTGATCGACATGACCGCAGAACAAGACGCCAACGGGGGGGCGAATAAGTAATGCCGAAGTTTGCTCTTAAGTTCCCCTTCTTCATCATCATGCTCTGCCTCATGGTGAGCCTGGTCGGCGTCGTCAATGTAGCCCGCATGCCTGTTGATCTCTTTCCCAAGATCGACATGCCGGTGGTGGTCGTTGCAACGTTCTATAACGGAATGCCGCCGGAGCAGATCGAAGCGGATATTACGAATACATTTGAGCGATTCTTTACCCTTGCCGCAAACGTGGACCACAGCGAATCTCGTTCGCTAACAGGCGTCAGTCTCATCAAGATCTACTTCAAGCCCGGCACAGACCCCAATGCTGCGCTCAGTAATGTGGCCAATCTCGCGATGGCTGACCTGCGGCGACTTCCTCCCGGCACCCTGCCCCCGGTTGTGCTCGGCATGGATGCGTCCACGCAGCCGGTCTGTCTTGTCACACTGAAAGGCAATGGGCTGAATGAAACTGCGCTGAAGGACATTGCACAATTCCAGGTGCGCAATCAGATCTCCAACATTCAGGGCGCATCCGTGCCGCAGCCCTTTGGCGGAACCTACCGCCAGATTCAGATTTACGTGGATCCAGTGAAGATGGAGGCTCGCAATCTGAGTCTGAACGACGTTGTGTCCGCCGTCAATTCATCCAACCTGATTCTTCCCGCTGGCGACGTGCGCATCGGCTCAAAAGACTTCAACATCTACGCCAATAGCCAGTTTCCCGATGCGAAGTCGATGAATGAGATGCCGCTCAAGTCCTATGGCAACTCATCCGTTCTCGTCGCGGATGTTGGCAAGGCGGAAGACTCCGGGGCATTGCAATACAATATCGTGCGCATCGATGGTCAGCGTTCGGTCTATGTGCCCATCTTCAAGCAAGGCGGCGACAGCAATACGATTACGATCGTTAACGGCATGAAAGAGGCAATCAAGCACCTGGTGGACGTGCCTACCGCGCTGAAGACAGAAGTGGTTTTCGATCAATCCATTTTTGTAAAGCTCGCTATCAAGAATCTTGTAAAAGAAGCGAGTATCGGTCTGGTGCTCACGGGCTTGATGATTCTTATCTTTCTGGGAAGTCCGCGCGCCACTTTTGCCGTTCTGCTCTCGATACCGCTCTCTGCGCTTGTTTGTCTTTTATTGACCAATGCCATGGGCGGATCGATCAACACCATGATCCTCGGCGGACTTGCGCTTGCCTTCTCGCGCCTCATCGACGACTCCGTTGTCGTGCTGGAAAATATCTTTCGTTACATGGAGATGGGATCGCCTCCTGCCGAAGCCGCCGAGAAAGGCGGCATGGAAGTGTCACTGGCCGTGCTCGCCGCGACATCGACCACCTCCATCGTCTTCTTCCCCGTCGCCTTTCTGACGGGCATCAGCAAGTACATCTTCACGCCGCTCGCTTTAGGTGTCGTGCTCTCGATCTTCGCCTCCTACTTCTTTGCCATGACGGTGGTGCCGCTTTACTGTGCGAACTTCATCCGCCTTTCCCACGATGATGCCCACGGAGGCGCAGGCGATCCGAACTTCTTTGCTCGTTTTGAACGCAAGTTCAACGAACAGTTTCAAAGGATGCTGACGCGGTACGAGCAACTCGCGTTCAGAGTTCTCCAGCGGCCCACGGCAACAGCCGCCGTTATACTTGGCGGACTCGCCGTCATCCTTCTGGGATTGTTTCCGTTTCTCGGCAGGGCATATTTCCCAAGAACGGATCCAGGCCAGTTCATTATCAACGTGCGCATGCCCAGCGGCACCCGGCTCGAGGTCAGCAATCAATATATCGCCAAAGTCGAGCAGGAGATTCGCAGCGTTGTAAAACCATCCGACATGGACATGGTTGTTTCCAACATCGGCGTGTATCCAGACCTCTCTTCCATCTTCACGCCCAATGCGTCCATGGACACAGCGTTCGTTCAAACTAGCCTGAAGGAAGACCACAGCGTCGGCAGCTATGAATACATGCACCGCGTGCAGCAGAAGTTGTCTCATGACATGCCCGAGCTGGCGGCCTATTACCAGGCTGGCGGGCTGGTGGATGGTGTGATTAATCAAGGCCTGCCGGCTCCGATTGACGTCCAGATCAGTTCCATGGATATGGATAGCGCATACGCGCTTGCAAAGTCTCTGGCGTCAAAGATTAACGGAATGCCAGATGTCAGCGGCGTGTATATTCCGCAGGACCTGGATTATCCAGGAATCGCACTTAATATTGACCGCGAAAAGGCAAGCCTGATAGGGCTCTCCGCGCAACAAGTCGTCGATAACGTCATCACCGCTATGACTTCCGACGGGATGGTAGCACCGAGTTACTGGATTGACCCGAAGAGCGGAAACAACTACATGGTCACGGTGCAATACCAGAACCACACCCTCCAGCACATGACGATGCAGGACTTTGAAAGCATACCGTTGCGCGGCGTGCATCCTGCGGGATACTCGCCCATGCAGGAGGCGCAAGGAGCGGAAGACCTGGCACCGACTGTCTGGAAAGGCGACCATGTCTCTGGCTATACGCCATTGAGCTCGGTGGCGAATATACAGCTGATCAATACTCCTACGGAGGTGGATCACTATCAGATCCGCCGCGTGATCGACATCTTCGTATCCACAAAAGGAGAAGCATTGCAGGGAGTTGGCGCGAATATTCAGAAGCTTCTCAAGAACACAGCCACCGATAGAAATACCGTTATCACGCTACGCGGGGCAGTGGTCAACATGAATCATGCATTTCTTGAGTTTGGCTTTGGTCTGGTCGTAGCTGTGCTCATGGTTTACCTGATTCTCATGTCTCAGTTCCGATCGTTCATTGATCCGTTCATCATCCTCATGGCCATCCCCCCTGGCCTCGCCGGAGTGGTTGTTACTCTTCTGATAACGGGGAGCACACTCAACATCATGTCGCTCATGGGAGTGATTATGATGACGGGAATCGTGGTCTCCAACAGCATTCTCATCGTGGAGTTTGCCGGCATCCTGCACAATCAAGGGTTGCCTTTGCTGGAAGCTGTCGTGCAATCATGCAAGGTTCGACTGCGTCCGATTCTGATGACTTCGCTCGCTACACTCCTCGGCATGATTCCCATGGCAATTGGACTCGAAGCTGGTAGTGAACAGTACGCGCCTCTAGCGCGTGCGGTCATCGGCGGGCTCGCAGCATCTGTGGTGGTCACCATCTTCCTCGTCCCCGCGGTCTACCTCATCATCCACACCGGCCGTGAGAAGCA
>JBBIVH010000006.1:18542-24911 GCA_037439805.1 Acidobacteriaceae bacterium
CCCGGCGATGCAGCGCCGCTCATCACTCTCGGTCTGCAGCAGCGCCCCGATCTGCAAGCTCTCAAATTCACTCAGCAGTCAGAAGTGAAATTCAGCCACGCACAACGTGACCAGCTCTTTCCTACAATCAGCGCAGCAGGCACAGTTGGCAGTGTTCCCGTGCGGCCAGACCAGTTCTATACAAGTAACTGGTGGGGTGCTGTAGGCGTCAACATGAGCTTCCCGATCTTCAACGGATTTCTCTACACTGCGCAGGCAAAAGAGGCACACCTGCGTGCACAGGCGAGCGCCGAACAAACCCGCCAGTTGCGCGATATCATTGTGCGCGATATTCGTACCTCCTGGCTTGCCGCAAACACGGCCTATCAGCGTGTGACCGTGTCGGCACAACTGCTCGACGAAGCAAACCTCGCCCTCAAGCTCGCGCAGACAAGGTATCAGATGGGACTGAGCTCAATTGTGGAACTGAGCCAGGCGCAATATCAGCAGACCGACGCTGCCATCGGTAACACCAACGCGCAGTATCAATATCGCCTGGCGCTGGCAACCTTGAATTACGAGATTGGCGCCACGCCATAGACTCCACGGTTTCGGTTCGGGCGATGAGGCTGGATTCGCTTCTTACTCCAGATGAGCGAATACCCTGCCTTATCGCCCACTCCACTGTGTTCTGACGCGCTCAGAATGACTTCTAGCGTAGCCTCGCCCTCCATGCACGCTCCTGCTGCGATTTACACTATGAAATCAGGAGCACCAGAGATTCATGGACAAGTTTGTAATTCGTGGGGGCAACCCGCTCCGCGGCACAGTACGCATCTCCGGAGCAAAGAACTCCGCATTGCCGTGTATGGCCGCGGCAATCCTCACCGACGAGCAGGTCACGCTCGACAACATTCCATACGTGCGTGATATCGAGACGGAAAAACGTCTGCTCTCTTCCATGGGCGCTGAAGTGCGCATGGGCGTCGGTGACGCCTCCAATCGCACAACGATCTGCTGCAGCAGTCTCTCTGATCCTGTCGCGCAGTATGAGATCGTCAAGACCATGCGCGCCAGCTCGCTCGTTCTTGGCCCGCTGGTCGCTCGCATGGGGCTTGCTCGCGTGGCCATTCCAGGCGGGTGCGCTATCGGCGGCCGTCCGATCGACCTACACATCAAGGGCCTGGAGAAAATGGGCGCGACCATCGAGCAGGCTCATGGATACATCGAGGCCCGCGCAAGCAAATTGAAAGGCACGCATCTCGTCTTCGACAAGATCACTGTGACTGGCACTGAAGATCTTCTCATGGCTGCCGTACTCGCCGAAGGCGAAACCGTCATGGAGAATTGCGCGCGGGAGCCGGAGGTTGTTGATCTGGCTGTGCTCCTCGTCGCCATGGGCGCGTACATTGAGGGCGCAGGCACATCAACAATTCGCATCCAGGGTGTAAAGAAGCTGCACGGCGCACATCATCGCATCCATCCCGATCGCATCGAGGCAGGCACTTTTCTGATCGCCGGTGCAATCACGGGTGGCGACTTGCTCGTTGCCGACTGCAATCCGGAGCACATTCGAGCAGTCATTGGGAAAGTAGAGGAAGCGGGCGCCAGGATTGACGTAGTGAACGACCATTCAGTTCGCGTGTGCTCCGATGGAGCGCTGCGCGCCGCAGATATTTCAACAGAAGAGTATCCGGGCTTTCCTACAGACATGCAGGCTCAATATATGGCTCTTGCCACGCAGGCAGAGGGTGTCAGCGCGATCAAAGAGAACATCTTTGAAAATCGCTTTATGCACGTTCAGGAACTTATTCGGATGGGGGCGAACATCCGCGTCGATGGACGCACCGCGACGGTTCGAGGACCTTCGCGTCTCTCGGCCGCTGCGGTCATGTGCTCCGATCTGCGCGCCTCTGCCTCTCTGGTTCTAGCCGCGCTGGTTGCGGATGGTGAGTCCATTCTTGACCGCGTCTACCACATGGATCGCGGATACGAAAGAATCGAAGAAAAGCTTCGAAATGTTGGCGCGGAGATTCAACGCCTTGGAAATGTTTTTGCGCCGCGTCCTGCTGAGGCAAGAGCGAAATAATCTCTGGTTCGCTCATTCGCTTCATTTGTGCGGAACAGGTTTAGTACCAACTCGCCGCCAGGTGCCACCGTAGTCTTCGATCACTCGTCTTCAGAAGAACTCGCTCGTACTCTTTCAACTCGCGCAACACCGGCGCCGTCTCGGAGCCAAGCGCCGCGGGAGTCGCGGCAATAAACTCAAGAAAGGCTCGAACAGTTGCCAGTCCGTCTAGGGCACTGTACCACTGGGGCTCAGGTAGATTCTGCGCCCAATCAGGATTTCCGGTTCCCTGCTCCAGCAGGAGTGCCATCGAATCCCGGTCTGCAGAGAAGAAATCGAGGAGCGGCTTTACTCGTAATGTCGACGCAAGGCGTTGAAGAACATCTTCATTACGCGCAAGCGCATGACCACGCACGTAGATATCAAAACCCGGATCTTCACCTTCAACTACAATGTATAAGCTTGCACTCATAGCATTCAGTCTATGAGCCCATGAACCAGAAATCACTGAGGAAGCGGGCGTTGGTTACCTGCGGAGTTACAGGCGGAAGTTTAAGTCACACGTTACTCTAGTGTCGCTGTGGGTCGCTCATTCATTAAATAAGCTATAGTGTACCCAGAGCGATAAAGTCCAATCGATTCTTCTGCAGCTTCAGAAGCGAGGTTTACTCTTTTGGATTGGAGCCAGATTCCCGATCTTGCGACGGTAGGCCTCTTATCCTGCGCCTTCGCTTCTCTGGCGAAGCAGGGAAAGTCTCCGGTCGCAGGACTCTGGCTCACTGGTTGGCTATTAATCAGTCTTCACTTTGCGGCATTTATCTTTCTTCCCTCTCCAGGGAAATGGGGAGACCTTGCGCAAATCGTTGGTCTTGCCTCTTTGGCAGCTGCAGGTGTTCTTTTCATGTACTCGACTGTGCCCTATCACGAGCAGCGCAGCAACCGATTCATGCTCTTCACACTGCTCACCATTACAACGGTTTACATCGCCTTCCTCGTTGAATATCCGTTATATTCCTGGGGGCTCGTTGCCGCCTCGGTGCTGATAGGGTTGGCACCGTTGGGACTTTCCCTGATTGCCCTGTCGAGTTTCCAGCATCCGCTGCGGTGGATTCTGGTTGGCATGTACCTCGCTCTTTCCATGTTTCTTCTGGCAGTCCAGCGCAGGCCTGGCAACGGCGGCGATCTCGCTCTGAACGGTCTGCTCTGTGTTGTATATCTGGGTTGCTGCGCGCACTTCGCATTTGTCTATCGCAGATCCACTGCCGGATCTCTCATCACAACCGCTGGATTCGCCGCATGGTCGCTGGTATTCGTCCTCGGCCCATTGCTCGCCGCATGGAAGCCCACTCTCGTAATCGAAAGCGAAGTCTGGAATCTTCCCAAGTATCTCGTGGCGGTTGGCATGATTCTCCTGCTGCTGGAGGAACAGATCGACCATAACCGATTCCTTGCCTTGCATGACGATCTCACTGGCTTGCCCAATCGAAGGCTCTTCCTTGACCGTCTTAAGGTGGCTATAGGTCGCGCCGAGCGATTCCGATCAACCATTTCCCTTCTTGTGGTGGACCTAAATCGCTTCAAAGAAGTGAACGATACACTCGGCCATCACGCCGGCGACGAAGTTCTGAAAACAGTCGCGTTGGCATTGGAGGGCCGGATGCGCAAGTGCGATACGGTGGCACGTACAGGTGGGGATGAATTTTCGATCATCCTTGAGGAAACGGCGGATCACTCGAGCGCGCATCGCGTAGCGCTTGACCTGCAGGCTCTCATCGCGCGACCTCTTGTCATCGCGAATCGAGAGATTCAAATTGGAGCGAGTATCGGAATCGCTCTCTATCCCAGTGACGCTGCTGATCTTGAAACTCTCTGCATCTTGGCGGATCGCCGCATGTACAACTGGAAGGAAGGCTGCCGGTCCTCGAATCCAGATGAGCTTCAGAGCGGCGATGGGTTCGATTCTACTTATGCTCCATCGTCAACGCAGCCTCGTTAGGGCCACCAATACGGGACGGGCAAAGCCAGCGGTTACATCAGATCTGTGATGGGTATCCGTAGAGGCCGATGCAAGATGTCTACCAAAGAAAGATGCCGATGATCGGATCAAGCATCATCGGCATCATTTCTGTTTGCGAGGTTTGAGCAGGACCCATATCCCGCTCTTATGACTAGTTGTGGGATCCGCTCGGGGATCCCGGCCTACCCCCGCGACGACGGCGGCGGCGATTGTTCACACCGGGACGCGGACCCGAAGGCTGACCTGCCGCGACTGGCGCTCCATCCGCCCGATTGAAGTTGGGCTCGTTCTCTTCGTCCAATTCTTCCCCTTCTTGGCTTTCATCGAAGTCCTCCCCGCCCTCGATCAGGATTGTGCTCTGATTGGAGCGCGGCTGACGAAGATCAAACTCATGCGAAGGCCGGGCAGGCGCTTGAGCTTCTGGCTCGACTTCGGTTGCCGGTTCCGGCTGCGCCGTCTGGGCCAGCTTGGCTTTCTGCTCCTTGATGAGGGCTTTGCGGCTGAGTTTGATCCGGTTGCCTTCGATGGCCAGAACCTTCACCATGACCTGGTCGCCCTCGCGCAACTCATCCTTCACTTCCTTAACGCGATGTTCTGCGATCTCAGAGATATGCAGGAGGCCATCGGTGCCGGGGAAGAGTTCGACGAACGCGCCGAACTCGGCGAGTCGCACAACTTTCCCAAGGTAAACTTTGCCAATCTCCGGCACGGCGGTAATGTTGCCGATAATCTCGAGGGCCTTCTTCAATCCGGCAGCATCCGACGACGCCACGCTGACCTTGCCCGTGTCATCCACGTCAATCTTTGCGCCCGTCTGCTCAACGATGCCACGAATCGTAGCTCCGCCTTTGCCGATCAGGTCGCGAATCTTGTCCGTGGGGATCTGGATGGTCTCAATTCTCGGGGCGTAGGCAGAGCGTTCCTGGCGAGGTCCGTCCAGCACCGCATCCATCTTATCCAGGAGGAAGAGACGCCCGCGGCGCGCCTGCTCCATCGCTTCCTGAAGAATCTGCCGTGTGAGACCGCTAATCTTGATGTCCATCTGCAGCGCGGTGATGCCCTTGCGAGTGCCGGCCACCTTGAAGTCCATATCGCCATAATGATCTTCGGCGCCGGCGATGTCTGTCAGAATCGCATAATCGTCACCTTCCTTGACCAGACCCATCGCAACTCCGGCCACCGCGCCCTTCAACGCAATGCCCGCATCGAATAGTGCGAGGCTCGCGCCGCAGACCGAGGCCATAGAGGACGAGCCGTTCGACTCGAGAATGTCGGACACAACCCGCATGGAATACAGTGACTCTTCCGCGCTTGGCAATACCGCCGTGACTGCGCGCTCTGCCAGCGCTCCATGACCCACTTCTCTGCGGCCTACGCCAGTCATGCGGCCGGTTTCGCCCACGCTGAACGGTGGAAAGTTGTAGTGGAGCATGAAATTCTTTCTCTGCTCGCCTTCGTAGCTTTCCAGCCGTTGTCCATCGTCTGCCGTTCCAAGCGTGGCAGTGACCAGCGCCTGGGTTTCACCGCGCGTGAAGAGCGCCGAACCATGTGTGCGTGGCAGCACTCCAGTCTCGATGGTGATGGGCCGAATCTCGTCAAACGCACGGCGATCAGGCCGAATGCGATCCTTGGTCACCTGCTCGCGGAAGAGACGCTCGCGAAGGTGCTCGTAATACGTCCCGAGCTTTTTCTTCGCCGCGGCATCTTCGGCGGAGAGGCCTGCGCTTAGTTCATCCTTAATGGCCTTGATCAGCGCGTAGCTTTCTGTCTTGCCGTGCTTCTGCGTATCCAGCGCATCCTTCAGCTTGTCGCCAATTTTCGCTTTGAGGTCGGCATAGTAGGCTTCATCAAACTCGGGCGCCGTGAACGCGCGCTTCGGCTTACCGGCCTTCGCAACCAATTCCTCAATCGCTGCAACAATCTTCTTAATCTCTTCGTGCGCGAACTCAATCGCCGCGAGGATGACTTCTTCGGTCTCTTCCTTCGCGCCGGATTCGATCATCACGATGCCTTCTTTGTGGCCGACAACCATAATGTTGACCGTGGTCTCCGCACGCTCCGCATACGTTGGATTCGCCACGAACTTGCCGTCAACGCGCCCAACACGGATGGCGGCTACAGTCGCGCTGAATGGAATGTCTGACAAAGCCACTGCAGCCGCAGCAGCATTGATGGCCACGACGTCTGGGTCATTTTCCTTGTCAGCCGAAAAGACGAGAGCGATGACCTGCGTCTCATTGCGGAAGCCGTCGGGGAACAGAGGACGAATCGGCCGATCAATCTGGCGCGAAGTCAGGATTTCCTT
>JBBIVH010000006.1:25011-27009 GCA_037439805.1 Acidobacteriaceae bacterium
GTAAGCTCGACGGCTACTTCATGCTTCGTTGACATAGTGTCCTCGTTTCGTATTTTTCGCTTGGGAAACTTGTAGGCAGGGAATCTGCAACGGTGAATTGAATACAAGAATGCTGCGTGCACTCATATTGCGCCCTGCAATTTCTAGATGGGATGTGTGGGGTTCATGCCCCGCGAGCTGTCGCTCGTAAATGCAGAAAAGCAAATGGGGCCCTGTGCGCGGGCGAGTGACGCCACGTACACGAGGGCCCCAGGTCCTGGGCTGAACGGGGGCCATGACCAGAGTCCGGTCTGGGCGCTTCCGAATCAAGGTGTGCTTTCTGTTTACTTGCGGATTCCGAGCTTGCCGATCACGTCGCGGTAACGATCGGAGTCATGCGCCTTCAAGTAGTCCAGCAGGCGACGCCGCTTGCTGACCAGCATCAGCAGACCGCGCCGCGAAGCGTGGTCCTTCTTGTGTGCCTTGAAGTGCTCCGTCAACTCGCCAATCCGCTCGCTCAGAATTGCGATCTGGACCTCAGGAGAACCTGTATCCGAATCGTGGGTGCGGAAGCGTTCAATCAGTTCGGTTTTCTTTTGGGTCGCCAGCACGGCGTGTGTTACTCCTCTTGCGTTCTCAGTCCACTCTTAAGTGTCTAGTGTGAGATTACCATGAATCGCCCTCGAATGCCATGCCTGGCAGAGACTTACGCGTAGATGCACGCGCCTTACGGCTGAGGCTGTAGCCAGTAGTTGGAACGCGCCACAATCCTTGCGCCAATATCGTTCGTAGTCTGAACGCGAATCGTGTGCAGCCCCGGTGTCGTGTCCGTTGGGCTGAACGTAATCAGATAGCGGTTGCGCATGTGCTTGGCTGCATCCACCACCCGCTGTTCAAATTTCTTGTCACTGACGAAGGTCGTGTACTCGCCTCCGCTCTCCTGCGCAATCTCCTTTGCGACATTCTTCTTGAAGGCTTTTACCGCCATCACCAGTGCGGAAACCATGTTGAGTGTGCGATCGTCGCCCGAGTCCTGCACATCGTGCATCAGTTCTGCGCCGGACGGCGAAAAGGAAATACTCAAAATCAAAACATCGGAGCGGCCAATCTTTCGAATCAATTGCTCCGGGTGCGTATGGCGGCTTCCATGATCGCGCCGTTCACTCACCAGCAGCAGGACGCGTCGGTCGCTCTCCGGTTCCGCAGCCAGCAGATCGACCCCGTAACTTACCGTGTCTAGAATCGCCGCTCCACCGTCGCCGGGTTCCAGGTTCTTGAGGGCTGCATCCAAATCCTCTGTCGAATGCGTGAAGTCATGAATCAGATAGGGCTTGGAATCGAAACCAACCAGCGCCGCATGACTCTTTGCATCGCTCAGGAAGACATCGAGAAGGGGTCCGAGGCGGGCGAGCTTGTCGAATTCCAGCGCGCTGGCTCCGCCTTCCTGCACCGCAACCACAAGGGAGACAGGCGCCGTGTCCATCTCTTCCTGTACGTGAATGCTTTGAGGCACGCCATTATCTTCCAATCGAAAGTCCGATGCCTTGAGACCGTACACAATGCCGCCGTCGCGCTTCTCCACCAGCGTCGGCACCAGCACCTCATTGGTCGTCACATGTAGAACAGGCACATCGCTCTTTGCGCCTGGCATCGGCTGCGGCGGCTCAATCGGCGGAAGCTGCTGCCCCACGAGAGGAAAGGTCCACATCCAAAACGGAACTGCGAGGAACCAACTGCGGGCAGTCTTCATGTGCATCGGGCCTCCGGTGCGCCTGCGGCAAAGCTGCTTTCACGCACGCCTGCGTATCTCCCGATCAATGGAGCCGGTCCAGACCAGAAAACTCAACAGCTCCCAGCGCGTGGACCACAGAAAGCTCATTACATCCGCTGCTTTCAACGTTTCGGCGCGCTTACCCGAATACGTTTCGATGCGCCAGCGAAGATACTCGCTTCGCCACGGCGTCAAGCGGTGACCACGAGTTGCATTCCAGATGAATCGCAAAGGCGCCAGCACAACGA
>JBBIVH010000006.1:27109-39159 GCA_037439805.1 Acidobacteriaceae bacterium
GCTGACCGCATCCGTTGCGGCCGTCAGCCGCGAGATCGAGTTATCGAGCGTGACGCGCTTCTGCGAGACATAGTTCAGCGCACTGTTCAGCGCCGCCGTTGCCGTCACGGTCGTCTGGGTGCTGGCCCCGGATGCGAAGTCCGAGACCAGTTGGTTCAATGCGGCAAAGACATCGCTCGTGCCTCCGGCGGTAAAGATCTGGTCTCCCGGAACATTCAGTTGGATCGTCTGGCCGTTCGGCGTCTGAAGAAGATTCACATTGGAGTCGCCGTTATATGTTGTGGTGGCAGGCGAGGATGTGCTGGAAAGGCTGAACGGCGTTGTCGATGTCTGCCCGCCCGCGAAGATGTACTGCCCCATGTAGCTGGTGTTCGCAAGCGAAATGACCTCATCGCGAATCCCGGAAAGCTGGCTGGATACGGCCTGCAGCTGAGTGGAATTGAGGGTTCCTCCATTCGCGCCCGTCGCCAGACTGATGGCCTGCGTCAACTGGTTCACCACACTGCCCAACGCACTGTCAGCCACCTGCAACTGACCCTGCACCAGACTGGATGTCTGCGTAAACGAGTCATCCTTCTGCATCTGATTCAATAGAAGCGCATCTTCTCCTGAGGCAACAGGGTCCTGCCCTAGCGAAGTCACACGCACTCCGCTCGACAACTCGCTCGACAATTGCTGCTGTGTCGCCTGCGTCTGGTCGAGCGACTGCGCCAGATTGGAAACAAAGAATGGGTCAACCCTCATGCTCACTCCCAAGGCAGAGATCCGTTGAAGCCCGGCCGCCTTACAAAATCGAACTTCAAGGACCTATGCCACCGCGGTCTGCACGCCCAGATTCAGCGCGGACGAAATCACCGTGTTCAACAACGTAAAGACCTCCGACGCCGCCTGATAGCTGCGCTCGAACTGCTGCATCGAGGAAGCCTCGTCATTCAGATTGACGCTCGATAACGCACTCACCTGCGTCTGAAGCTGTGTCACCGAAGCATTTTGCGCGGTATTGTCCGTCTGCACACCGGAAACCAGCGAGCCAAGTTGCGTAACAAACTGCGAATAATAGTTGGCGGGCGTCTGGCCGCTCACCAGATTCTGATTCGCCAGCCCCGCCATCTGCACCGCATTTGAGTTGTCGCCCGTGCCGCTGCCCAGCGCCGCAGCGGCAATCTGACTTGGATCTGTCATGATCACGCGCATGCCCGCGGCGCTGCCCGCCACCCCAGTCGGTTCATTGAAGATGTAGAGCGGAGTCGTTCCAGTGCCCGTCACTCCCGCCGCATTCGTTCCCGTTCCCTGCGTCCCATTCAGCGCCGTTCCCGAATTATTCGCCGCATTCACCTGCGTGGAAACAGCGTAGGCAAGCTGGTCGAGCGATGCCAGCGCACTCGGAATATCCTGGTCCCGCGCGGTCAGATATCCTCCCAGTGAGCCTCCTCCGCTCGTCAGCCCTGCCGTGACATCCGTGGAACCAAGATAGAAATGCGTCACTCCGCTCACAGTTCCCGTATTGAGAACAACACTCGAACCCTCCGATACGAGAAGCTGCCCCGATGTGGTCGTGATGGAAAGGCCGTTGTTCTCGGTTCGAATCTGATTGATTCCAACCAGCGCGGACAACTGGCTGAGATCCTGCTGCCGCTGATCCTCCAGCGCGCTAGCATTTCCCTGCGCACCCACGGATTGAATCTGGAGATTCAACGATGCGATCGAACTGGACAGCGTGTTCACCTGCGTGGCGGCAGAGGCAGCTTCCTGATCCAGCGCAGAACGTTGCGAATTGAGGCTGGCGGCGGTATTGGCGATGTCCCCGGCTAGCGTGCTGGCGCTGGAGAGAACCTGCTGACGCATCGCATTGTCCGTCGGACTCGCTTCGAGGGAAGAAAAGGAACTGAAAAAGCTCGCGAGATCCGCGCCCACGTTGCCCGCCGAGGATGTCCCGCTGGCAGGTGCGAATAGGGCCTGCACCGAGTTCAGCGCCGTAAGTCGGGACCCGGACGAGGACGCGAGTTGCTGCTGCTGCGCCAGACGCTGCTCCAGCACGTTGTCGCGCACAGAGACTGGGCCTGTCTCCGTCACTCCCGAACCATAGGCGATACCGTTGATCACAACCGGCGCGCTTTCCTGAAAATTGGCTGTCTGCCGCGTATAGCGGGTCGTGTTCGCATTCGCTACGTTGTTCGCCACAATACTGAGCGCAGCCTGATCCGCATTCAGTGCGCCCGAGATCAAACTTAACGCCGAATTAATGGTCGCCACGGCCCGCCTCCATCGGTATCCATGCCGGCAGGATGAACCGGCCGTAATCCCCTCTCGCCTGTGAGCCGCCGGTGTGGGACCGCAGGACTCGCAGATTCTGCTGCGTCTCTACAAGCAGCCGGCCAAGCACGGCCAGTTCCGCCTGCGCGCGCACCGCATCCTCCCGCGGAGGGGCGATTCTTTCCTGCTCGTTCTGCCTGGTCAGCAGGCGGCAGGAGGCTGCCAGCTCTTCAAGGCGTTCGGCATCCAGGCACGCAAGCGAACGCGTCGCGTCGCGAATTACATCGCACAGCCCGTCGCTCTGTCCATCGGCTGCTTCTCCCCGCATCGGCATGTCTCCCCATCTCTGCCCTTCGCCACCCCTGATCTGCGGCACAGTCCACCCTTTCAAGAACTCGTGGACCCAATCTCCGCCCCCCTCATCCGCTCTCCTTGCCGCGGATGCATCCGGGAGCGGCGCACCTCAGGAGCCGCTCTTCACTCCACCCTGGAGCATGAAATCAATCACTTTCCCCGCCACCGCAGCGGATGAAACGTTATACGTGCCGGAGGCCAGCGCGGCGTGCACCCGAGTCACGGTTTCCATGCGAACGTCGGGCTGCAGACCGGCCTGCTGCATCTGCGCGCCCACGCTGCTGAGCGTCGCGACATCTCCCGCCAGCGGCGTCTCCGCCTTCGCAGACTGGCTTCCCGGTGCAGAGCCTGCCGTTGGCTTCGCTCCCCCGACCCCAAGGAGTGTCTGCAATCCGTCCAAGTTGTTGCGCACTTCCATGCGTATCTCTCCTTCGTCTTACTATCGGCCCGTTTCCCAATCTCTTCAATAATCCTTCATGGCGCGTGACCGCTTCGCGAGGCTTCGTTGTCCCAGTCCGGCCTCAAACTCCGACTTTTCCGTTTTTGGAAAAATGAGAGAGAACCTCCCGCGCGATTCCCATCCCCCCGCTCCTGCTGATCGCGGTGCCCAGCGCCTCCAGCGAGAAACTGCCCAGCGCCCCCGACGAGCCTTCGTCATCCCCATCGTTCCAGCCGCTGGAACCCTGCAGCGGCTGCAGCAGCTCCTTCATCATCTGCGCCTCAAACTCCTGCGCTGCCTTTTCCAGCCGCATGCCCTTCTGTGACTGCGCGAGCGCGGGACCGGACGCAGGCAGCGTCTCGTGAATCTTCATCACAGAACCTCCAGATCGGCTTCGAGCGCGCCGGCTTCCTTCATCGCCTGCAGAATCGAGATGACATCCCGGGCCCCCGCGCCAATCCTCTGCAACTCCTGCACCAGGTCCTCCACGGTGGCGCCCTGTTTCAGATCGATTCGGTTCACCGGCTTATCCTGTGCCTGCACCGTGGTCTGCTGCACCACCTGGGTTGTCCCTCGCGAGAAGCCATTCGGCTGGGAGACCTCCGTCTCCGCGATGACGTTGACCGAGAGCCCGCCGTGCAGAATCGATACTGGCTGCAGGCGCACCGTTCCTCCGATGACCACGGTCCCGGTGCGCTCATTCACCACCACACGCGCCCGTGGAAAGACCTGGACCTCCGTCGATTCCACCTTATCCAGCAAGGCCGGCAGATCGTCCTTCTCCATCGTGGCGACATCCACCCTGCGGCTGTCCACCACCTTCGCGCGAGGGGCCCCGAGCGATGCATCGATCGCTGCAGCCATGCGCTCGGCGGTGTGGAAATCGGCGTCGTGCAGAAGCACGCTGACCCGCTGCAGTTGCTTCAGCTCAAATGGAACCTCGCGCTCGACCAGCGCGCCATTCGGAATCCGCGCCGTGGTGGGATGATTCACCTGACGCGCGTTACCCTGCGCCGCCACCATATACCCGCCCAGCACCAGCGCGCCCTGTGCCTGCGCGTAGATCTGGCCATCCGGCCCATACAGCGGCGTCATGAGGAGGATTCCCCCCTCGAGCGAACGCGCATCGCCCGCCGACGAGACGGTGACATCGATCTTGTATCCGGTGCGGCTGAACGGCGGAAGCGTTGCAACCACGAATGCCGCCGCCATGTTCTTCACCTGCATATTCATCGCGCTGTTGGCGCCTGTCTGCGGCACCGTCACTCCCATCCGCTCCAGAGCGGAGATCAGCGTCTGCGCCGGAAAGACGGTCTGCTGGCTGTCCCCTGTGCCGTGCAGGCCGACCACGATGCCATAGCCCACCAGCTGATTGTCGCGGATGCCTTCGATGCTGGCCACATCCTTAATCCGCGCCAGTTGCATGCCCGGCTCTGGAGGAGAGCTCTGCGCATGGACCGCAGGGCAGAACAGCAGCGATGCCGCCGCGCAGGTAGCCCCCCAGCACCTCAGCGTCTGCCTCCATGCAGCGTTCTGCGGCATTCCTTCTCCTCCGTTCCGGGAAAACTTGTTCAGGCTGCAATTAATTTGCGATCCCACTCAGAAGACCAGCAGCTTCTCAAGAAAGCGCACCACCGGGTTCTGCCGGTACGTCGAGTCGTTCACAATTCCCTTGCCCGTCACTTCCAGTTCCAGGTCCGTCATCGCCGTAGAAAGCACCTGGTTCTGCGCGCTTACGTCCTCCGGGCGGACCAGGCCGCGAAGGCGAATCAGTTGCGTCTGCTGCGAGAAGGTCAGCTGCCGAGTCGCCTGCACCACGAGCATGCCGTTGGGCAGCACATCCACCACTTCGGCGCCGAAGGTGGTCACGAGGCTCGAGTTGGTTGTGCTCTGGCCCTGCGCCGTCAAGCCCGAGGACGAGTTTTGCCCAAGAAGATTCTGCAGATTGTTGGCAGGCTTCAAGGCGCCGAACAGGGCGGTCAGGCTCGATGAAGCATTGGAAGCGCGCGCGTTTTTGACCTGTCCATCCGTAGAGGCAGCCAGGCTTTCGGTCACAACCACAGAAACGACATCATGCAGGCGCATCGCCTTCACATCGGTTCCAAGACGCACCATCTGTCCTTCGGCGTTCCAGAGCGAGCCGTCGGTCATCACGCGCGCCGCCTGGTGCTCGCGCACGCGTGCAATGTATCGCTCCAGCGACGCCTCCGGCGGCGTCGCCTTGGGAGCGGGTGGAATGGAATGGGGCATCCGTATCCCTGCGTGGGCAGGCAAGGCCCATGCCGCAGACAAAGCTCCAGCCAGAATGAGAACCTGCGCCGGCCTCATGGGCGCACCTCACCGACTGCAGCAAGACGAGCATGACCGCGACGGAGAGCGACTACGCGCACCGTCTTTCCTCCGGCTTCAAGCCTGGCCAGAAGCAGATCTCCCGTGCGCGCCGGGCCAAGGGCGACGGCGGCAAGTTGTACGCTCGCGACCGGCGTGCTCTCTTCGACCAGAATCCGGTCTCCACCAAGAATCACGCGCGCGAGCGGCGGCAACGGAATCTCTCCCTCTGCTGCCGCGCGCCGGGCGCCGGTGGAATGCGTCGCTTCGCCGCCCCACGCAGCAACGGAAACAAGACGTCCCGGACCGGCAGGATGAATGGGGTCCCTCACCAGCCGCCATCGGATTCCCGCTGCCGGATCCACAATCTCCCGGAGCGCGCGAGCCCGGACAGACGGTACGCCAGCAGTTCCATCCGAGTTGGCCGCACATGCGGCAGGGTCAGGAATGCCCATGAGAATCAATCCTGGCAGGACTCCGACCGCAACCGCTTTCATGGGCACGGTCCACAGCAATCTCCGTCCTCTCATCGTCCGGCCTCTCACCGCGTCATATTGTTAATTTGGGAGTACATATCGTCGGCCGCCTTGATGACCTTCGAGTTGGACTCGTAGGCGCGCTGCGCCAGCACCATCTGTACAAACTCCGTGACCACATCCACATTCGAGTTCTCAAGATAGTTCTGCTGCAGCGTCCCGAGTCCCTGTGGACCGCCGGGATTGTCCAGCACCGGATCGCCGGAGCTGAGCGTCGCCGTCAGCAGATTGGATCCCACGCTTTGTAGCCCGCCGGGGTTGGGGAAAGTCGCCAGTTGAATCTGCCCAAGCTGCGATGGATTCTGCTGGCCGGGCAGCGTCGCATTCACCACGCCGTACTGCGTGATGGTGATCGAAGTAGCATTGGGCGGAACCGTAATGTTGGGCAGGAGCGGATCGCCATCCGTCGTGACCATGGCGCCCTGCTGATTGAGGTGAAACTGCCCGGCGCGCGTGTACGCGATGGTCCCGTCGGGGCGCTGAATCTGAAAGAATCCCGCGCCCTCAATCGCCACGTCCAGCGGATTATTGGTCTCATTCAGCGCGCCCTGGGTGTTGATCACTTCAGTCGCGGCCGGCTTCGTCCCCAGCCCGATCTGCAGACCGGCCGAAACCGTCGACTGGCTCTGCGCGGCTCCCGGCGTCACGAAATTCTGATAGATCATGTCCTGAAACTGAAGCCGCAACTGACGGAAGCCCGTTGTCGAAGCATTGGCGAGATTGTTGGCGATCGTGTCGAGGTTCATCTGCTGGGCGCTCATGCCGCTGGCGGCTGTATACAGTGCTTCGATCATCGTTTCTCCTCTGGATCCTCCGGCCGGAGCCGCCGCTTAGACGCGCGGCAGATCCTCGGTGGCAAATTTGTTGAAGTCGGTATGGAAGACCGTAAGCGCCTTCTGCATCATCTCCGCCTGCCGCTGCATCATGATCAGGTCCATCGTGCCCTGCACGATATCTTCGTTCGCCCCCTCGATCGAACCCTGCTGGATGGCATACCCCGCTGCAGGCTGCGGCTTGACTCCCGCTGGCGCAACGTAGCGATTGGCTCCCTCCGCCGTCAGCGATGCGCCCCTGGGAAATGCGAAGACGCCGACCGTAGCGACCAGTCCTCCTGCGACGGAGATGGAGCCGTCTGCGCCCACCTCGATCTGACCGGGAGGAATCGCAATCGGCTGGCCTGCAGCGGAAAGAACCGGATCGCCGTCACGGCTGACGAGCAGGCCCTGCCGCGATCGCACAAATCCGCCATCGCGCGTAAAGCGCGGCCCGTTCTGCGTCTGAATCTGAAAGAAGCCCTGCCCCACGATCGCAAGGTCCAGGGGATTGCCGGTCTTCTGCAGGGCGCCCTGCGCCAGGCTGAGGTTATCGCCTCCCAGAAGACCGTACTGATTCACCGTCTCGCCGAGCTGCGAGTCAGCAGCGTCCGGACCCAGCAGCACCGAACGGAAGAATTCCCGCTCCGCACGGTATCCCGGCGTCTGCACATTCGCCAGATTCGCCGCCGCCGCATCCAGCGCCTGCGTGCGTGCAATCAGGCCGGTCATCGCAGCATAGTATCCACTGTCCATGAGTGATGCCCTCTGCATCACCTTTTGCAGACGGGGGACCAAACTGCGGCGAAGAAGATTAGAGAAAGATCAGGAGCAGGGTTTCGCTGGGCTGAATCGATGGCAAACGTCCCGGAAGCCAGAACACGCCCGCTCCCTGTCTAGGCGCGCCTTCGCGTTCCCGGCGCGGGATCTTCCGGCTCTCATCCGCGTCACAGAAGGTTGTCGCAGACGATGGTTACCGCGAAGCTTCCCCCGTGGTATCGATAGATGTGCGCAAGCTGAAATTCGGGAGACTGAACGTGCAGACTGTAGTCTCGCCCGCTGATCACAGCCGGAACCGAGAGACCGCAGTTGGCCGACAGCCCCGGAACCTTACCCTTCCACGCGCCGGCCAGCATATTGCAGATCTCACCGATTGCATCTTTCACTGTGTCGTCCAAGCCACGGATGTCCATGCCGGTCATCTGCGCCGCAATCTTCACGGCAAGCGCGGCGCTCGAACGGAAGACACAGGCCCCGCTCAGCACCCCGCCAAAGCCAACCACAGCGGTTACCGACTCCGGTTCCTGTCGGGCCGGAGAAAGCGACTCGCCATCCTCACGCTCTGGCGCCTCTCCCAGCATCATGCGGAACACTTCATCCACGCTCGCATCCAGGTTCTGCGGTTCCGAGACAAGATGCAGCGAGTCGCGCAGAGAGTACGCCTTTCCAGCTTGCACTTCCGCCATAACTCCCTTCCCCTTCCGCGCCGGAATCGCGAAGGCTCCCACGCCCCGCAAATGCATATCTCCTCCATCAGCGGCTCATATTCATGAGCGACACAACCCGTTCCTTGACCTGCTCCGCTGTGAACGGCTTACGGATATAGCCTTGAGCGCCTGCCTGAATCGCCTGGCGCACATGCTCTTCGCTCGACTCCGTCGTAATCATCACAACAGGGACTCCAGGAGCCAGATTCTGCATCTGGATCTGGCGCACAAATTCAAGTCCGTCCATCGACGGCATATTGATATCGGAAAGAATCAGATGAACCTTCTTCTCTTTCAGCAGTTCCAGACCCTCGGCTCCGCTTCCAGCCTCGTGGACAACCAGAGATTCCAGGCCGGCCTGACGAAGTGCGCGCTCCACAATCTTCCGCATCACCGATGAGTCATCGACGATGAGCGCTTGAATCTCGCTCATGGCTGTACTCCCTTCCTCCAGCATCTATCGGCGCGGCTCGGCGCTTCTTCAGTGCGCTTGCCCGGACAGGTAAGCGCACAGCCCTACCACGATCCGACGATCGAGCATACGAGATCCCGGACCGTCCCCTGTCCCGGCAGAGACTCCGTTTGCGGTTGAAGCCAGAGGCGCAGCCACAGCAGATCGTGAACGCGGACGAGACGCGAAGCCACAGGCCGTTCTCTTTCGAGAAAGCGCGCCATGACCTGCGCGGCCGGCGCCTCGCCGATCGCTTCGACCATCTCAACCGGAGAGAATTTCGCGTTCAGCATTCCGGCCTGCGCGGCGCGAAAGTCAGACTCCGGCACCATGCCGCATTCGACGCGCAGTCCGAGCATCTCTTCCAGCGCGAGCGCCAGCGCGCGATCTGGGCCTTGCTCAAATCCAAGGTAAAGCAGGTTCGATCCCGCAGGTCGCAACGGGATCGCTCCGAAGGCGTCGACAAACAGCCGCGGCATCACCGCGGCCATACTCCCGGCATCGTGCATCTCCGCCGAAAGCACCGGACAGCTCCATTGCAGCCCCAGGGCTCGCGCCACATGAGACTCCGCAATTGCGCCATGGCGTACCAGCCACTCCCCAATCCTTCCTCGGGCATTGGCCTTCTGCTCGGCGAGCGCGCGACGGAGTTGGTTCTGTGTAATCCAGCCCTGCTCCATCATCAGCAGCCCGAGCGGGATGCGATGCCGATGCTGGAATCCAGGCTCCTTTCTGACCAGCCGCTCCCGCCGGATCGCCGCTTCAATGAGGGCCGCCGAGCACTCCATCGAACACGTCCAGCCGCCCTCAAAGATCGGCGCGGTTCGGTTCTTCCAGAACCGGGTCCAGCCTGACCGGCAACCCTGATACGCACATCTGCCCGGCGCAGCCAGACGCGGCCCAGCGCTGAGTGGAGGAGCAACCGCCCTGGCAACCATATCTGCCGGGAACGCCGTTCCGACCTGCCCGCCGGCTCCATCCGATTGCATTGCCGATGATCCGAACCACTTTTCCGAAGGTGCAGACCGAGAGATCAAAAGAGGCATCGAATCGTCTCCAGTCTCTTGCGTGGCGCCGCAACCTCCGTCACCCTCAGGCCAAAGTTGCCGTTCACCAGAACCACCTCGCCCCGCGCCACGATCTTGTCTCCTACAATCAGATCCACCGGGTCGGCTATATGACGATCCAGTTCGACTACATCACCTGGTCCCATATCCAATAACTCGCCGAGCAGGACCTCCCTGCATCCGAAGCGCAGCGCAGCATCGATCTCGACATCCAGAAGAAGCTCCAGCCCTGGGTTCAGATTGCCCGTTTTGCGGCCATCCGATTCGTTCCCGGCCGCATCCGAACGGGGTTCTGCCGTGGTCGCCTGCGCCGCCGCTTCACTCACTGCGCGAACGGCGTCAACGACCCACAGCCCATACGAACGGCCGCTTATCCGCAGCTCGAACGCGATCCCCTCGTCGGGGTTCGCAGCGCATTCTTTGAAGTCTGTGATCGTTCCGGCGATGCCCGACTTCGCCAGCAGTTCTCCAAGCGCCGACTCAGCCACCTCGCGCAGAAGTTCTCCCCACGCCGGTCGCTGGTCCATGCCTTCGCCCAGAATAGGCATTGTCATGAGCGCGGACTCGATCGTCACCAGAAAACGTCCACCGAGCCCGCCGTCCAGATGCGCCCCAAAGCAGACTCCCTCGCCCGCAGGCCTTCCCCTCCCCGTCTCGACCAGTTCAGGTTCACCCGCCAGAGCTTGCGAAAACAGCGCTTTGGCGACCCGGATCCAGCATTGCAGATAGTTCACGACGCCTCTCCTTTCCGTCCCGGACGCTCCATCCGTGCCGCGCGGCGTTCTCCCTGCCGAACCGGCTGTGCATCGCAGATGTGCTGACCGCCTGCGCGCCATTCCGCCTTTGCTCCGGCGGGAATATTCAGGCGTATCACCGACCCCGGCTCCAGGCCGTCGAGCGCGCTTGCAGGCAGCCGCGACCGTTGCGATTGCAATGTTCCACCGAAGGGAATCCTGCGCGCGGCCGCTTCCATGCGCTCCCGGGTCTCGGGAGCATGACGCCTTCTCCGGCCCCAATCCGACGTCAGTCTCCTCAGAATCGTGTTGGCGACGACAGCTGGGAACGCAAGGTTCAGCAGACCCGAACTCTGCGGCATGCGAATCTCAAAGCTCAGACACAGGGTCTTTTCGTTTACCGACATCATGCGGGCGACCTGCGTCTGCATCTGGCGGCGTTCGAAGTTGAAGCTGAGGCCGACCGGCTGCCACGCGGCTGTCATCTCCCGGCAGACGACCTCCGCAACCGAGGCGAGGATGGACTCTTCAATGTCCGTCAGCTCCCGTAACGGCCCATCCTGCCCCTCGCCTCCCAGCAGCAGATCGATGATCGGCGGCGCAAGCGCCATGTCGAGCTGCAGCACCGAAAGAGCGCCCAGCGGCTCCAGTCGCACAGAGGCAACATAGTTGATCTCGGGAATCCGCAGAAGAAACTCCTGAAACGGAATCTGCTCGGCTGAGACGAGATTGACCTGAAAGCGCGTGCGCAGCCATGCAGCGAGATTGTGCGTCAAGTTGCGCGCAAACAGATCGTTGAGCAGGCTGATCGCCCGCATCTGGTCGTTGGAGATCTGGCCGGCAGAGCCAAAGTTGTACAGCGTGACCCTGGCCCGCGGTTCGGTGACGGATGCTTCACTGGCGCGGGCGTGCGCGGCTTCAAAGAGCGCGTCAATCTCATCCTGCTTCAAAGACTTTTCCATCATCTCTCAGCCTCTCCGAGTTCCATGCTGCGAAGGGGCAGGGCTCTTCTGCAGCGCACCTGCCTGCAGAGGATCGCTCTCCGCAAACGGCTTCCGGCGTGAGCGCACTGGCTTGAAGACGCCCCCGGAGGCCAGATCCCGCAGAGCCGTCCTGAGATGAAGCACCGCTGCGGCATGCATCTGCGACACGCGCGATTCGACGACGCCCAGCACCAGCCCGATCTCGCGCATCGTCATCTCCTCGAAGTAGTAAAGCGTCATCACCAGGCGCTCCCGTTCCGGAAGTTGCGCGATGGCCTCCGATAAGCGATCTGCGAGCTCTCCCCTGAGACAACAAAAGAGCGGGTCGTCTTCGGGCCTCCCAGGCACATAGGCAAGTTCCTCTTCTCCCGAGTCCTCATTTCGCTCCGCATGAAGCGTCCCAATCTCAAGCCCCTTCAGATCGCCGAGGAGCAACTGATACTCCTCAAGGGACATCTGCATCTCCGCCGCCACCTCCGGCTCCGCCGGCGGACGTCCCAGCCGCACCGTCAGCGTGTGCATCGCCTCCTCGATCGCCCTGCCCTTGCGGCGCAGATCGCGCGGACTCCAGTCCAGCGTGCGCAGGCTGTCGAGAATCGCCCCGCG
>JBBIVH010000007.1:0-1302 GCA_037439805.1 Acidobacteriaceae bacterium
GAAAATCGGATTGAACTCTCCATGAGAGCGCTCAACAGCTCCACCGAGGCGAACGAAACATCGCAGAACCTTCGATAAGATCAATTACTCAGGTACTCGATTTGAGGTGACTAATTTTCTAGTCCTTTTGTACTCTTGTACCCATTTGCTGATTACCTGAGACTAATCCCAGAAACAACGCAGATCTGGGGAAAGGGGTTCCCAGGCGGCGTGTCCGCATGAAGCCTGGGAACCCCTCTTTTTTGTTGGGCTTGATTCTGAAGTTCGATCCCATATCTGTCCGGGTTGTGCGACGCCCAGCCTACCCCCTCCCTCGTTCCCGCATCCAAGCTTCCGTGTACAAATCAACTGCTGGGTTTGCCTCGCCTGTGTGGTCAATTTGACCCATGGAACGGCGGGCTGAGATCTTCTTCCTTGGTAAGTGAACACGCGGGATCTGCAAGTCAATATCCCGCAATCGCGACGGCTGACGATCTCTGACCTCTGCGAGTGCGGACGATGGGCTTACTGGCATCGGAGTGAGCCGTCTATTCCAAAGGCACTGCTTTACACTTCATCATTGGCGCAATTTGAAAGGACTCAAGATGAAAAAGATCATTTCCTCTCTCTGCTTCTGTCTTTTGGTGACGGGCATGTCGTTTGCGGCCTCGTCGAAGCAGGATCTCCAGGACCGGCTCGATGCCGCCAGCACAGTGCTGGAACAGATTATGGCTGCCCCGGACCACAGCGTTCCCAGCGACATCCTGCAGCAGGCGACTTGCGTGGGCGTGGTTCCCGGAATGCTGAAGGGGGCGTTCATCTTCGGTGGTCAGTATGGGCAGGGTGTGGTGACATGCCGCACCGGGCATGGCTGGAGCGCACCGGTCTTCATTCGCATGGCGGGTGGGTCGTTCGGCTTCCAGATCGGCGGTCAATCGACGGACCTGGTGCTGGTGGCGGTGAACGACAAGGGCTTTCAGGATCTGCTGAAGAGCAAGTTCAAGATTGGCGCGGATGCCTCCGCGGCTGCTGGCCCGGTGGGCCGTGCAGGCCAGGCATCGACAGACTGGAAAATGAATGCCGAGCTTCTGAGCTACTCGCGAAACAAGGGCCTCTTTGCCGGCATCGATCTGGATGGAACCAGCGTGACCCAGAATCAGGACGATACAGACACGTTCTACGGCGCCAAGCATACGTTTGAATCCATTTTGAAGGGCAACGTGGCGGTACCGGGTGCTGCGGCGCCCTTTGTGCGCACTGTAGCGAAGTACTTTGTGGCCTCCAAGGACCACAAGTAATCGAACTCGAATCTGCAACGCACGG
>JBBIVH010000007.1:1402-11485 GCA_037439805.1 Acidobacteriaceae bacterium
CGATTTCAGCTTCAAGGCTTCGGCTGTTGGCGAGGATCTGCCCCCCGCTCTGGTGGGCGAGGGCCTGAAGGCTGAGGCTGCCGGAGGTGACATCGGCGGCAGCGGGAACGCCGTCGAGGAAGGCCCGGTCGTGGTCGTTGAGTTGTGCAGCCTTATCAAGAAAGTTGGAAGGCCAGACCATGTCGAGAGTCACCTGGCCCTCGCGGAGCGCCGTGGAGATGTGGACGAGATGGTCGAAGAAGTTGAGCCGGGTTGCGTCGTCATCGGCCCGAAATTGTTTTTCGTAGAGAAGAGGCCAGCCCGAACCGATCCAGATGAGGATGGCGCGTCCGGGTGTGTTGACCTGCTGGGTGGCGATCATGTCGAGTGCATTGACGGAATGCGTGAAGCGGTCGTTGAGGCAGGACAATTGCAAAGCTGAGTTGTCGATGTTGACCTGGCCGAGCTTGGCGCTGGGCAGGATGGCATCATTGGAGGTAAAGTTCTGCGCGCAGGTGTAAGGATGAAGCGACTGTGCGAGGGACTGGAGGTCAGCCAGGACCGCATCGCGGCTGGTAGAGCCTGGATGGAGCTCGGGTCCGGTCCCGGCGACCACGCCAATGGAGACGGGATTGGGAAGCGGATCCGGGCTCTGTTCGAGGAATTGCTGCACGCCCGCGCGATATGCGCTTAGGTCGCGCGATGAGCTGTTGATAGTGTCGAGCAGAAGGATGATGTGCGCCGGTGGGATGGCTGTGTCTCGATACACCTCACGGACGGAGATCACCGAATGGGGCTTGCGGTCCTGCAATAGCGTGAAGTCCTGCTCCTGCAAATCCGATACAGGTTTTCCCGAGGCGTCGTTGACTTGCACATTCAGGATGATGCGGTGCTCCATCTGGAAGCGCTCTTCGCGTTCCTGGTGCGTTCTCGGGATGAGTTGCGGCATTGACGAGGATTGAGAAGGAACAGATTGAGCCAGTGCTGGCACATACGCAGTCATGGCAGTCAAGGAAAGAGTGAGGCGGATGCCAACTCGTCCCACGAATTTTAATCTCGGCATAGAGTCCGCCCGGCGCAGTATCTTGCGCCAAAACGCCAGCAATCCATCTTATGCCTGCGTACCGGGCTCATGTGGATGCCCTACACTAGGCTGTTACCCAAAGTGCGATGCGGGAGAAGCTTGAGTTCGGGCTGGTGTGGCTGGTGGCGCGCGCTCTGGGGCGCATGCCGCGGGCAGTGGCGCGCAGATTGGCAGGCGTACTGGCGTGGTGCGTGTATCGATTCATGGGCCGGTTGCGGCATGTGGGCCTGCGCAACCTTGCGATGGCCTACCCGGAGCAGAGCGACGCATGGCGCAAGACGACGCTGCGCGGCGTCTATCGACATCTGGGATGGCAGTTGGTCGAGTTCTGTCGCATGGGGCGCTATACGCCGGAGAACACACGCAACTGGATTCGCACCGACGGCCTGGAGCATTATCTTGCTGCGCGCAACCGCGGCAAAGGCGTGCTGGTGCTGACTGGACATCTGGGAGCATGGGAGCTGTCGAGTTTTTATCACTCGCTGATGGGCTACCCCATGGGAATGGTGATTCGCAGGCTCGACAACCGGCTGCTGGACAGGTTTGTGAATGGAATTCGGTGCCGACACGGCAACCGCGTGCTGCACAAGGACGACTTCGCACGTGGGCTGCTGAAGGCGATGCACGCTGGCGAGTCGGTTGGTATCCTGATGGACACAAATATGACGCCGCCGCAGGGCGTCTTTGTGGACTTCTTCGGGCGCAAGGCCTGCACAGCCTCAGGATTGGCGCGCGTCGCACTGAAGACTGGCGCGGCGGTGTTGCCCGGTTTTCTGCTGTGGGAGCCAGACGAACGGCGCTATCTGCTGCGCTTTGGTGCGGAGTTGCACTTTGCACGCACCGGCGATCACGAGGCGGATGTGCTGGCGGCGACGCAGCAGTGCGCGGCGGTCACGGAGGCGTGGATCAGGCGCTATCCGGACCAGTGGCTGTGGATTCATCGGCGATGGAAGACGCGGCCGGCCGGCGAGCCGGCACTGTATGGACGGAGCATTGTGCATGAAGGTGCGCGAATTGGTTGAAAAGCTCGGCGGCAAGCTGGCGCAGGGAGATCCAGAGCTAGGCATCGAAGGCGTCCGCGCCGCGGAAGATGCCAGAAGTACAGATCTTGTTTTTGCGGAGACTCCAGCGGCTGCGGCCGAGACATGGGCCAGCAGCGCGGGCGCGATCGTCCTGCACGCGCATCTCGCGAACGAGCGGCAGCCGGGGAAGTGCGTGATTATCGCCGAGCAGCCGAAGCTATGGTTCGCGCAGGCAGCGCGGTTGTTGCAGCGCGACGACGTTGAGCCAGGTGTGCATCCGGCTGCGTCCGTCGCAGACAACGCTACGGTAGGGCCTCAGGTTTCAGTCGCGGCCGGGGCAGTCATTGGAGACGATGCGAAGGTCGGAGCAAGGACGCAGATTGGCGCAGGGGCAGTCATTGGACGCGGCGTCCGAGTCGGCGTCGATTGCCATATTTATCCGCGGGTGGTGCTCTATCCCGGAACAGTGTTGGGCGATCGCGTGGTGGTACATGCAGGCGCGGTGCTGGGTGCGGACGGCTTTGGCTACGTGCGCAACAAGTCGACCGGCGTCTACACGCAGTTTCCTCAGCAGGGAACGCTGGTGATAGAAGACGACGTGGAGATTGGCGCCAATTCCACCATTGACCGCGGCGCGCTGAAGGAGACGCGCATCGGGCGCGGAACCAAAATTGACAATCTTGTGCATGTGGGCCACAACTGCGAGATTGGGGAGAACGTCATCCTGGTGGCGCTGACAGGTATCTCGGGCTCAAGCACCGTGGGCGATGGCGCGGTAATCGCGGGCCAGGTGGGGATTGGCGACCACGCGCATGTGGGGCCGGGTGTGATTCTGGGCGGGCAGGCCGGAGTCTTCAACGGCAAGTCGCTCACGAATGAGGGACACAAGCCGGGGACGGTGTTCTTTGGAACGCCTGCGCGACCGCTCAAGGAAGTGCTGCGCGAGCATGCAGTGCTGTCCCGGCTGGCGAAGGAGAGGAACCGGACGCCGCGCGGCACCAGGGGCGACGACAAGGAAGCCTGACGATGCCAGTGATTGTGGTGGGCGGCAGCGGTCGAGGCGTCGGCAAGACTTCGCTCGTCTGCGGCCTTGTTGCAGGGCTGCCAGAGTTGCGTTGGACGGCCGTCAAGCTGACCTCTCACGCACACGGCGCAGGCGATTCAATCCTTGAAGAGCATGCACCGGGGCAGCATACCGATACGGGGCGCTACCTTGAGGCGGGCGCGCACCGGGCGCTTCTCGTGACTGCGCAGGACAGCGAGCTCGACGCGGTTGTCCAGCGCCTTTGGGAACAAATCGATCCAAATGCTCCGTTGATCTTCGAGTCCAATCGAATCGTAGACTATTGCCAGCCGGATGTAAGTCTGGCTGTGGATGCGCATCACAACATGACCGGCAAGCCCTCGTATGCGAAGTTCCTTGCGCGCGCGGATGCAGTGGTAATGCGGTCGCAGGCAAATCGCGAAGAGGCTGCAGCCAGGCCGATCTTTCATCTGGAGGACCTGGAACGGATCTCTCCAGCGATGCTCACGTGGCTGCGCGAGCGATGGACAAAAAGGGTGAAGGGAAATTCCGGTACGTGATGGGAGGAATGATGGACAGGCGAGATTTCTTGAAGTCGGCGTCAGGTGCGGTGGGAGTCGCGGCTGCGTCGCAGATTTTGTCATCGGTGGCGCAAGGTGAGCAGCAGACGAGGGAGACCGACGGGATGCTGTATCGTCCACTTGGTCGAACGGGGGAGCGCATCTCTGCAATCGGCCTCGGCGGTTATCACATAGGCAAGCCATCGCTCACGGAGCAGGAGTCGATTCAGCTCATCCGCCAGGCTGTGGATCGCGGCATCACATTCATGGATAACTGCTGGGACTACAACGACGGCGTGAGCGAGATTCGCATGGGCAAGGCGTTGGCCGATGGGTACCGGAATAAGGTTTTTCTGATGACGAAGATCGACGGACGCACCCGGCCAGCGGCGGCGCAGCAGATTGATGAGTCGCTCCAGCGGCTGCAGACCGATCACGTGGATCTGATGCAGTTCCATGAAGTCATTCGGCTGGAAGACCCTGACCGCATCTTTGCGGAAGGCGGGGCCATGGAGGCGATGCAGGAAGCGCAGAAGGCAGGCAAAGTGCGCTTCATCGGATTCACGGGGCACAAGGATCCATTTGTGCATTTGCGCATGCTCGACGAGGCGCGACAGCGCAGCTTTCACTTCGATGTGGTGCAGATGCCACTGAACGTGATGGACGCGCATTTCCGCAGCTTCGAGAATGATGTCCTGCCGGTGCTCGTTCGCGAGGGGATTGCGCCGCTGGGCATGAAGGCCTTCGGCGACCACTACATTCTCGACAGCAAGACGGTGAAGCCAATCGAGTGCCTGCACTATTGCCTGAATCTGCCCATTGCGACCCAGATCACGGGGATTGACAGCATTGCGATTCTGGACCAGGCGATTGAAGCGGCGCAGACATTCAAGCCCATGACAGCCGAGCAGGTTGCAGAGCTTCTCGGGCGCACACGGGAGTCCGCGCAACAGGGGAAGTTCGAGCTCTACAAGACCACCCCGCACTTCGACGGAACGGCTCATCGTCCGCAGATGCTCGGATAGGTACGGCGGATTCGTCCGGTGTTCTGCTGAATGATCGGAGTAGGAAGACCGTTCGCCTGCTGCTATTTGTCCTGCGGGAACGGCTCGGTGCGGAAGGAGCCGTCGCGCTGCCGGATGAGCGTCTCGACCTTGCCCTCGGCTTCGTCGAGCTCTTTCTTACAAGCGGCTGACAAAGCTACGCCCGCTTCGAACAGCTTGACGGACTCTTCGAGGCTCAGCTCGCCCTTCTCCATCTGTTCCACGATGGATTCGAGCTTCTTCAACGATTCCTCAAACGATGGCATCGGTCTCACTCCTTGGCGGCGGGTGCGGGTGGCAGCATTCCAGCGATGACCTCTGCCGCGACCATGGCCTGACCGAAGGGCGCGCTGATCTGCACTCCCTGCACATAAGGCCGCACGGCAGCCAGCATCTCCTGTGCAATCCGGATGCCTTCCTGCCGGGCTGCTTCCGGCGTGTCGGCCGATGCCATGCGAAGCATGATCTCTTCCGGCATGGAGACACGCAGGTCGTTCTTCATGAACTCTGCATTGCGCAGGCTCGTGAGGGGCCATATTCCGGCAATCACAGGAATGCGATGCGGCTCGATCCGCTTGAGGAAGTCTTCGAGCAGGCGCAGGTCAAACACGGGCTGCGTGATGGCGTACTCCGCGCCGGCCTCCACCTTGAAGGCGAAGCGGCGCAGCTCGTGCTCCATGTCAGGCGCGCCTGGGTTCGCCGCGACTCCGATGGTGAAGTTGGTGGAGGCCCCAATGGCGTTCGCGCCGATGTCCAGGCCATGATTCAGGCTGCGCGCAAGATTGACGAGCCCGATGGAATCCACGTCGAAGACAGCCGTCGCATCCGGATAGTTGCCAAGCTTGGGCGGATCGCCGGTGAGGCACAGGATATTGCGCAAGCCGATGGAGGACGCGCCGAGCAGATCCGACTGGATGGAAAGGACATTGCGATCACGGCAGGTGTAGTGAAGCACAGTCTCAATGCCGGTATGCTGCTGAATCTGGATGCAGAGGCTCTGCGCGCTCATGCGGGCCGAGGCGCGGGGAGAATCGGGCACATTGATGGCATGGACGCCCAACGGCGCGAGCATCTGTGCGGCTTCAATCTCGCGGTGACAGTCGATTCCCTTCGGCGGCACAATCTCCACCATCGTGACGAACTGTCCCTGATCGATGAGCGAGCCTAGCCGCGATCGATGCCCGAGCGGTGCGGGCGGCGTCTCCCGCGATGGTTCGGCCGCGGCGCTCCCCTCCACGAAGTGGGCCTGCCCGTCGAGGGCGCGCATGGCCGAGCGCATGGCGCGGATGTGGTTTGGCGTGGTGCCGCAGCATCCGCCCACTACCTGAGCGCCGCAGACAATCGCCTTGCGGGCAAAGCTGGCCATGTACTCCGGCGAGCAGAGATAGATATTGCGTCCTTCAACGGCCCGAGGCAGACCCGCATTGGGCATGGCGACGATGGGCAGAGAAGTCGCTGCGCGCATAGCCTCGACGGCGGTGAGCACTGCGGAGGGTCCTGTGGAGCAGTTGACTCCGACAGCGTTCGCGCCCCACTCCGTGAGGAGCGTCGCAGCGTGCTGAGGGGACGACCCGTCAAGACAATTGCTTTCATCATCGACGGTGACCATGACCACAATGGGCAGATGCGGTGCGGCTTCCTGAGCGGCCCGCAGCGCCTCGTGCGCTTCATTGAGGGCCGGCATGGTTTCAATAATCAGCAGGTCTGCCCCGGCTCCGGCAAGAGCGCGAACCTGCTCCGCGAATGCGGCGCGCGCTTCTTCCAGGCTGGTCTTGCCAAGAGGCTCCAGCCGCACGCCGAGCGGCCCAACGGAGCCCGCCACCCATGCTTCGCAGGGCTGCCGCTCCTGCAGATGCGCGATTGCCTCGCGCGCGATGCGAACGCCGGCCGCGTTAATCTCAGCCACCCTGCCCGCAAGCCCGTGACGGGCAAGACGGAACCGGTTAGCGCCGAAGGTATTCGACTCCAGGATCTGCGCGCCGGCCTGCAGGTACTCTTCATGGACGGCCATGATCAGCGCCGGATCGGAAAGGTTGAGCTCGTCGTAGCAGCGGTGAATAAAAATGCCGCGGGAATAGAGTACTGTGCCCATTGCGCCATCGGCGAGCAGCGGTTGGCCGGCGAGGATGTCACTCAATTGCGGCATTCTGAACCCATGCTATCGCATCGGGATGCCCGTCGATGGGCGGGAGTTGCCAGAAAACGGGCACGCAAGCGGACCTCCGCGAAGAACGGCTCTGAGCCTGCTGCGCGAGTTTCGCAAGCCCCTTACGGCGCGCCCTCAAGGTGTCGAATCGGTTCCCTCTGCGGGCGGCTTTGCGCGGGGCTGCTTTGTTATACTTCGAGAGTCTAAGGGAGTGCAGGAGGCAGCCGCGATCCGGAGCAATGGCTGCTTTGGAATGTGTCTCAGGCTCCATGTAAGTCTTCATGGGAAGGCGGCGGACGCACCGCTGGCTCTGTCGAGGTAAGGGATTTTGAAGAAGAGAAGTCTATGGTTGAGCGCCGCTGGCGCACTGGCGGTTGCGGTTGCCCTTGCAGGCTGCGGAAGTACCACCTATTTTGCCGGGCGCGTTCTGCCGCCGAGCGGACTATTGCATCGAGTGCTGATCGCCGTGCAGAATCCGAGCGCCTTCAGCAAAGGGGCTCTCGAGTTCGTTGATTCCTACTATGACATTCGTTATGCCTACGATAACCTCAACAAAACGTTCTCCATCTCAGGCTATTCGGGTGCGCTGCCGGTCAGCATACAGAGCATGCCCGAAGAGCAAATTGGCGCGGTCTACAGCGTCGGCGACGGCGCGCTGACCCTTGTGCAGTATTCCCAGGAAAACACAAACGGCTCCGTCGCCGGTCTGAATGGCATTTCTGCCAGCGTTTTTCTCTCCCGTAATCAGGCGTACACGTTTGCGGCCAACCAGCAGGCTCACGTGGTCACTGCAATCGATCGGGCGACCAACCAGGTGGCGAGTTTGAACCTGCCCGGCGTTTACCGGGTTAGCGTCAATCCGGGCGGAACCGCAGCGCTGGCTTTCGTGCAGAATTCCAACTACATCTACTACACCCGCCAGCTTTCGGCGACGCAGACAATTTCTTACTCCGGCGGACCCGGCAACTGGCCCAAGGCGGCAGTAGACTGCGAGCCGCAGAATGCCCCGTCGTGGTGTCTGCTGCAGGCGCAAAGCCCCGACAACACCGATGCCACGGGAAACTATTATGGTGCGCCTCTCGCGTTTGACCGGCCCGTTAAAGCGGTCTTCTCCGCGGACGGGGGGACTGCCTACATCTTGAACTGCGGACCGGAATGCGGCGGAACCGCTTCCTCCGTGACGCCGGTTTCAGTGGGGCCCTTCATCTTCCAGATCGGCCAGCAGTCGGGCACGCTTCCAAAAACAGGCTCGCTCTCCTCCACCCCTGTCCCCGGAGGAGCCAGCAACGCGCTCGTCGCAGGATCGACAATGTATGTCGTTGGGCAGCAACTGCAGCCCGATGGCCTATTCACGGGAAATCTGACTGTGATGAATCTGCTCAACAATACCGCGGGCAGCGCGACACCGATCAGCGACGGTTTCCCCGGTGGCGTGAGCCGGATGATTCTTGCCGACGACAACACCCTGTGGATCGGCATGACGAAGTGCAATAACGGCGAACGCTTCGCCAAGGGGCTACCTTATGGCTGCCTCACGATGTACAACACGTCCACGAACTCTGTGACGATGATTGAGCCGTATCTGGGCGATCTGACCGGCATCGCAGATGTCGAAGGACTACACAAAATCTACGTCGCTCAGGGCGGGCAGGTGTACATCTACAGCACGCGCGACGGCGCCGCGATCAACAACCAGTACGTGACCGTGACCGGCACTGCGTACGACGTGGCCTACATGGATGGCACGACGGACGCCAACAACACCGTCTACTAATCACCATGAGCGCCGAGAGCCTGCCTGCTGCCGATGTGCTGGCGATTGCCGCACATCGAGATGACGTGGAGCAGACATGCGGCGGAACACTGCTGCGCATGGCCGCGCGCGGTCTCCGGACCGCAATTCTGGACCTGACGCAGGGCGAGGCCGGTACGCGCGGCACTGCCGAAGACAGAGCCGCGGAGGCCGCAGAGTCAGCGCGGCTGCTGGGTGCGGGCTGGCGGCAGGCGCTCGACCTCCCGGATGGCGCCGTCGCCGATACCTTTGAGAATCGAATCAAGATTGTGCGTGTTCTCCGCGAGTTGAGACCGCGCGTCGTGATTCTGCCTTACTGGCAGGCGCGGCATCCGGATCACGCAGTTGCCGGGCATCTGGGATATGAAGCCTGTTTCGTCTCCGGGCTGGCGAAGGTCGAGACCGGCCAGGCTCCGCATCGGCCCTTCAAGATTGTCTACGCCAGCCTGTATGCCGATGTGCGGCCCAGCTTTGTCGTTGATATTTCGCCATTCATCGAACAGCGCCATTCGGCGCTGATGGCCTACAAATCGCAGTATGCAAACCAGCCTGCGGGCAGTGCCCTGTTTGTTCCTGAAGAAGAGATTCGCGAACGGACGTTCGCCGAGGCGCGCCATTATGGCCTGCTGGCCGGCGTGCGCTACGGCGAGCCGTTTGTTCAAAAAGAGGTTGGCCTGGTCGACGACCTGACCTTGCTTCCGGTGCAGTCGATCTGAGGTGCCGGGAACGTCAGCGCGCAACCGCTATGCATGGTTCCAGAGCAGCTTGGCGGCAATCACGAGCAGAGTGAGCGCGAAGATGCGGCGGAGCCACAGATCCGGAATGTGCTGCGCCCAGGCCGCTCCAAAATAGCCACCAACGAAAAAGCCGACGGCGAGCAGTGCGGCCACGCGGATGTCTGCGTTGCCGTTGCGGTAGTACTCAAGGAAGGCCAACAGACCGACCGGAGCAAGCAATGCGCCGAGCGAGGTGCCCTGGGCGCGATGTTGATCCATCCCGAGAAGCCAGACAAGAGCCGGGACAAAAAGAATGCCCCCACCCAGGCCAATGACTCCTGAAAATGCGCCGACCGTGACTCCGATGAGCAGAATGATCCAGGTCATAGGTTCTCCGCCGGACCGGCAAAGTTTCATGCCGGGCCGTCTGCTCCAGAGTACCTTGTGCAGTTCGGCTCCGGACGCGCCAGAGCCGAGCAGCAACTAATCGGCTTCCAATGCCCTGGTGCGGAACAGCAGGCCTGCCGCAAGTCCGGCGATGCTGGGGACAAGCAGGAAGAGCCACACCTGCGCCAGCGCTTTGCCGCCCACGAAGAGAGCCGGTCCAAGGCTGCGGGCAGGGTTGACGCTGACACCGGTCACATGAATGCCGAAGATGTGAATGGCGACGAGCGTGATGCCGATCGCCAGGCCGGCAAACCCCGCCGGCGCGCTCTT
>JBBIVH010000007.1:11585-35401 GCA_037439805.1 Acidobacteriaceae bacterium
TCAAATTTACACAACGTTTGCAATCTATTTGCCCTGTTGCAGTAGTCTGTTCATGATTTCGAGCAGTGGCGGGCCTCGCCCCAATAGCTGCGGGAAAAGGACAATCCGGTTGAGTCAGACGGTCTTTGTACTTGAAGATGAGACAGATATTGCGCGGCTCGTGCAGCATCATCTGGAGGCGGCAGGGTTCAGCGTCCGGCTATTTCACACTCCTGGCAACCTGATTCCTGACGCCGAACGCCAGACTCCCGCGCTCTTCCTCCTGGACATTATGGTGCCCGGCGGCGACGGCCTCGATGTCTGCAGGCGTCTGCGCGGCCACGCCGGTTTGTCAACGGTGCCAATTATTTTTCTTACTGCCCGAGCAGGCGAGAATGACCGTGTCCTGGGTCTTGAACTGGGCGCAGACGACTACATCACCAAGCCCTTTGCAACCCGCGAACTCGTTGCACGCGTCAAGGCTGTGTTGCGGCGTTTCGAGCGCCCGACAACTCCGGCGGTGATCAGCTTTGAAGAGGTCACCATCGACGCCAATGCCATGCAACTGCGGGTGCGTGGCGAACTGACCACAACCACCGCAACCGAGTTCCGCCTGTTGGATTACCTTGCGCGCCATCCCGGTCGCGTCTTCAGCCGCGATCATCTGCTGGATGCCGTGTGGGGTGACGCCCGCTTCGTAACCCCCCGGTCTGTCGATGTCTACGTGCGTCGCATCCGTGAGAAAATTGAGGTGGATCCGGAAAATCCGCGCTACCTCAAGACTGTGCGTGGCGCTGGTTACCGCTTCGAGATCCCGAAGGGCGAATAGCAGCACAACGGACGGATGCACGCGCTGCTCCGAGGCAGGTGGGACGGGTGCTCTTGACTCGCAAAGTCTTCCCCAGGTTGCTGGGACTTTTCGTTCTCCTGCTGGTCTTCCAGACCGTGGCTATCGAGCTGATCCTGCGTCTTTTCATGCAGAATCTGCCTGCCGATACCCTGCACCAGATTGACAGGGAGGCCCTCTGGGCCGGACTTCTGGCGCTCGCCGTCGCGCTGCCTCTGGCGGCCTGGGTTGCCCGCGGCGTCACTGGGCGACTTCAGCGCGTGGTCGACTTCTCACGCCACATCGCCGAGGGCGAGTTCACTGCGCGGCTCAACCCCGAGGGGGCAGACGAGCTGTCGGCCATGGAGACCGCGCTCAATCAGACCGCGGAGAGACTCGACAGCAACTTCGCGGAGCTCGAAAGCCGCCGTCATGAACTGGCCACGATGCTGGACTCAATGCAGGAGGCCGTCGTCGCCGTCACCGCCGAGGGCCAGGTGCGCTGGTCCAACGCCGTGATGCAGCAGATTGCAGGGACCGAGATTCGTGCCGGCCGCCCGCTCGTGCACTCCGTTCGTGATCCCGAGCTGCTGGCCTGCATTCGCGGAGCCATTGAGAGCCGCGAGGTGCGCTTCGGTCGCTCCGGTTCTCTGGCGCCCGGCAAGATGCTGGAGATCAATGCTGCACCACTCCCCTCGGGTGGCGCGCTGGCCGTCCTGCACGACGTAACGCGAATCGAGGCGGCAGAGAAGTCCCGCCGCGAATTCATCGCCAACGTGAGCCACGAATTGCGGACGCCGCTCACCTCCATTCAGGGCTATGTCGAGACGCTGATTGAAGATCCGAGACCGAACCCCGAGACGGCGAGAGAGTTCCTGAATATTATCCAGAAGAACGCGAGCCGGATGAGCCGTCTGACCGAGGATCTGCTGGCGCTGGCCGGCGTCGAGAGCCCCGACTACAAGCTCGCAGCGCAGCCCATGCGGGCCTCTGCGCTCGTGCAGGACGCGATTGATTCTCTCGGCGGCATCGTCGTGGATTCAGGCATCCATCTGGAATCCGCAGGTGCCCCGGAGACCTGCGTCATGGCCGACCCCGACGCCATGAATCAGGTATTCGGCAATCTCATTGAAAATGCAGTCAAGTACGGCAAGTCGGGAAAGAAAATTGTCGTTGGCGCACGCGATGCGGAGGGGTGCGTCGAGTTCTGGGTACAGGACTTCGGGCCGGGAATCGCATCGGATCATCAGGGCCGAATCTTCGAGCGCTTCTACCGGGTAGACAAGGCGCGCTCCCGCGAGTCAGGCGGCACGGGGCTGGGACTGGCCATCGTCAAGCACATCGTGCAGGCGCACGGCGGGCGCATCTGGGTCGAGACTGAACTGGGCGCGGGCGCGGTCTTCCATTTCACGCTGCCGCTTGCCGTTCGGACCTCCGGCGCGCACCCAGCGGAACGGCCCGCCAACGCCGACTGAGGCCCATCAGGTCTGTAAGTGCCTCATAGAGAATAAGTTTCAATTTCCGAGGTTCTTTCAAATCCCCGTAACATAAAGAGCCGAGAATAGAGGTGTTGTAAATCCGCCATGGAGCCTTCTGTGAAAAAGACCCTTCTTGCAATTAGCTTGTTCGCTTTAGCCTTGAGTGCTGCGCAGGCTCAGAAGCTGACTGGAGCAGGCGCCACCTTTCCTTACCCCATCTACTCCAAGTGGTTCACTGAATACAGCGATGCCCACTCCGGCGTGCAGGTCAACTACGCCTCCATCGGATCGGGCGGCGGCATTGCCCAGGTGACGAAGGGTCTGGTCGATTTTGGCGCGTCTGACATGCCGATGACCGACGAGATGCTGGCCTCTTCCAAGGTCAAGCTGATTCATATTCCTACCGTGCTTGGCGCGGTCGTGCCGGTATTCAATGTGCCGGGCGTGAGCGACCTCCGCTTCAGCCCCGACGTGCTGGCGGATATCTACCTCGGCAAGATCAGCAACTGGAACGATGCCCGCATCGCCAGGGACAACGCCGGCGTTCATCTGCCGGACCAGAAAATTATCGTGGTGCATCGTTCGGATGGCTCGGGCACGAGCTTCATCTGGACCGACTACCTGAGCAAGGTCAGCAGCGACTGGGCGAATGGACCCGGCAAAGGCACCGCGCCGAGCTGGCCCGTGGGCGTCGGCGGCAAGGGTAACGAAGGCGTTGCCGGGCTGGTGCGTCAGTTGCCCGGAGCCATCGGTTACGTCGAGCTGATTTATGCCCTGCAGAACAACATCAGCTTCGGCAGCATTCGCAATGCCGCCGGAAACTGGGTCAAGGGCTCCATCGCCGGCGTGACCGAGGCCGCGGGCAGCGTGAAGTCGATGCCAGCGGACTATCGCGTCTCCATCACCAACGCGCCCGGTGCAACCGCCTATCCCGTCTCCAGCTTCACCTACCTCCTGATCCCTGTGGCTTCCACCAACGCAGCGAATCGCGCGGTTCTGAAGGACATGCTGAGCTGGATTCTGAAGTCGGGCGAATCCGAGGTCTCGGCGCTGTCGTACGCGCCGCTTCCGCAGAGCCTCATCGACAAGGAACTCAAGACGGTCTACTTGCTCAAGTAGCCTGCGGGAAGCCGCATCGCAAGGAGCCTGGCAGCCACGCTGCCGGGCTCCTTTGTTTATGTTCGGCTCGGAATCTCGCTGCCCGCGGAACCGCCTCTGCGTCTGTTCCGTATGAGCTAGTGTCGCCGCAGGCCGTGGGCGATGCGGACCGAGCACGTCGAAAACAGATTCGTGGCGTACCTTTATGCAGCGCTTTGGGGACACTATCGGGCAGGTGTTTCGAGCCATCGCGGCCAATAAGCTGCGCAGCTTCCTCACCATGTTCGGCATTGCGTGGGGAGTTGGCTCGCTGCTGGTGCTGGTGGGGCTGGGTGAAGGATTTCGATCCGGCCAGCGGCGCAACCTCTCGAAGCTTGGCAACGACCTGGTAATGATGTGGAATGGAACGATCCCTGCAGTGGCCGACCAGCATACCGGCATGCGTCCTTATGAGCTGACCATGGGGGATGCAGCGGCGTTGAGACGCTCGCCTGAGTTGCGCGCCGTCACCGTTGAATTAGCCCGGAGCGACCTATACGAGGTGAGCCAGTGGGCCAACACCTCCAGTCACGTGATGGGCGTGCTGCCCAACTACACCGTTGTGCGGTTTATTCCCATGGCGACGGGGCGGTTCATCGATCAGAGAGATGTGGACAACCGGCGCAGAGTCGCGGTCCTCGGCTCCAAGGCAGCCACGCTCCTGTTCAATGGCCGCCCGATGCTGGGTGAGGTCATCACCATCAACGGCACCGCGTTCACCGTCGTCGGGTCGGTCGAAAAGATCAGCCGCGGAGACAACGACTTCGACGACCAGAAAGTTTACGTCCCCGTGAGCACCATGCAGGAGCTGTTCCCGCTCAAGGGCGACAACATCCCGCTCGATGCGCTCACGTCGATCCAGTACCAGCCCGCGGTCCGTGGAGAATCTGCCGCCGCGGTCGCCGCGGTTCACAAGGTCATCGCGATGCGGCATGGATTCGATTCCTCTCTCAAAGATGCATTTCAGGAGTGGAACACGATAGAGGAGATGAAGATGATCGGCGCCATCTTCACCGCCATGGATATCTTTCTCGGTGGAGTGGGGATTGTGACGCTGGGACTGGGCGCCGTGGGGATTATCAATATCATGCTCGTCTCGGTGACCGAGAGAACGCATGAGATTGGTCTACTCAAGGCGCTTGGCGCTACTAAGCGCACCATCCTCTCCCAATTCTTTTGGGAAGGCCTGCTGCTCACCGGCATCAGCGGGGTGATCGGAATCGTGCTCTCGGCGGGATTTATGGCGCTGCTCCAGTCGGCGCTTACAGACAAGATGCCGGGATGGGACCCTCCGCGGCTGGTGCCATGGTCTGCGGCGCTGGCCCTCGGCTCGCTGGTGCTGAGCGGCGTTGTCGCCGGCTTGTATCCCGCCAGCAAGGCCGCGCAAATGGATCCGATTGACGCTTTGCGCAGGGAGTAAGGACGACCGACATGCTGAGAGACATCTGGGGTCAGGCCTGGGAAGCGATGCTCTACAACCGGCGTCGCACTGCCATCACGATGGTCGGTATGGCATGGGGCATTGCCACGGTGGTGCTCCTGCTCGCTTACGGCGCAGGCTTCAGCCGCGCCATCGAGGCCATCTTTGCGCAGTGGGGAACGAATGTCATTGGCGTCTTTCCGGGGCGAACCAGCGAACAGGCGGGCGGAGATAAAGCCGGCGTGCAGGTGCGTTTCACCGAGGATGATCTCGATCGGATCTCCACGACGGTGGCGGGCATCAACCACATCTCACCTGCCGTATGGAAAGACGTTGCCGTGCAGAACGACCTGCACACCTATACCTGGACCGTGAACGGCGTCTACCCGGTCTTTCAGGACATCTGGAAGCTGGACACGGATCAGGGGCGCTTCTTCAATGGCATGGAGGAGCAGCAGCGCGCGCATGTATGTGTCATCGGGTCGGAGTCAAAGACGAAGCTCTTCTCCGGCGGGTGGGCCGTCGGCCAGACGATTCGACTGAATGGCGTGCTCTTCACGATCGTGGGCGTGCTGGCGCCGAAAATGCAGGAAGGCGAAGACAGCGACCGCAATCGCCAGATCTACGTGCCCTTCAGCACCATGAGCGACATCAAGGACATCAAATACCTCGACGGCATCTGGCTGAACTATCGCGGCGATCACCAGTTGGTCGAGAAGAACCTGCGCAACACGCTGGCGTTTGCCCATCATTTTCGGCCCTCCGACCACAACGCCATCTACGTGGCGAATCTGATGACGCAGTTGCAGCAGTTCCGAATTCTTTCTCTCGCGCTCCAGGTGCTGCTCTCGCTCGTGGGCGCTCTGACTCTGGGCATTGCGGGCATCGGCCTGATGAATATCATGCTGGTCGCCGTCCAGCAGCGCACTCGCGAGATCGGCGTCGAAAAGGCGCTGGGCGCGCAGAAGAGGCACATCCTTTTGCAGTTCCTTGCAGAGGCCTTCGTGATTACCGGCGTCGGCGGACTGGGCGGAATCCTCCTCGCATATCTCGTGTCCGTGCTCGTCGGACGCATCCCCTTCTACAGCGCCGTCGCCCTGAATGCCGAAGGTGCGGATATCTACCTCAGAATCTCGCCCGTTTCCATTCTAGTCGCCACCCTGATTCTTGCGCTGACCGGGCTCGTCAGCGGAATGCTGCCAGCAATCCGCGCAGCCAATCTGGACCCCATCGAAGCATTGCGCTGCGAATAGCCTTCGCCATCCGCAGCTTTGCATCCCTCCGAGCCAGGCCCGCACATGCTGATAGATTGCTCCAAAAGGGGAGTAATCTATCTCTATATGAGTACCTATTGCGCCGTCGGAACTCCGGAAACAGATCTTTCCCTGAGTGAGTTGAACACTCTGCTTGCGCAGAGTCTGAGCAAGCTCGGAGACCGGCAGCGCGTCCTCGCCGTTCCGCCCGACCAGACGCGCGCGCACTCCAAGGCAGGCGAGCTGACGCAGATGGCGTGGAAGTACTACGGCGATCGTCTGAAGGCGGTCCTTCCCGCCCTGGGCACGCACACCGCAATGCCCGAAGCGCAACTGAAGAGCATGTTCGGCGAGATTCCGCTCGATCGCTTCCGCGTGCACAACTGGCGCACGGATATCGAGACCGTCGGCGAGGTGCCCGCCGAGTTCATTCACAAGCAGTCAGAGGGCAAGCTGAATTTTGCGTGGCCCGCGCAGGTGAACCGCCTCATTGCGCAAGGCGGCTTCGATCTGATTCTCTCCATCGGCCAGGTCGTGCCCCACGAAGTCATCGGCATGGCGAATTACAACAAGAACATTCTGGTGGGCACGGGAGGCCGCGAGGGCATCAATCGCAGCCATTATCTTGGCGCCGTCTACGGCATGGAGCGCATCATGGGCAGAGCCGATAACCCGGTGCGCGCCGTCCTGAACTATGCTTCAGATCGCTTCCTTGCTCATCTGCCCATCGTGTACGTACTCACCGTCGTGGGCCGTCGCACTGACGGAGAACTCGCGGTCCGCGGTCTCTACATCGGCGACGATGTCGAGTGCTTCCGTCGCGCGGCTCAACTCAGCCTCAAGGTCAACTTCGAACTGGTCGAAAAGCCCATTCAAAAGGCCGTCGTGTATCTCGACCCCCACGAATTTCATTCAACCTGGCTCGGCAACAAGGCCGTCTATCGCACGCGGATGGCGATGGCCGATGGTGGAGAGTTGATTGTGCTGGCCCCTGCCGTGCGCGAGTTTGGAGAGGACAAAACCATCGACAGCCTGATTCGCAAATACGGCTATCGCGGTACTCCCGCAACTCTCGCTGCGGTGGAGGGCAACGCCGACCTTGCTCATGAACTCAGCGCGGCGGCGCATCTGATTCACGGCTCCTCTGAAGGGCGTTTCCGCATCACATGGTGCCCCGGCCATCTGAGCAAGAAAGAGGTGGAGAGCGTCGGCTTTGCCTACGCCGATCTGGCGACGATGCTGCAGCGCTTCGATCCTGAAAAGCTCAGCCACGGATACAACACCGTGGATGGTGAAGCGATCTTCTTCATCGCCAATCCGGGCCTCGGCTTGTGGGCGCATCCCTCCCGTCTGGAGTCACCCGACAACAAAGAAGCCGCGGCAGCGCAGCGTTAAGCATCCGCGCAGACACGGCGCGCGATGCCACCGGATAGTGCGCCCGCATCCCCCTCGCGCCTGATGCGGAACCATCGCGGATGCTACCATTCTGATAAGAGTAGCCTTGCCTGCGAACCAGCGCAATCGCAGCTTCTCACTGTGGCCCCCTAGCTCAGGTGGATAGAGCAGCAGTTTACTAAAACATCTATTTTCAATCATTCAAACGGCATACCGGGAATCCGAGGAAATCTAAAACCCACGCCAGCAAGGCGTGAGAACGTTGCTGTGAGGGAAACTGTGAGGGAAAACCCTGCGGCCCTGCTGATCAAGAAGTGCAGTCTGAACTGGCCGGATCAGTGAATCAATGTTGATGCAGGCTTAGAAATCGCGGCAGTGAAGTCCGCCCTCGAGGGCCTATTAAAGCTTGTCCGACACGCGGCTCTGATTGAGCGACTTGGCCTGTACTCTTCAGTTGAGAACGCCTTGGGCGGATAGCTTTCCAGCAGACCAACTCGCGAAATGCCGATGGCGCATGAGCGGATTGCGTGCATCTCGCTACCAATAGGCAAGTGGATCGGGGAGCACGGCGCCGCAACTGCACGTCTGTTGCGGAGCTTCGACAGGAGTCATCTTGTCGCAACCTGCACAGCGGACGCGGCGTGGATTGAGCCGTCCTGGAACCCACACCCCGGTCATTCCGCCCTGCCCAAATTCCGAGGTAAAGTAGCGGCTGACCATAGAACGATGCTCTCCCTGCTTCATTAAGGGCGCCATGGAATCCCGGGTTTCCCAGGCGGTGATGGTCATCAGGCAATCTCCCACTACAACTGAGACGAAGCTGATAAACCCCGGCATGGATAGCATGTCCATGGCAATCTTGCGGCCACTTTCCTTAATGAGGGCTGTCTCCTCTGGATTGCGCGCAAAGAAGTTGGTGATACTGAACGCGCCAGGAAGTGCGGTGCTTCCATTGCTTGCCCGGACGCTGGTGCCGAATCCGAATGGGCCGATCGACGAGGGCTGCACGACGATATCAAGTCCCAGGGCACGCGGTACAGCGCCAGCATCGAAATATCCCTGCAGGGAAAGGATCTTGCCGCCTTCAATGCGGGCGAAGTCCGCACCGGCGACTGAGATCGGACGGCCCGTAGGTGGCAGGCCCATCATGGGACCCGTGTTGGTGCCCTTCATGAGCCACTCGGCTGAGACCAATCCCTGATCATTCTGGATGAGACTCATCGTTTCGAAACTCAAGTCGGGGAAGGCGTTCCACAGGGATTGTGCGTAGGCTGATATCGCTTCTCCCACAAGCGAACCTGCGGTGGTTGGGTCGGTGTAGGTGCCGCGCTCAGCGAATGTGGCGACGATGCCAGCTGCATCATGCCGATTCCATGCGTCGGTATAGCGCTGAAAAACTTCTGTTGGCGTCATGGGCATGCACGGATGCTAGCAGTGGAGGCCGAAGACATACCACTTGTCTTTTCGAATTCCCGGGAGATGATCCATTCGGACGAAAGCTGGGACGAACGTGCAATTTGCGGACTAGTACCGATAAACGCGCGTAAAGTCAGCGATGCTTCCAGATTGGTGATAAATCGCCAACCCGCTCATCGAACGGGAGAGTAGCCCAACAGGGTCAATCTACGAGTTGGCGGGTTGACAACAACTCAAGTTGTCGATGAGGAGTGCGATTGAGCACAAAACGACGCGAGCCAGTATGCCCCGTAATACCAGGGCAATCTGGCAATTCTTTCTGGCTTCCTGTTTCTATTGCTGCTCTGAGATCTGAGTGGGCTTGCCCGCGGCGCGATGGAATTCCAGGAGCCACTGGGAAGCAAGTGTCAGCTGGTACTGGTCCGAAGCATCGATGTGGTCTTTGCGGGAGAGCATCCCCTGGTAGCCGTCACGCAGGAGCGGCGCGCCTTCAGCAAAGTTCTTCTGACCCGCGAGGCTCTCACCGAGCAGACTTTCGGCGCGATACCGCTGCCAATTGTCGGGCTCTGCCTTCGCTTCGATGGCAAGGGCTTCGCGGGCGAGGGAAGCGGCCTCGAGAAACTTGCCGCCTGAGAGGTAGGCGAGCGACAGGTCTGCTTCGGCATTCGCGGTCAAAACACTTTTTGCACCAACGTTATGACGCAGGCTGGCCAGCGCCTGTGCGGCGCAGTTCTGGGCTTGCTGATAACGCTTCTCCAGGAGGTAGGTGGCGCCGAGGCCAGAAAGAGTCTGAATGGTCTCCTGGTTCTCCGCCCCCAACGTGCGACGTTCCGCATCGTAGGTCTTCCGATAGAGATCTTCGGCCTCCGCAAGCTGGCCCTGGCCTGATTCGGCGGCGGCCAGTTGATGCTGCATCATGAGCGCGTACGTGCCGGTTCCTTCGATACTCCGAATCTCATCCAGCGCTGCCTTAATCTCCGACTCCGCCTGAACATAGCGGCCGAGTTCGGTGTCGACACCTCCAATATTCGCCATTGCCAGTACGGTGTACAAGCTCCGGGCTCCGAGTACGCGGCGATCAATGCCCTCGGCTTTTGCATACAGCGACCGCGCTTCGGCGAAGTTGCCCTCGACCTCATAGGCGCTGGCCGCATTGTTCATGCTTACCAGGGTGAGCGGGTGCTCCGGCCCCAGAACACGGGTGCGGAGATCGAGTACCTGCCGATCGAGCATCGCCTCCTGTGCGTACTTGCCCTCGTATTGATAGTCGGCTGCGAGGCTGTTCATGGTGACCAGTGTTTGAGGATTCTCCGCTCCGAGGATCCGGCGTTGCAAGCTTAGGGTTTGTCTGAAAAGAGCTTCAGCCTGGTCGTAGCGGCTCTCGGCCTCGTAGATCACGGCCATATTCGTCATTTCGTTCAGTGTGCCAGGATGCTCCGGCCCAAGAATCCTCCGGTCGCCATCGAGTGCCTGTCGTTCCAGCGATTCGGCCTCGAAGTAATGGCCTTCGTCGAGATAACAAGTCGCCAAAGCCGTCATAGCAATCAGGGTTCGCGGGTTATCGGGCCCCAATGCAAGCCGGTAGGTATCTAGTATCTCCTTCTCCATTGCTGCAGCCTGGGCATATTTACCCTCAAGCAAATAGGCAGTGGCCAGGTTGTGCATCGCGCCTGCGGTATCCGGGTGATGCTCTCCAAGCACGCGACTGCGAGTCTCCACCGTTTCCCGCAGCACCGACTCGGCTTGCTTGTATCGGCCCTCGTCTTCAAAGACCACGCCAAGCCGGTTCATGGCGCGCAGCGTCTGTGCGTTTCCGGTTCCCAGCACGCGGCGGTCACCCGCGACGGCCGAAGCCAACAATTGCTCGGCCTCCTTATAGTTACCTCCGTCCGCAGCCACCAAGCCCAGATCGGACATAATATCGAGCGTCTTGGCGTTGTTACCGCCCAGCGACCTGCGGCTCAGAGCCAAAGCCGTCTCCAACTGGCGCTGCGACTCCGGATAGAGCCCCAGTCCCTGATAAGCATTCCCAATGGTGTCGCGGATTGCGGCCTCGACCTCCGGCTGGCTGCCGAACTTACTCCCGATGTTCTGCGCAGCGCGGTCCAGAATGGTGCGTACCGTAACGTTCGGGTCGGGCTTCGTCTGGCTGTAGGCGCTGGCCTGGCCGAGGAGATCCTTCTGCAGAAAATCGTTCACTGCCTGGGCGATAGCGGCTTCCTGCTGCGCCGATTTCTGTGCCCGATGCGCTTGTACCGCCTCCCAGGTGCTGGCGATCACCCCCAGCACGAGCACGATGAACACCGCCGCGATCCCAGACACGAGAATTTTGTTGCGACGCGCGAACTTTTTGATCTGGTATGTGGACGAAGCGCGCCGCGCGACGATCGGCTCATCCCGCAGGTTGTGGCGGATATCCGCAGCCAACTCCGCCGCCGATCCGTACCGTCGCGTTTTGTCCTTTTCGAGGGCCTTGGCAACGATTGTCTCGACATCGCCGCGGAATGCCCGGTTGATCGTTCCCAGGGCACTCGCCTCCTTCTCGCGAATTGCGCTAATCGCCTCGTGGATTTGCTTGCCAATCTCATAGGGAGGCCTGCCGGCGAGCATTTCGTAGAGAATCACGCCCAGGGTGTAAACATCGCTGCGGGTATCTAGCTGGGCTGGATCGCCGGCAATCTGTTCCGGACTCATGTAGGCCAGCGTGCCGATGATCTGTCCTATGCTCGTCTGCCGCGTCGCCTGGGCATCGGAATCGGTGAGCCGCGCCACGCCAAAATCGAGGATCTTCGGCTGTCCGTCATCGGTCACCAGAATGTTCGCCGGTTTCAGGTCACGATGGATCAGGCCCCGCTGGTGCGCATGCTGAACCGCGTCGCAAATCTTCGCAAACAGTTCCAGCCGCTGCCGCACATTCAGTCTGCGCTGGCCGCAGTAAGCGAGCAGCGCCTGTCCGTGTACCAGCTCCATCGCAATGTAGGGCTGGTGCCCGTAGGATGTCTCCGCCGTCCCTGCATCGTAGACTTGCGCTATTCCGGGATGCTGTAATCGTCCGAGCGCCTGGGTTTCGGCGTCGAAGCGTCGAAGCATTTCGGCATCGGCGTAACCGGCACGGATGAGCTTGAGCGCTACCGTGCGATGCGGAACCTCCTGCTCCGCCTCGTAAACCGAGCCCATGCCCCCCTCGCCGAGCAGCCGGAGAATGCGATAGCGTCCAACGCACGACGGAATAGGCGCTGCTTGACTTCCACTAGCAGCCGATGGCAGAAGCGTCGGGACGGAGTTAGCGCTGATATCTGATCCCGGTTCGGGCCCCAGTGTCGGATCATCAGAATCGGGCACGCCAGCATTCTCCAGTTCGAGAAGTTCTCGTGGACGAGCAGGAATGAATATAGGCTTACCCGGATACCGCGTCAATTGAAGGTCAGCGGGAAGTTTTCCTGTCGAGCTCGAAGCGTGGCTTGCAAACGGTCCAGCACGGCGATGCGACTGGAGGTGTCGCCAACAGGACAACGCGCGTTTCGAAGGTAGCAAACCTCGGAAAGTGACCGGGCGATGATGTGCTCACGAGATATTTGATTGCGTTGACCAGTCCGACTGTCGCCTTATACTCCCGCAGTGACGGCTCTGGCTCTATTCACGGCAAGCCAAGCCATACCGCGATAGGAATCCGCGACCACCCATGCTCCGGCTGTCAGCGCCGCAGAGATAACGGTCTCACTCCATTGAAAGGCGCTTTTGGGGCCTGCAGTCGCAACGATGGGCACCCACACAAACAGCACGAACAGGCAGATTTGCAGCGCCGAAAGCGCGGCCGCTAAACGTGCATAGACCCCGACGAGCACCGCCAAGCCTGCCGCGATGAAGGTACCGCCGGTGACATACGCGCAGGCAATATGCCCCGGCAGCCATTGAGGGACGTCTGAGGCAGTCTCCTTCAAATAGACGAAATGGCCCACGCCGAAGTAAATCAAGGCCGATCCATAAAGCGCTCTCGCAATGCGCATTCCCTTGTCACCGGTGGCGAAGCCGAAACGATGCCTATCCAAGTCAGCAGCGAACCAGGCATACAGCACAAAGGCGGCCGCTACCATCACCGCAGCCTCAGTGAAGCCATACCAAGAACCTATCGCAGCGTGCGCTCGGTAGATATCGGGCACGTTCATCAGCAGAGACCAAAGCAGAAGATAGACAAGCAACACGCGGGCAGCAGTGGCGGCCGCGCTCTTCCAAACCAGGCCTATGCCACATACCAGCGAGAGAAAAGCGCAGAGAGAACCCAGCACCTCATGTAGGGGCACACCCTTGGGTACCGGCTGCCATACCGCAGCGAAGCTGCTGTGGATCAGGCCCAGAATTCCAAGAGCTATCATCGTCGCAGCGAAGGCTGCATGCCCCATACTTGCGATGCGCATCGCCCTATCCCCCGGTGGCACCTCAGTCTATAGGCAACACAGTCGATCGGCAACACAATCTATCGGCAGCTGAGTCTATCGAGGACAGTCAAGCTTTGCAAATCAGGCCCCTTCTATTGAAGAAGACATGGAGGTCGTATCTTGAATGGCGAGAAGGCCAAATCGCTCATCGAGCAATGCTCAGTGTCTATTTCCTGAGACCCGGGTGTGCGCCAGACAGTTAGTCGGATTTTCTCGGCCCCGCGACATCGATTTTCCTTTCGACGCAACCAGTTCTTCGATACGACCTTTCCGATCCCACCTTGGTCTTCCTGAATTGCTGTGAGGTGAAGTGTGAGGAAGAGGGACTGAGCAACGCCGTAGTTCACTGACTTTAAAAGCGGCCCTGTTGCTCAGGCGGCACTGACTGACAGCAGGACAGCTGATGTTGCTCAAAGCGTGAGTGGGTGTAGCAAGGCGCATTGACTGGTCGCGACCGGCCGGTGCATACCGACTTGAGCGGAGTTGCGCACTATCCGCACGGCGCTCTGGCGGGCTGGACACGCCGGACAGTCCGTCATTCCGCTAAGCCCTCCTGAAGAAGAAGCCCTGTTGTTTGGGCATAAGGAAATGGAACCTGTCATAGTGCAGATCCTGACATCCGCTCGTGGTGTCGAACACCATCGTCTGCTCGTCCCCTTTCGCGTACGGCTTGAACTCCAGCCCCGGCTGCGAGGGGTTTCCCGTCTTGGCGAAGTTGATCCACGCCTGCGACACCTTATCCTGCAGCGCATACCCGGCCGGAGCATCGCCCGATGCAATGCGAAGCTGCGGCTCGTGCAGATTGTGGAATGCGAAGGCGATCTCCGAGGTGTGGAACGAGGTGATGCCACCGTTGACCGGGTACTCATAGGTAAAGAGATAGTTGTAAACCGGCGCGGTGCCGGCCTCGCGCTTGGCAACGAGTGCCGCGTTGTTCGGAACAGCGAAGAAGAGTACGTCCTGGACCTTCTTGCGCGGGAAGGCCTCCTTGAATGCCGTTTCGACTTCAAGCTTCTTGTCGCCGTATCGGGCCGTCAGGCGTTCCTCAACCTCCTGCTGCGTCCATGCGTTTTTGTCGTCGCCCGTTACCAGGTTACCCATAAACTCGCTGAAGACGTTGCCGAACATGAGTGGAATGCTGCTTGACCAATCGCAGAATTCGCGGGTGATGTACTCATCGTCGGCAATGACATTCCACATGAGACGCTGCTCGCCTAAATCCTTGGCGACCGTCTTGAGCGCGGCATCACCTGCGGCAATCAGATCCAGGTAAGGAACAGACTTCAGCGTGTCGATCTGATCGCCGGTGAGTTTCAAATTCTCCAGCGTTAATGCGGCAATCCTCTGAGCCGTCTTGATGTTCTTGGCGGGGTCTTCATCGGCCAGTACCTGGCCGCCGCCGCTTTCACAGATGACTTTGTGAAAGAGCCCCTTCGCGGACGGTGTGTGCATCATGAGCGCAACTTTGCTGCCGCCGCCCGACTGGCCAAAGATCGTCACATTTCCTGGGTCACCGCCGAAGTTCTCGATATTGTTGTGCACCCATTGCAGAGCCGCGACTTGATCAGCGGTGCCGGTATAGCGCGATTGCGCGTACTCAGGACCGTAGGCGGAGAGATCGAGGGTTCCGATGATGTTCAACCGATGATTCAGGCTCACCACCACAACGTCGCCGTACTCGCTCAGATTCTTGCCATCGTAGGCATAGGACTCCATGGAGGAGCCATTGGTGAATCCGCCGCCGTGAAACCACATCATGACCGGCCTCTTCTTGGCGGGTGAAAGGTCCTGCGTCCAGATGTTCAACACCTGGCAGTGCTCGTCCTCAACCCAGTAGCGATGGGGAAAGACAAATTCGTCGACGCCCGGCTTGGTCATGTTCACGATTGGGCATACAGGACCCCACGCCTGCGCGCTCTTCACGCCGTCCCAGGGCTTGACGGGCTTCGGCAACTCGAAGCGCTCCGCTTCGGCATACGGGATGCCTAGAAACACGGTGGTCTTGTCGTCCCGAAAGCCTCGGAGCTTTCCGCCCTCAACCTCGACCACCGGCGGATTCAAGTTGGGGGGTACAGAGGATCCGGCTCTCATTGCGGACTTTGAACCCTCATGTATCGTCTTCTGCCCAAAAGCCTTGGGCGTTTGCAGTGCGGCTTCGGCAAGCACGCCACCAATCAAGGCAGCGCCTCCACCCAGCAGATTCCGCCGATTCATCTTTCCGAGCTGTACGTTCCAGAATGATTGACTCATATTTTCCTCTGCACTGTGATCTGGAGTGGTTTTAGTCGCCTCATTTTGAACTTCGACATCATAGCTGGCCGGACCATACAACCGAGAAGCTTCAAACTGTGAAGAAAAAGTTTTGAACAGTCTGTAAACTATTCACTATAAGAGTGGCCCCGTAGCTCAGGTGGATAGAGCAGCAGTTTCCTAAACTGCGTGTCGGAAGTTCGAATCTTCCCGGGGTCACCATCGGTCTAAGTGCGACCTCCTGACAAAAACTGTTGCTGCAATGGAAATTTGGCGGCACAGATTTTTGACGAAGGGCCTTTCCTCGCCTAGAATTATTGATGTTATCGAAATCACTTCGATGGCATCACTGCTGCGGTTCGATCCGCAGCGCAACCCATTACGGCTATCGTCAGGATGTTCGGGAAGGCGGTGTAACTCCGCCACTGCCCCGCAACTGTGAGCGCCACCGCCGCCCGGCTGGATGCCGGCGGCCGGGAAAACCAGCCAACTGCTCCTGAAGAAGTGAACTGGAGACGAGGGAACCACTGGGTGCGGCCTACAAGGCGCGCATCTGGGAAGGTGGCTGGGTCGGGCGCAAGTCAGGAGACCGGTCCTTGACGCATCCCAACCCGCTTGCGTTCCGAGGGGAACGAAGGAGCCATTGATGCGTGTGTCTCGCCTGGAGCGTGTCCTTCTCGCGCTCGTCATCGTAGTTGTCTGCTTCCTAGCACAAAATGAACCTGCTCAAGCCGCCACCATTCACGGTGTAGTGACGGACCCCTCCGGCGCGAAGGTGCGGAATGCGGCGGTGGTGCTGATCCACAACGGGTCGATCATCGCGTCGGCTGTCTCCGCCGCGGACGGAAGTTTCGAGATCGACACCGGAACCACCGGGCGCTTCTTTCTGATGATCTCTGCGCCGACGTTTCGCCAGTTGGAGACGCCGGTGTTCTATGCCGCGCGGATGGACCGCATCGAGCGCAATCTGGTGATGGAGCCGGAGTGGGTGCGCGAGTCGATTGTGGTGACGGCGACGGGAACGCCTACGCCGCAGGCGCAGGTGGGAGCGGCCACCTCTGTGCTGGAGCAGGATGAACTGGGGCTTCGCACCGACCTGGTGAGCTCATTGCGCATGATGGCGGGAACGTTTGTTGTGCAGACCGGCCAGCGCGGCGCGCAGACCTCGCTGTTCGTGCGTGGCGGCGACTCGGATGCGAACAAGATTCTGTTGGATGGCTTGGACGCGGGCGACCTGGGCGGGCGGTTTGACTTTGGGCCTCTGTCGACGACGGCGCTGGAACGGGCGGAGGTGTATCGCGGTCCGGATTCGAGCCTCTATGGCGCGGATGCGGCGAGCGGCGTGGTGAGCCTGACAACGCCGAGGGGAACGACGAGTTTTCCCTCGCTGCTGTTTCACGGCGACTTCGGAAGCTTTTCGACTTCGCAAGAGGATCTGCAACTGACGGGCGCGCATAACGAGCTGGACTATCTGGGTGAGTTCAACTGGCTGCAGACGGACAACGATCTCCCGAGCGATGAGTATCACGTAGCGACGACGGCCGGCAATTTTGGCTGGCAACCCAACGGGTCGACGCAGATTCGCGGGACGGTTCATTACGGAATCGACGGCACGGGCGTGCCAGGAGCGTATGGCTTCTATGGGTTGTCGAACAGCGCAACGCAGAAGGATCAGGACCTGTATGTAAGTGGATCGATAGAAAACCAAACGACTGCGGACTTTCACAACCTGATTCGTTATGGGGCGACGCGCAAGCGCGAACAGTATCACCTCTGGTCGCAGACAGGCTCGGGCATCTTCGATGCGTACGGAGACAGCTTTGGAGATCCGGTCACAATTACGGGAGCCAATGGCTATTCTGTTACCGGTCCGACGCTGATGGATTATGCGGGGACTTATCCGCAGGGGTATCAGCTGGTGTCGAATCGCGATGCGCTGGTCTACCAGGGGGACTACACGTTCACGCCACACCTGGTCGGGCTTATCGGATTCCAGTATGAAGATGAGCGCGGATCGGAGCCGGGCAGCACGTACTACACGCCGGTCGAGAGGACGAACTACGACTATCGCGCCGGGGTGCATGGCGATTTCAAGAACCGGTTTTTCTACACGCTGGGCGGGGATCTGGAGCACTACTCGCTCTTCGGCACTCAGACAACGCCGAGGGCGGGCTTCTCAGTCTATGCGTTGAAGCCGCGGAGCGGGATTTTCAGCGGCACGCGCGTACTGTTCAACTTCGGCGACGCGGTTCGAGAGCCTTCACTGACCGACCAGTTCTATTCGTTGTATAGCTTCCTGGCAGAGAATGGTGGACAGACGACGATCCAGCAGCTCAATATCGGGCCGCTGGCCGCGCCCACGACGCGTACCTACGAGGGCGGCGTGGAGCAATCGTTCTTTTCGCAGCGCCTGATCTTTCGCACGAGTTTCTTTCACAACGAGTTTGGACGCCAGATTGAGTACGTCGGGTTGGACCTGGTGCCGCAACTGCTGCCCGGCCTTTCTGCCGCGCAGCAGAATCAGCTTGAGCAGTTTCTGCAGGCGAACGGCGCGTATGAGCTGAGCCTGAACACGGAGGCGTATCGCGCGCTGGGTGTGGAGACGACCGTCGAGGGCGGCATTGGCGCGGGAATTTTTCTGCGCGGCGGGTATACGTATCTCGATGGGGTGGTGCAACGGAGCTTTGCGAACAGCGACGTGGCGCTTCTGGGGCCGGTGCCGACGTTCAACGGAATTCCGATCGGCGTGTACTCGCCCTTGCAGGGTGCGCGTCCGTTCCGGCGTCCGCCGCACACGGGCTTTGTGACGGCCACCTATACGCACAAATCGCTTTCGGCGCTGCTGAATGCGGCATTCGCCAGCCGGTCAGACGATTCGGATTTTCTGGGCGGTGCGGATATCAATGGCGGCAATAGCCTGTTGCTGCCCAATCGCAATCTCGACTATGGCTACGCAAAGATCGATCTCGGCGCGAGCTATGAGCTCCGCAGGTGGATTGGGATTTACGGGATGGCCGAAAATCTCTCCAACAACCAGCACATTGCGCCGATCGGATACGTGAGCCTGCCGCTGAGCGTGCGCGGGGGGCTGCGCCTGCAATGGGGCAGATCCACCGCCCACTAAATCGGCTGCAAGTGGCCGCTTGATGAATGAGCAGAAACCCGGCGCGCTGTGTGAATGAGGCATGAAAAGTCTGCGCAGGCTGGGTTTCTGCTTAATTTTCCACAGTTTTGCGTTCAGAATGTCACTTCTCGCTGATTTTTCACTTGGGACTCGCGGCGCATGTAGCAGAAACTAGGGGAAGTTCCTACTGTTTTAGCTTTAATTCTCTCCCAGCCGTCCATCGTCTGTTCAAGAAGAGCTGTCCAGTCTCAAGTTCCACGGGCAAGCCGCGAGTTTCAACTCCATCTTGCCTTCAAGCAGGGAGCCATGCCGGTTGATTGAGCCCACATCGCGAGGAGATTATGAATCGATTCTTTTGGAGGAGTGCCAGCCAATGTTGCCTGTTGTTTCTGATCGCATGTTTAAGCGTGCTATCGACGCAGGCCCAGCAGACCCTTGGATCGGTGAACGGAACCGTTCTTGATCCTTCGGGCGCAGCGATTCCAGACGCTACCGTGACCGTTACCAACCCCGCCACGAGCCTGACGCGCTCGACCACAACGCAGGCGACGGGCTTTTTCCAGATTTTCAATCTGCCCATTGGCACCTATGTGGTGAGGGTCTCGCACGACGGCTTTGAAACGACGGATCTGAAGGGGATTCGCGTGCAGGAAGCACGCGCGAGCACGGTGAATGTCTCGCTGAAGATGGGGCAAGTGTCCCAGTCGGTCGAAGTGACGGCGAATCCACTGCTGAATGCAACCGACGCGACGAATGGCTATACGCTGGACTCGGCGCAGATTGACAGCACACCGCTCGCCACGGGCAGCTTTACGCAGGTCGCGGTTCTGTCTCCGGGCGTGAACGCGGAACTGCTCTCGAATCTCGATTCCAACTCCGGTCTCGGCAACCAAAATATATGGTCCAACGGGCAGCGCGCGACCTCGAACACCTTCCAGATGGACGGTGTGGATTCGACGAATCTGTTTAATGGGATGAGCTCGAGCGGCGACACCTCGCAGCGCTACAACTTCAATATCGGCAGCACGGTCACTGTGGGTGGCGCGTACTCCGTGGGCACGTCGGTCTATGGATCGAACGGGAACAGCCTTCCCTCGCCGCCGCCGGAGTTTATGCAGGAACTGCGCGTGAACGCATCGATGTATGACGCGCAGCAGGGCGCGACCAGCGGCGCGCAGATTGACGTGAGCACCGCAACGGGCACGAACAACTGGCACGGCCAGGTCTATGGCAGCTATGCCAACCAGTCGATGAACGCATCGCCTTACTTCTTCAGTCAGGCGTACCAGTTGGCGCAGAATGGTGTAGGCGTCTTCCCGAGCTCGCTCGTCAATCCGTTCCTGCGACGCTGGGACACAGGCGCGACGTTGGGCGGCCCGGTTCTGAAGAACAAGCTTTTCTTCTTTGTGGCCTACCAGCACCGCTCGAATGCAGACGAAGCGACGGGCATCTCCGAGCTGACAGTTCCCTCCGCGCTCACCAATGATCGTTCGAATGCGGGTCTGGCGAACGCCGATGCGGTCTGGGGCGGATCGACAACGGCGAGCCAGATCAATTCCATTGCCGCGGGCCTGCTGAATGCGAAACTGCCCAACGGGCAATACATGATTCCCTCCGCGCAGTCCAATGCGCCGTACCAGTTTGGCGTGCCAAACACCGTGCTGATCGGCACTTCTGTGTTGACGTCCGACCAGGCAGCCATCTCTGTGGACTACGACGCGACGAAGAACGACCGTGTGTCGGCGAAGTATTTCTTCCAGAATGCACCGGTGACCAAGCCGTATGGCTTCTCGCAGACCGGGGGCTTTCCGGTGACGCAGAACAATGGTTCGCAGGTGGCGGCCATCGATAACACAATCGCCATTGGCCAGCATCTGAACTGGGAGCAGCGTCTGGGCTTTGTCCGGATGGGTTCCTACAGCTACTTCACGCAGAGCGTGAGCGGCGGCAACTTTGGCGTGGGCGCGGCCGGATCGGGCGGATTGAACGCTGGGCTGCCGGGCCTCGCCATCAGCCAGTTTGCCAACAACGATCAGTATGCAGCGGGACTGACTGTCGGCCCTTACAGCGCGTTTGTGGACATGGGCTTCTATCAGAACCGCCTGAACCCCTCCACCAACGTGATCTTTACTGCGGGCAAGCACACGATCGTGGCTGGAGGCGGCTACAGCTATACCCAGTTGAATCTGACCAACAACCGCACGGGCTTTGCCGAGGTGAACGTCAGCAGCTTCGACAATTTCCTGCTCGGCAAGGTGCACTCATCAAATGTGATTGAGAGCATTGACCCGGTCAGCAAGAGAAACAACGCGGATCGCTACTATCGCTCAAACGAACTCTCGGGCTACGTGCAGGACAAGTGGCAGGTGCTTCCGAACCTCAGCCTGACGGCCGGGGTTCGTTACGACTATCACGGCGGACTGACCGAGAAGTACGGCAACATGTTCAATTTCGATCCTTCGTTGTACAGCGTCACGGGTACTTCGACCACCGGCTTCACGGTCAATAACGCGGGCTTCATCGTGGCCGGCAATAACAAGTACAATCCATCCCACGGTGTGAGCAACTCAACGCTGAACGGGCGCCAGTGGGGCATTTCGCCGCGCGTCGGATTTGCCTACTCGCCCAAATCATTCCACGGCAATCTGGTCATCAACGGTGGGGCGGGAATCTATTATGATCGCGGCGAACTGGTCAGCTACCTTTCGCAGCCCGCAGGCGGATCGATTGGCGGTCCCTTTGGCGTGACGGAATCGGCGCCGCTGGTCAGCTATGCCAACGGCAACGGTGGAACCCTCGCCGATCCAATTGGTACAGGCTTGAAAGTTGCCAGCTACGTTCCGCCCAACTCGAATCCGGGTACGGTGACGCAGGCCCTGCAGAACCAGCTCAACATCATGACGGGACCTGCATCAGATCCCCAGTACGGAAATGCTTGCGGCGCTATCGACAGCCAGTCTTATCCCGGATATCTCGATTGCACCCCAACACTAAACTTTGGCACCTACGACAAGAACAACGTGCTGCCCTACACCATCAACTACACCCTGAATGTTCAGTGGCAACCTACCGGCAGCCTCGCCTTGACGATTGGTTATACAGGAAACCGCGGCCGGCACTCGGTGATTCCATTGCCGCTGAACGAGCCGGGCATCGCCACGCCCGGCAATCCAATCTGGGGCGAGACGGCGACATACGGTTTCGACGTGCTCAACCAGTACAATCTGTTCACCGATTCGTACGGCTATCAGTATTATGAGCCGATAGCCGGCGAACCGTGGAACACGCTCGATGGCGGGAACACTGATTTTCGAGCGCCGTATGTGGGCTACAGCCCCAATGCAGCGGATTTCAAGAGCGTAGGCATCTCAGCGTACGACGCGCTGCAAACGCACGTGGAGAAACGGCTCTCGCACAACTTCCAGATCGGCGGGAGCTATACCTGGAGCCATGCGCTGGATGAGCAGAGCGATATCGGGCTGTTCTTCACGGGTAACGATCCCAAGCACCTGCGCAACTCCTACGCATCCTCCGACTTCGACCGCACGCACGTCTTCAGCGGCAACTTCCTCGTGAATCTGCCTAAGTTTGCCAAGGAACAAACACTCGCTTCCTACGTGACGAACGGATGGCAGATTACGGGTATGGGCACGCTGCAGAGCGGACAGCCCTACTCGCTCTACGAATTCTACGGAGCGGTGGGCAGCGTGAATTTCGGCAACTTCCCAACCCTGATGAATCCGATCCTCGGCATTAAGGATCCAACTCACCCGAAGTCTGCCATCACGGGGAACAGCGGCGCGCACCGCGGTTCGGGAGGCAACTACTTCCCGTACATCGACCCATCGCAGATTGCGATCAATTACGTGACGCCTGGTCAAATGGGCGTGCCGGTTTCAACAGGAACGGATCCGCAGGATATCTACGAGACTTCCTTCAACACGGGGCAGCGCAACATCTTTCGTCAGGGAGCGCAAAAGAGACTGGATCTCTCCGTGCGCAAGGTCTTTCATATCTCCGAGCGGTTTGCGCTTGAGTATGAGTTGAATGCCTTCAACATTACCAACACCACGAGCCTGGATATTCCTCAGGACCAGGCACAGATTCGACAGAATTATGCCTGCTCGAACAGCGCGACCACACAGTCGATTGCGAACTATCTGAATTGCACTCCGGGATCTGTGTTCATTAACTATGGTCAGATTGTGACCAGCCCCGATCCGGCCGATCAGCAATCGGCGCTTTCCAACCTGGACCAGCTGCCGTATTCAACCGGCACCGGGAAGAGCAGGCAGCTTCCGACGACGATTCCTGTCGGCACCGGAACGTGCGTTCAGGTGTACGCAATCAGCAATACGCAGGGCTGCCCAAACAATGCAGCAAACTTTGGATCGGCGACCAACACCATCGGGGGCAATCGCGCTTTTACGATGGGGATTCACTTTACGTATTGACAGTCTGACGTTCGGCCAAACAGAGACCGGGAGCCTAGGCTCCCGGTTTTTTCTACAGCACGTTTTGGGAAAGAGAAAGCCCCTGGCCTGAGCCAGGGGCTTTCTTCTTCCAGGCGACCAAGAAGATCGCCGTGGGGTTGTTTAGTACATGCCGTCCATGCCGCCGCCGTGGCCGCCCGCCGGGGCTGCAGCCTTCGGCTCGGGCAGCTCGACTACGAGTGCTTCGGTGGTAAGCAGCAGGCCCGCAATGGAAGCTGCATTCTGCAACGCCGTGCGGGTCACCTTGGTCGGGTCTATGACGCCGGCCTTTACCAGATTCTCAAAGACACCGGTAGCCGCGTTGTAGCCGTGATGGTTGTCCTTGGATTCCAGCACCTTGGCAACGACCACTGCACCTTCCTCGCCGGCATTGGCGACGATCTGACGCAGAGGCTCTTCGAGGGCGCGAAGCACAATCTGCGCTCCAACCTTCTCGTCGCCTTCCAGCTTCTTGGCCAGTTCCACCACTGCGGGAATGGCGCGCACAAGAGCCACGCCGCCGCCGGGGACGATGCCTTCCTCGACTGCAGCTCGGGTCGCGTGCAGAGCATCCTCCACGCGAGCCTTCTTCTCCTTCAGCTCGGTTTCGGTTGCCGCGCCGACCTTGAT
>JBBIVH010000008.1:0-32174 GCA_037439805.1 Acidobacteriaceae bacterium
TTGCGAAGAAATCCGAGCGCGTACTCAGGAACAAACGGGAACCGTTAGGTTTGGGTTTCCAAGTACATCAGGCAATGCGGCTGACCTCACGCCCTCCCGCGCGAAAGCCTTGAGATCCTCAACAATCATGCACACCGCCGAGTGCATGGCTGCGGCAGCGGTGGGCGAGAGGTCCATGGAGATGGGCTGCCTGGGATCGATGGTTATGGCATAGAGGGTGACGTTGCCACCACCGCCCTGGATGTGAAAGACGTCGAGGAGATCCTTCACGCCGACATCGTGGGCGGTGAGCGTGGGCGGATAGTCGCGGGCGAAGCGGGGCTCGGTGCGGGTGACGGTGCCGATGGGGTTGCCGTCGGCGGCGGCATCGATGAGGATGATGCGGGCGGCGGACTGGAGCGGTTCGAGGAGGGTAAAGCCGCCGGTGCCGCCGTCGAGGAGTTCGACGCCGCCGGGCAGGGTGAGCTTTTCAAGGGCGCGAACGGCATGCACGCCGACGCCTTCATCTCCCATGAGGATGTTGCCCAACCCGACGACGAGAGTCTTTTCCAATTTACTTGTCGCCTTTGACCCGTTCGAATTTCCATCCACCGACGATGGAAGAGATGGTGCCGCGGCCTTCAATGTAGTCATGGTAGAAGGCGAGGTAGATGTGGATGATGACGAAGCAGACGAAGAACCAGAGAAAAATGTGGTGCCAGAATCGGACGCCGAACTCACCGCCGAGCAGGGGCACGGCCCACATGAAGAGGCGGGGAATCGATGACGTGCTCATGTTGGAGTAGAGGGCGAAGCCGGTAATCATCTGGAGCAGGAAGACGATGAAGGTGATGAAGTAGATGAAAGCTGCCAGAGCGTTGTGGCCGGTGGAGATGGGCCCGTGCATCTTGACCTGGAGCACGTCGGCCTTGACGACTTCCACAATCTCGTGGCGCTGCGATTTTTTGAGCGGGATAAAGTTGATGAGGCGCGCGTACTTGTTGCCGACGAAGCCCCAGTAGAGCCGCGCCATGAAGTTCATGATGTAGATCCACGCCGAGGCAAAGTGGATGAAGCGCACCCAGCCGAACCAGTACTGCTGATAAGCCTCTGGCGCATAGAGAAGATGGAACGGGTGGCCGATGAGGTAGCCGGTGATGCAGAGGGCGACGAGCGCGGTGGCGTTAATCCAGTGGTAGGCGCGGACGGGCAGCTCCCAGACGTAGACGCGCCGGTACTCGGTGGGCCCGTGGCCATTGGAGCGGAAGATATCGCGAATGGGTTCACCTGAAGTGCTCATGGTCCTCACTCGAAGGAGACCTGGTGGAGGTGCCGTCCCTGCGGGTCGTAGAGATGGACGGCGCAGGCGAGGCACGGGTCAAAGGAATGGATGGTGCGCAGGATCTCGACGGGCTGTTCGAGGTTCTTGACGGGCGTGCCGATGAGGGCCTGCTCAAAGGACGAGCGCTGCTGCCGGGCGTCGCGGGGCGAGCCGTTCCAGGTGGTAGGCACGACGAGCTGGTAGTTTTCGATGGCGCCGTTGCGAATCTTGATGAAGTGAGCGAGTGCGCCGCGCGGGGCTTCGGTAAGGCCGACGCCTTCGCACTCCGAGGGCCAGGTCTTCGGCTCCCAGTGCTCGCCGTTGAAGGTGGATACCTCGTTGATGCGGACGCGATCGAGGAGGTCGTTGAAGTACTCCTTGAGCCAGGTCATGGCGAGCGCTGCGTCGAGGGCGCGCGCGGCGGTTCGACCCAGGGTGCTGAAGAGCGCCGCGGTGGGCACGTTGAGCTTGCCGAGGGTCTGGCCGACGAGTTCCTTCACGTCTGTGTTGCCGGAAGCGTAGGCGACGAGGAGGCGCGCGAGCGGCCCGACTTCCATGGGCTGCTCTTTCCAGCGGGGCGTCTTGAGGAACGAGTATTTGTCGTGGCCTTCGAGGGTTTCAAAGGGCGGCTTGGGGCCGGTGTAGTTGAGATTGGTTTCGCCGCTCAAGGGGTGGAGGCCGGTGGAGTCGCCGCCGTCATAGCTGTACCAGGAGTGGGCGATGTACTCCTTGATTTCCTGGGTGTCGCGCGCGTTGACGGGGTGGACCTGACTAAGATCGCGATTGAGGATCACGCCGCGCGGGTAACGGAAAGACTCGACCTGGTTGTAGCCCTTGGTGGGGAACTCCCCGTAGCTGAGGTAGTTGGTGAGGCCGCCGCCCCACTGCGCCCAGTCCTTGTAGAAGCCGGCGACGGTGAGGACGTCAGGAATGTAGACTTGATTGACGAACTCGGAGGCCTGGCTGATGAGGCTGGAGACGAGATTGAGGCGCTCGGTGTTGATGGCCGCAACTTCATTGGCGTTGATGGAGCAGGGCACGCCGCCGACGAGGTAGTTGGGGTGCGGGTTCTTGCCGCCGAAGACGGCGTGAATCTTGACGATTTCCTTTTGCCAATCGAGGGCGTCGAGGTAGTGGGCGACGGCGATGAGGTTGACTTCCGGCGGGAGCTTGTAGGCGGGATGGCCCCAGTAGCCATTGGCGAAGATGCCGAGGCCGCTGGCGGCGAAGGCCTTGATCTTGTCCTGCACAGAGGAGAAATAGGCAGCGGTGTTCTTGTCCCAGCTGGAGTAGGACGAAGCAATTTCGGCGGCCTTCTTCGGATCGGCCTTGAGGGCGTTGACGATATCGACCCAGTCGAGGGCGTGCAGGTGGTAGAAGTGGATCACGTGATCCTGCACGTACTGGGTGGTCATCATGATATTGCGGATGATTTCGGCGGTGGGGGGTACGGCGATGCCGAGGGCGCTTTCGACGGCGCGGACGCTGGTGAGGGCGTGGACGGTGGTGCAGACGCCGCAGACGCGCTCGGTGATGGCCCATGCGTCGCGCGGGTCGCGGCCAACGAGAATCTTCTCAAGGCCGCGGACCATGGTGCCGGCGCTGTAGGCGTCAGTGATGACACCGTTTTCAATGACCGCCTCTATGCGGAGGTGGCCTTCAATGCGGGTAATGGGATCGACGACGACACGTGTCATGGGGCTCTACGACTCCTTCTGTTCCTCTGCGTGGACTTCCGCGATGACTTTCTGCTTGCGCACGTTGGTGACGGCGGCGTGCGCGGCGACTCCGGCGAGGGTGGCGACGCCGACAATGGTGCCGATGGTGTCGGCCGTGCTTTCTACACCGAAGCCGGGGAAGGAAGGCAGATGCTGATAGAAGGGACCGTTGTCCCAGAAGCCTTCTTCACTGCAGCCGATGCAGCCGTGGCCTGACTGGATGGGGTAGCTGGTGCCCTCATTCCACTTGACGACGGAGCAGGCGTTGTAGGTGACGGGGCCCTTGCAGCCCATCTTGTAGAGGCAGTAGCCGCGGCGGGCGTTTTCGTCGTCCCAGGACTCGACGAAGAGCCCGGCGTCGTAGTTGGGACGGCGGTAGCAGGTGTCATGCACGCGCCGTCCGTAGAACTCCTTGGGCCGGTTGAGGCTGTCGAGCGCGGGCACCTGGCCGAGGACGAGCATGTGGGTGACGACGGCCATCATGACGTCGGCGATGGGCGGACATCCGGGCACATTGATGACGGGCTTGTTGACGAGCTTGTAGATGGGAGTGGCGCCTGTGGGGTTGGGCTTGGCGGCCTGTACGCAGCCGTTGGAGGCGCAACTGCCCCAGGCGATGATGGCCGCGGCGTCTTTGGCGACGGTCTGCAGGATGGATTCGGCTGTCTTGCCGCCGATCATGCAGTAGACGCCGCCGTCGTGGGTGGGGACGGCTCCTTCGACGAGGACGATGTACTTGCCTTTGTTGTTCTGGATGGTGTCGTTGAGGCTCTTCTCCGCCTGGAAGCCGGAGGCGGCCATGAGGGTCTCGGAGTAGTTGAGCGAGAGCACGTCCAGCAGGGCATCGAGCACGATGGGATGCGAGGCGCGGATGAAGGACTCGCTGCAACAGGTGCACTCCTGAAAGTGCATCCACACCACGGCGGGCTTTTCTTTCTTTTCAAAGGCCGCCGCGACCTGGGCTACGCCGGACTGGCCGAGTCCCGCTGCGGTGGCTGCCGCGGCGCAGAACTGCAGAAAGTCTCTGCGGCTGTAACCCTTACTCTCCATGGACTGCCAGATGGAAGGACCCATGCCTACCTCGCTCGAGCGGTTTCACAGTACATATAGCCATTTCTGGCGGTTATGAAGGCGGCTTTTTCTTGAAAAAAAGCCACTTCGGATCGCAGCTTGTGGATACAGCGGCGTGGAACCGCTGTAGCCGCAAACAAGCCGCAAGATGCCGCGAAAGGAGAGATCTCCCGTGCGGCCCAGCAGCGTTTCAAACGGACGGCAGCACAGTACGGAATGCAGAGCACGGTCGGCTGTGAGCGCCATCACACGAGTTGCAGGATTTGCAGGGGTGAGGGTCGAGGGGTGTGATCTGCATCGCCGATGGGCGTACGGGATGGGTCAGGGACGGGAGCGATCGGCTGCGCCGGTGGGGCTGGAGCCCTTTTCGACGTGGTGGCTGCGGCACCAGGATTCGAGGCGTGGGCGATGCGATCGACAGCGCGGGGATCGGCATAGCCGGCGGTGCCAATCTGGACGGCGGTAGGCGTCTGCCCAGACTCATTCACAGACTTTGCGGAACGACCTAAAAGTTGTATGGAAGGTACTTTGCTGCAAGGTATACTTGCAACACTATTCCCCAACGGGGGGTTCCCAGGGCTAAAGGAATCTGTTCGATGCGTACCTTGAACGATCTTTCGAAATCCTCGAATAGGGTGACAATGATCAGTAAGGGGGAAGAGTGTCATTCAATCTACGGTCTCTGGGACTTGTTGCGTAGATCCCGGTCGGAGGAAGGGCAATCCCTTGTCGAATTTGCACTTGCAGCCTTGATGTTCCTTGTCCTGATGTTTGCAGTGTTCGATTTCGGCCACTTGTTCTTCGTGGAAATGGCGGTTCAGAATGCCATTCAAGAGGCGGCTCGATATGGGTCGACCGGAAATCATCTCCCCGATCCGAACAATCCGGGTAAGTCTCTGTCGAGGGTGATCTCTATCACTAACACCCTCCAGAATGGCTCATTCGGCGTGACATTCTCCAACATTCAGATTTCAAGCCTGGGTGGCGGCGCAGGGAGCGCCGGTGGTCCAGGAGATCTGTTGACTGTTTCGACGACCGTTAGCATGCCCTTGATGACGCCGGTGATTGCGCAGATGTTTCCAAATGGGCGTTTTGTCTTTACACCGAGCGTCACGATCAAGAATGAGCCCTTTCCTCCCAGCCAAACGAAATAGATGAGGAAACGCAGGGATGATCAAGCAACTTATCATAAATCTAGCGCGGACTAAGCGACTTGAGGACGAGCGAGGTGGGTCGCTCGTTGAATTTGCGCTTTGTATAACAATGATGCTTGTCCTGGTCTATGGACTCATCGATTATTCGCAGATCATTTTCGACCATCAGATGATGTCCGGCTTGTCCAGACAAGGCTCCGACCTCGCCTCCCGTGGAACGAGCCTGCAAGACACTGTGTCGGCGCTAGATACTCAGGGCGCTTCATTAAACATCGGCGCGAATGGGAGGATCATCGTGACTGCGGTAGCCGAAGATTCCAGTGGCAACCTTCAAATTGTGGACCAGGCGGAATCGCCCCCTGGTATCTCGGTCTCGAGCGCAGTTGGCTCCGGGGTCGGGAACGCAGCAAGCATGCCAGCGAGTGCCAGCACTGTGCTGAGAGCAGGTCAGACGCTCTATGTCACTGAGGTGTTTTACTCCTATAGACCTATGACCCCGATTGGTGCACTACTTAAAACATCTCTGGCTGCCACATTGTATGAATCTGCGTATTTTTGAGAGGAGGATATAGTGCAGCGCATTCGAGCCGTGAGCACGATCAGGAAAGAGCATGGACAAGTGCTGGTTTTGTTCGCTATCGTGCTCCCCCTTCTATTGCTCTTTGTGGGGTTCGCCGTCGACTTTGGTTTTGGGTTTCTGACAAGAGCCGAACTTGCGAAGGCGTCTGACGCTGTCTCTTTAGCGGTTATGCGAAATCTGGGACGGGGAACGACTTCGGCTACTTCCATTGGGACAAGCGAGTTCGCCTTGAACTACGATGCTAACTCAAAGTTGAATGCTTCAGCTCCCAGCGTGAGTATTACCTACTCAACAGATTCGTATGGCGAACCCATTGTCAATGTTGCTGCCACCGCCACAATCAAAACGTTTTTTATTGGATATGCCGGATTCAAGACCCTTACTGTATCCAGCCATTCTCAGGCGACGCGACCGCCCATTATCCTTTCGTTGGTTTTAGATAAGTCCGGTTCGATGAACTTAAATGGTGGGGCGACGGCCTTGCCTCCCTCCGTGAACGATTTTCTTGGCTACTTCATCGAAGGCACCGATCAACTGGGAGAAGTGAGCTTTTCCTCGATTGCAAATGCGGATGTGGCAATATCCAAAACTTTCCAGACGCCAATTAAGAACAAAGTGAATGCCATGGCATTCGGGGGAGCCACTTATGCGCAAGGTGGGTTGCTGGATGCGCAGACACAAGTCGCAGGCGTATCTAGCCCAGCGCCCAATGCAGTAAAGGTCGTGGTGTTTTTCACCGATGGCTGGGCTAACACCAGTCAGGATACGCTGGGAAACAAGCTTGTGAACTATGGTGGCTGCTCTCCAGTTGAGGCTGCGGTTGGTTGGTGCAATGCATTTTTCTGTATGGACCCGACCACAGGAAATACAATCTCGTACACCATGGGAAGTGTTGGCGCATGTCATGGGGCAAGCAGGTTCCCCGCGCAGGACCCCGCTATTCCCAATCCTGCCCAGCTGAATACAACGAATGTCAGCAACGATGCCAAGTATCGTGCGGTCCAATTGGCCGACACGATGAGATCGCAGGGGGTCACGGTATATTCGATTGGTTTAGGTGACAAGATCGACACCACTTATCTCCTGGAAGTTGCAAATGACCCTGCGAGTCCTCTGTACAACGCTAACGAGCCATCCGGGCTCGCCGAGTTTGCACCGACATCGAGTCAATTAGATACAGCATTCCAAACGATTGCGTCGAAGATTCTCCTTCGCTTAACGCAATGATTCTCTGAAAACGCAACCGGCCTACATCGACTGAATTCGAAGTATGGTCGGCTTCGAGCGCCATCCCACGAGTTGCAGGATTTGCAGTGGCGAGGGTCGAGGGGTGTGATCTGCATCGCCGCTGGGCGTGCGGAATGGGTCAGGGACGGGAGAGATCGACGGCGCCGGTGAGGCTGGAGACCGTTTCGACGTGGTGGCTGCGGCACCAGGATTCGAGGCCGTGGGCGATGCGCTCGACGGCGCGGGGATCGGCATAGCTGGCGGTGCCAATCTGGATGGCAGTGGCTCCGGCGAGGAGGAACTCGACGGCGTCTTCCGGGGTGACGATGCCGCCCATGCCGAGAATGGGGATGGAGACGGCGCGCGCGGCTTCATAGACCATGCGGAGGGCGATGGGCTTGATGGCCGGGCCGGAGAGGCCGCCGGTGACGTTGGTGAGGCGGGGCTTGCGGGTTTCCACATCGATGGACATGGCGAGGAAGGTGTTGACGAGGCTGAGTGCGTCGGCGCCCATGTTTGCGGCGACCTTCGCCATCTGCGCGATGGAGGTGACGTTGGGCGAGAGCTTGACGATGAGCGGACGCGCGGAGACGGCTTTGGCTTCGCGGACGAGGTACTCGAGCGAGCTGGGGTCTGCGCCGAAGGTCATGCCGCCGGCGTGGACGTTGGGGCAGGAGACGTTGAGTTCGTAGGCTGCGATGCCGGGGGCGACATTGAGGCGCTCAATGACGGCGAGGTACTCGTTGACCGTGTATCCGAAGACGTTGACGATGACTTTGCAGGCGGGATAGCGAGCTAGCGCGGGCAGCTTGGTGGCGAGGAACTCCTCGACGCCGACGTTCTGCAGGCCGATGGCGTTCAACATGCCGGCGGCGGTGTGGATGAGGCGCGGCGCGGGATGGCCTGGAAGCGGGTTGAGTGAGATGCCCTTGGTGACGAAGGCGCCGATGCGTTCGAGCGCGACAATCTCCTCGAACTCGATGCCATAGCCGAAGGTGCCGCTGGCGGCGATGACGGGGCTGGTCAGCGTGATGCCGGCCAACTGGACTTGCATCTCGGGCTTCACCGTGCGGCTGCGACCTCGTCGAGGGGTGCTGCGCCTGCCGGGGCTATTGCCCGGCAGGGTGGATGGGCTGGATGGCCTGGGTGAGCACGTGGCCCACGGCGGCGGATGGAAGATTGATGCCGGCGAGCGAGGCCAGCGTGACCGCGAGATCAACCGGGGCCACACGTCCATGATACTCGCCGGGGAGGAAGGGCTGGCCGTAGAAGGCGAGCGGCACGTGGCGGTCATAAGACCAGGGTGTGAAGTGGTTGGTGCCGGCAAAGGCGCTGGAACCGGCCATCTGGTAGGGGTCGAGAATGGCCATCACGTACCAGTTGCCGTGGTCGGTGACGCTGTGGGCGAGGATGCGGCCCCAGTCCGAGGGCGGCAGCGGGCCGTTGGCGAGCTGGAGGCGCGTGTAGACATAGCGCAGATGCGGCGTGACGGGCAGGCGATGGTCGGTGGGAAGCGTTGCATCGGGCTTGGGCGCTTGCGCTGCAATGGCATCGGGCAGAAGCGCGGCGAGTTCGTCTTCGGCGGCGGCTTCGCTGATGTTGAGCCTGGCGTAGGTCCGCTTGTCGAGGTCGATGTAGGGCAGGTCGGGACCGGGGAGAAGGTAAGCGAGCTTCTGGCCGGGGGAGTGGCGCTGGTTGAGTGCGGCGTTCAGCGCGGTGTAGACCTTGTTCATGTTGACGGCGGTGGCCTGAATGCCGAGCTTCGCGGCCTCACCGGGAATGGGCGCGATGCCGTGGTCGGCGGTGAGGGCGAGCCAGACGTTATTGAGTCCGATGGACTGATCGAGCCAGGAGAAGAAGCTGCCGAGGTCCTGGTCGAGGCTGAGGATCATCTGGTTCTCTGAGTCGGAGTCGGGACCGAACTGGTGCCCTTGAATGTCGTTGGCGGAGAGGGAGACGACGACGAGGTCGGTGACGCCGCGCTGGCCGAGTTGCTCACCGCTGATGAGGGCCTTGGTAAAATCGAGCTCGTAGCGATTGGCGGCGGGAGTGCGGCCGACCAGCTCATAGAACTGCGTGGTGCCGGGGACCTTGGCTTCTTCTTCGGCCTGGGTGATGCGACCGCTGTGGTTGAAGGCGGTGGCCCATTCGGGCAGGTGCTGCATGTAGTAGGTGGAGGTGGTGAACTGGCCGCTTTCCTGGTCAATCCAGAAGGCGCCGTTGGCGGCCTGGCCTGCGGGAAGAATGGAGGCGCGGTCTTTGAGCGAGACGCCATAGACGCGCGCGCGGCCCTGCGTGGCCAGGCGGAGCTCGTCGCCGACGGTGGTGGCGCGAAGATTGAGCGGCGAAGCGCCGATGACGAAGGTGGGCGCATTAGCCGGCGCGCCGGGCTGGTTGGCGGGAATGGAGGATGGCGGCAGATCGACGAGCTGGTAGCGTTCATCTTCGACGGAGCTGACCTGGTGATCGTAGCCGCGGGCGGCGTCCCACCACTCGTTCGATTCGATGCCGTGACCGTCGGTGTACGCGCCGGTGCCGATGGTGGAGTGGCCGGGCGCGGTCTTGGTGTTGGCGTAGTCGTAGTAGCAATCCGTGAACCAGGCGCCCTCTTTCATGAAGAGGTTGAAGCCGCGGCCTTTGAAATCGGCTGCGTGACGATTGAGGTAGTCGGCGCGGAACTGGTCAATGACGACGATGACGATCAGTTTGGGCTTGCCGATGAAGGCCTGAGCGCGGGCGAGCGCGGGGAGCAGCAGAGCAAGACACAGGGCGACGATCTTGAAGCGAAGCGAGCGAGGTAAGACCGTGTGGGTAGGCATCCTCCCGATTATAGGAAATGCCGACCAACCGCATGAGGCAATCTGCGCGGAGGCGTGTTTAGGCGCGCATTTTTTCACACAGCTTTTGCAAAGCGGTTCGATCCGGGCTACGGACCGGGATAGGCACTGCCTTTGCACTCCGGGTTGAGGGCGAAACTGCTTCCTCCGGCGAAGATCTGCATGAGCCAGAGGTAGGTGGTGAGGTGGTGATTGCAGCCGATGGTGTCACAGACGGCGTTCATCGGAGGAACGAGCTCGACGCCGGTGTTGACGTGTTCGTAAGGCAGGGGCAGAAATGGCGGCAGGTTGGGGACGAGGTCGGAGCGGTTGTAAATGCGGTAGGACTGAGCAATGGTTGCGTTGAAGGAGCCAGCGAAGAAATGCTCCCCGGTGCGCGGGCTGGCGTAGGTGTAGGCGATGGGTTGGCTGCAATCGGTATTGAGGGCGATGTCGAGGGTAAGCAGGGTGGCGAGCGCTCCGCCGAGGCTGTGTCCGGCGACGGTGACAGCCGATGCCTGGCCGGTGTGGACGTACGATCCGACCGAAGCCACAGCCGTGGTGGAGTTGGGATCGCGCGCCGTACGCAGGGACTTGTAGATGGCGGTGAAGCCGTCCTCGGTCATACCTGCTCCGCTGTGGATGGGGTTGGGCACCATGAGGAACGCGCCGTCGTGAATCCATTCGAGGATGGTGTCTGTGCCGCGCACGATGGCGACGAGTTCCTTGCTGCCGCTGGAGGCGAGGGCGAGGAAGCCATACGTGACGGTTTCACCCGCGTGGGGATCCACATCGGTGGCGAGCTCGTTGCCGTAGAAGGTCTGAAGAAAGGAGTAGCCGAGGGCCTGGATGTCGGCTTTGTTCTGGGCGGAGTACTCGGCGGTTGGTTGCACGTCTTCGGCGATTTTGACGAGACGAGCGTACTTGATGGCAAGTTGCCAGTCGATGAGGGGCATAGGTGGACCTCACGAACGAGGATTGGGAAGCAGCAACGAGCCTAGGAGAGGAGTGGAGGGGAGTCAAGGAGGAAATTACGCAGAAGAAAAGGGCACTCCCGTAGAGGGAATGCCCTGGCTGCAGGTGAGTTGGCTCGGAATCAGGCGCTGACGGGTTCCTTTGCCGAGACCTTGACGGGGGTGAGCCAGCCGAAGCGGTCGGGCTTGAGGCCATTGGCGATACCGAAGAACTCATCGGCAATCTTCTTTGTGATCTCGCCGGTTTCCCCGTTGCCGATGACGATGCGGTCGATCGAGCGGATAGGCGAGACCTCGGCGGCGGTGCCGGTGAAGAAGACTTCGTCGGCGATGTAGAGCAGTTCGCGCGGGATGGTCTGCTCGATGACCGTGTAGCCGAGGTGACGCGCGAGGGTGAGGACGGAGTCGCGTGTGATGCCGCTGAGGGCGGAGTTGGCGAGCGGTGGCGTGTACAGCACGCCGTTGCGCACGATAAAGATGTTCTCGCCGGAGCCCTCGCTGACGTAGCCGTTGACGTCGAGGCCGATGCCTTCCGCGTAGCCGTTGGTGTCGGCTTCCATGCGGATGAGCTGGGAGTTCATGTAGTTCGCGCCGGCCTTGGCGAGGGCGGGCATGGTGTTGGGGGCGAGGCGATTCCAACTGGAGATGCAGACATCCGCTCCGCCGTGTCCGGGCATGTATTTGCCCCACGGGAAGTTGGCGATGTAGACCTCGATGGGCGAACCCTTGGGGCTGACGCCGATTTCGCCGTAGCCGCGCAGCACGATGGGGCGGATGTAGCAGGGGGCGACGCCGTTGGCTTCGATCACATCCACGACAGCGGCGCAGAGCTCGTCGAGCGTGAAGGGAATCTCCATGCGGTAGATCTTGCCGGAGTCCAGCAGTCGCTGCATGTGCTCGGGGAGGCGGAAGACGGCCGAGCCATGTGGCTGGGCGTAGCAGCGAATGCCCTCAAAGACGCTGGAGCCGTAGTGGACCACGTGGCTCATGACGTGGATGGTGGCCTGTTCCCAGGGGATGAGGTTGCCGTTGTGCCAGATCTTGGAGGTGGTCTGAATGGGCATAGCCGGTTGAATGCTCCTTCGAGCGCGTGCGGCGCGCGGTACTTCAAGCCTAGCGCGAGTTGGTGGGCTGTGTCACGGATTGCGGGGCCGCCTGGCTAGGCGGGCGGCGGCTGAGGCGGTTTGGAGCCCGGCACATAGGCGGGCCGGCGCGGCTGAAGCTGCGGGGAGGGCGTGGGCTCGGTGGGTGCGGCGTCCACCATCTTGCGGGTGAGGTCGAAGCTGCCCATGCGGCCGCCCTCTTCGCTTTCGACCACAACGCGCAGGTCCTGCGCTTTGCGCGGGAAGTGAACGCTGATGGACATGGGCGTGACGAGGCTGGCGCGCTTTTCGGCGCTCTGAAGCGGAGTGACGACACGGACATGCAGGATGCGCGAGGCGAGAACCTGGCCATCCTGCTTTCTGCTGACGGCTTCGAGCAACATGCTGGCGGCGCTCTTTCCGTCGTCGGTGGCGAGCCAGGGCAGGTTCTTGTCCTGCAACTGGACGATCATATCCACGGTGTTCGTATCCGGATGGCGCACCACGGAGCGGAGGCCGAGATGAAGCGCGGTGAACGGGACCGAGGAGACCGAGGCTTCATCGATGTTGGTCATGGCCTGGAGGCGGGGGTCGGTATTGATGTGCGGATCGGGCGCGAAGTAGCCCGCCTTGGTGACGACGCGGTAATCGCGGTTGTTGACGGTGACGCGGATGCGCTGGAATTTGCCGTTGAAAGGAACCTCAGTAGGTTGATAGGTGAGCGTGTAGTATTCCGAGCCAAGCTGCTCGGACCGTCCGATGAGGTGATCGAGGTCGTTGCGGTTGAAGTAGAGCTTGCCGCCGGTGGCGTTGGCGAAGAGGCCGAAGTTGATGTTGCCGCCGAAGGGGTCGTCGTCGCCGAGATCAACAGCCGCGTCCATGCTGCTCATGGAGAATCCGCCCCGGTTCACGTGGAGACCGGGATAGATGACGTAGAGGCTGATGCGGGAGTCAACGAGCATGTTGGTGGTCTGGTGGGCGTACTCGCGGAGAGCCTCGTCGTCCTGCGCGGTGAGGTCGGGGGTATCGAGGAAGACACCGGGGCCACCGTGACCGACCCAGATGACGTTCTTGCGGCCGGGAACGCCGCGGTTTTGCAGTGCAATCTGCTGCAGCGCGTCGATGGACTGGGCGAAGCGGTCCCAGACAAACATGCCGTTCATCTCTTCGAAGGGCAGGGCTGCGGGGAGATGATCGAGAGCGTTTACGAGGTCGGCGCGGCTGCGGGTGTAGCCCTGCAGCATTTCGAGGGATGAATCCCGGATGACGAGTAGCTCGGCGGGGGCGGCAAGAAGCTCGGGCTGCTGCATGAGGAAGCGGCGCGCCTCGTAGCGGATGTAGGCGAAGTCCTCAAAGCGTGTATTGAGCTGGTCAAGGACGATGATGTTGACGGGGGCTTTGCCGTCGGGGTTGTCATCGCTTGCTCCGGGCCCAAGGACATGAATCTGAGGCGACTCAAAGGAGAAGATGCTCTGCGGCTTCTTGTCCTGGGTAATGCGGAAGTCGTCTCGTGTCAGTCCGGAGAGGACGGGGTTGCCTTTCTTGTCGAGCACGGTGACATCGAGGAAGACCAGCGAGCTGGTGACATGGAAGGTGGGCACCGGCGGCTGGTTCTGGCCTTGGCTTTGATTCTGGTTGAGCGAGTTCGAAGGGGCTGCGGAACCTTGGGCCTCGGCTGCGACGCCTGCCAGCGTGAAGGCAGCAAGCGCGAAGGGGAAGAAAGAGCGGAAAGGCAGGATTCTCATGGGGTGCGGTGTGGAGCCTGCAAGGGAGATTCGATATCTGGAGGAAAGGTTGTCTTGAGATTGCACACGATTACGTGATACGCATCACATTCCGGAGGGCAACTGCGATGGGACGATAGCGGGGTGAGCAGTCGAGTGAGTCATATATCGTTCTTTTTCCATACTGGTCACGGAGATACACAGGTGAAACTGGACTCGTCTGCTTTTGTCGCTGAACAGGAACTTTTCGAGGCGTTGGCCAAGCGGTCCCAGCCCGTGGATTGCGCGGGGGATCGCGTGCTGTTTCGGCAGGGTGAACCGCCGCAGGGTCTTTACCTGCTGCGGAACGGCTATGCGCTGATGACAATGGAGTCACCGACGGGCGATGTGGTGTTGTGTTCGACGGCGGGGGCTGGATCGCTGCTGGGGCTGCCGGGCCTGATCGGCAACGAACCTTATTCGCTAGGCGCCAAGGCCCTGAAAGGGGCCGAGGTGGGATTTCTTACGAAGGAAGAGTTCTCACAACTGATGCTGACCGAGCCTGCGCTCTCGCTGAAGGTGCTGCGTGTGCTGGCGGCTGAGGTGCGCACGGCGCGGCTTGCCGTGACCAACCAGCCGGCGGGATGACGCGCTGCCGGATGCGATAGCATCCATGATGTGCCCGGCCTACCAACCGAAGTGAAATATGTGCGCGGCGTGGGACCGCGCCTGGCGGAGATGCTTGCGGCCAAGGGCATTCTGTCCGCGGAAGACCTGCTGTATCACCTTCCTTTCCGATACGAAGACCGTCAGAATCCTCGCAGCCTGGATGAGCTGAAGCCAGGCGAGATGGCGAGCGTGATTGCCGAGGTGCGCGGCGCGGCGCTGCTGCGGACGCGGCGCATGCCGCTGTTTGAGCTGACGCTGGGGCAGGGGCGGCTGGCGCTGAAGTGCATCTGGTTTCACGCGACGTATCTGGAAGGGAAGTTCCACGCCGGGCAGACGGTGGCCGTATTTGGCAAGGTGGAACCCTCGCGTTCGACGAGCAACCTGAAGATGATGCAGCCGCAGTGGGAGCTGCTGCCGGACGCAAGCGACGACGCGGAGACGCGGCTGCTGGAAGTGGGGCGCATCACGCCGGTGTATGAGTCGCTGGGCGGCAGCCGGCTGGCCTCACGCTGGCAGCGAAAGGTGATCTTCAACCTGCTGGAGAGCGCGCGTGGAAGTCTTCCCGAGTGCCTGCCGCGGGCGATGCTGGAGCGGCTCGCATTGCCGGATCGCGAGCGGGCGCTGCGCGAGGCGCATTTTCCACCGGAGGGGACTGCGGCAACCGAGCTGCAGGCGTGGGCGACGCCGGCGCACAAGCGGCTGATTTTTGAAGAGCTGTTTTTTCTGGAGCTGGGGCTGGAGCTGAAGCGGCGGCGGATGCGGGAACGCGCGGGCATCGGCTTTGAGACATCGGACAAGGTGCGCGAGGCGATTCGCGAGGTGCTGCCGTTTCATCCCACGGCGGCGCAGAAGCGCACGCTGGGCGAGATTGTGAACGACATGCGGCGGCCGAGCCCGATGCGGCGGCTGCTGCAGGGGGATGTGGGATCGGGCAAGACGATTGTGGCGCTGCAGGCGATGCTGGTGGCGATCGAGAACGGCTACCAGGCGGCGCTGATGGCTCCGACGGAGATTCTGGCGACGCAGCATTACCTGGCGGCGCGCAAGCTGCTGGAGCGGTCGTCGCGACGGTACAAGGTGGTTTTGCTGACGGGTTCGCTGGACGAGGATCGCAAGCGGCTGAACCGGGCGATGATTCATCGCGGCGAGGCGCAGTTGATTATCGGCACGCACGCGCTGATTGAAGAGAAGGTGGAGTTCGACCGGCTGGGTCTGATTGTGGTGGATGAGCAGCACCGGTTTGGCGTGATGCAGCGCTTCAAACTGATGAAGAAGCCGCGGCCCGATGGCAGCGCGGCTCAGGAGCCGGATGTGCTGGTGATGACGGCCACGCCGATTCCGCGGACGCTGGCGCTCTCGCTCTACGGCGACCTGGATGTGAGCGTGCTGGACGAGCTGCCGCCGGGGCGTACGCCGATTGTGACGCGGCGCGTGGCCGATGAGCGGGCGGCGGAGGTGTGGGAGTTTGTGCGCAAGCAGGTGGCGCAGGGACGGCAGGCGTACATCGTCTACCCGGTGATTGAAGGCGCGCGGGACGACCAGCCGGAGCTGGATTTTCCACGCGATGAAGAGGCGGAGAAAAATGCGGAGCCGATGCCGCCTCGCAAGATGGCAGTGCGCAAGGGCAAGGCCGGCGAGCTGTTTGCGGCGGTGGCGCAGGAGGCGAATCCGGCGGCGAAATCAGGGCTGAAGTCGGCGGTGGAGATGTACGAGCGGCTGCGCACGGGGCCGCTCGCTGGGCTGCGTGTGGGCCTGCTGCACGGGCGGCTGAGCGCGGATGACAAGGAAGTGATCATGCGGCGGTTCCAGCGCGGGGAGATTGACGTGCTGGTGGCGACGACGGTGATTGAAGTGGGCGTGGACGTGCCGAATGCGACGGTGATGGTGGTGGAACACGCGGAGCGGTTCGGTCTGGCGCAGTTGCACCAGTTGCGCGGGCGCGTGGGACGCGGCGCGGCGAAGAGCTACTGCGTTCTGATGACGGGTCCGCGGGTGTCTGAGGTGGGCGAGGAGCGGCTGAATGCGATGGTGCGGACTCAGGATGGCTTTGAGCTTGCGGAACTGGACCTGGCGATTCGCGGGCCGGGGGAGTTCTTCGGGACGCGGCAGGCGGGGCTGCCGGACTTCAAGGTGGCGAATCTGCTGCGCGACCGGAAGCTGCTGGAACTGGCCAAGCTGGAGGCGGAATGCTTCGCGAATGCCGATCCGAAGCAGTCGGAGGGTACCGAGGCCGAGCGAGCGCAGGTGTGGCGGCGGCTGAAAGAGGCCTGGCAGCGACGCTACGGTCTGGTCGAAGCGGGCTGAGCGAGGATGGGTCGGAAGCGGATGGGTTGCGGAGGCCGTGTGCGGAATTACCCGCCCCACCCAGATCGGTTGGTTCCCGGTCTGGATGGGGCAAAGGTGGCCCTTGTTTATGGCGTACTGTATCTAGTTTTAGTTATGTAACTCGGGGGCTCAGTCGCCGGCCTGGGGCGAGAGAACCGGAATGCGTCGCAACACGAGAGTCAAGACAAGAGTGAGCAGCGCCACAGCCGGGGCGGCAAAGACGAGCCATGCGCCAAGGGCGTGGGCAGCCAGGCCGCCTGAAGCGAAGACAAGCTTCGAGGGCGCGACCTGAAGCGTTGCGGCAATTGACGGCGCCGCAGGCATGCCGAAGATGCGGCCGCCAAGACGGACGAACGGCAGCATCAGCGCCAGTTGCAAGGGCATGGCGACGTAGTTGGCCGCCTGCATGGCCGGCAGATTGAGCCGCAGCGCGAAGGCAATCAGCAGGCAGAGCGCTGTGGGAATGCCGATCACGGGCAGGCATCCAATCGCGAATCCAAGCGCAAGGGTCAGGGCGAGCCGTTGAGGGGAGATCCCCTGCATGAGCCAGCCCTTCACGCGATTCTCGAAAGTGATGCTCCATCGATTCATCGTTTCCTTCACCTTACCGGTACGGGTTCTATCGGCAGGTGGCTCTCGTTTGAAAATCCAGTGAAAGTACCAAATCCAGCAACTGAGGGGAGCATAGTTCCGTTTAGGGAGAAAAAGCATTCCCACGATTGGCCCAAAAGGACCCCCTGAAAGTGGTATGGTCCCGCGGTTCAGAAATGGGCAAGCGGAGCGGAAAGGCCGTTGTCAACGGCGCAGTAGACCTCTGGCGCGGAGGGCGGCGAGCACCTGCTCGACCTTCCAGTCGAGGGCTTCGGCGCCGTCCAGGCTGATGTCGGCGTGAGCGGCCGAGGGGCGCACGTAGCGCAGGCCGGCGGGGCGCACTGTGGCGTCATACTGCCGGCGAACGGAGTCGGCGGTGCGGCCGCGCTCCTCGGTGTCGCGACGCAGGCGGCGGTCAAAGCAGAGGGCGTCCGGGGTATCGACGTAGACGCGCAGGTGATAGAGCGGGAGCAACTCCTGAAAGTAGAGGGCGAAGAGGCCTTCCACGAGCAGGAAAGCGCCGGGCTGCACGGTCTCCGTCTGATCGGCGATGCGGACGTGATGGGAGAAGTCGTAGAGCGGGCGCTCGATGGCGCGGCCGCGGGCGAGTTCTGCGACGTGCTGCGCCAGGAGCGGACTCTCAATCATCGCCGGGTCGTCGAAGTTCTGAAGGGGGCGCTGCGATGCCGGGAGGAGGCTCAGGTCGCGGTAGTAGTTATCGAGGGGGAAGGTCGAGCCTTCGAGGGTACGGGCCAGTTCCGCGGCGAGGGTGGTTTTGCCGGAGCCAGAGGCCCCGGCGATACCCATCACGACGGGAGGAAAAGGCAGACGAGCAACAACCGCCTCCGGTGAGGGATGGTCTGACGTCAAAGGTTCGCTTCCAGAAGAGCGGTGATGCCCGGAGCAAGCTGCTCCAGAAGGCGGCGCAAGCGGGAGCGCACAAGCTGGCCGGTCTTGAAGACCTCTTCATGGCTGAGGGGTGTGGAACTGAGGCCGGCGGCCTGGTTGGTGACGCAGGAGATGGCGAGGACCTCCATGCCCATGTGGCGGGCGACGATGGTCTCAGGGACGGTGGACATGCCGACGAGCGTTGCGCCGAGCGTGCGGAAGGCGCGAATCTCGGCGGGGGTCTCGAAGCTGGGTCCGCTGACGGCGACGTAGACGCCCTCGTTCAGATCAAAGCCTTCGGTGTTGGCGATGTCTTTCGCGAGGCCGCGAATCCATGGCGAGTAGGGCTCGGACATATCGAAGAAGCGCTGGCCGGCGCGGGGCCGGACAGCAAAGCGCGGCTCGTTGGGGCCACCCGCCGGGTTCCAGCCCATCAGATTGATGTGATCGGTCAGCAGGACAAGCTCGCCGAGCCGGTAGTCGGGCGAGATGGCTCCGGCGGCGTTGGTGAGCACGACGGCGCCAAGGCCCATGGCTCCCAGCACGCGCAGCGGGAATGTGACCTGCCAGGGCGTGTAGCCCTCGTAGAAATGAACACGGCCCTGCATCACGAGCACGGGCGAACCTCCCATAAGCCCGGCAACAATCCGGCCGGTGTGGCCCTCGACGGTGGATTGAGGGAAGTGGGGGATCTCGCTGTAGGGAATCAAAACAGGATCCGCAATGCCCTCGGCCGCGTCGCCAAGCCCGGAGCCGAGGACCATGCCGACGCGCGGGCGAAAGGTGCCCAGTTTACTGCGCAGGTAGGAGGCTGCCTCCTGCACCTGGTCAAAGTAGCTCATGGGTTTGGCCGTATCCATTCTTTCGAGATTTTACAGGGTGTGAAGGCGTGGCATCGTGCCACCTTTGTGCAGGGTGAGAGGATGGAATCAACGACAAAGGAATGAAGAGGCAGACGGCGCAATGAAGCAGATTGTAGCGATCATCTTCGGGCTGGGACTGATTGGCAACGCGCTCTTGTTTGTTCCGCAGGCGCTGGCGGTGTGGCGCAAGAAGAGCAGCGAGGGAATCTCACTGGTCACGTTTGGCGGGTTCAACGTTCTGCAGGCGCTGGGCGTGGTGCATGGGCTGTATCAGAACGACTGGTCGCTGGTAATCGGGCTGGGTGCGAGTTTTGTTACGTGCGGCACTGTGACGGGACTTACGATTTTGTATCGCTCGCGGGAGCGGAGCCTGCCGCGGCAGGCTCCGCGGTAACACGCGCGGGAACTATCCGAGAAAGATGCCGGCGATGGAGGCCGAGATGAGGTTGGCCATGGTGCCGGCGAGCATGGCGCGGATGCCGAGGCGGGCGAGGTCGTTGCGGCGCTCGGGGACCAGCGCGCCGATGCCGCCAATCTGCATGCCGATGGAGCCGAGGTTGGCGAAGCCGCACAGAGCGAAGGTGGCGATGGTGAAAGAGCGCGGAAGCAGCGCGGCTTTCTGGGTGCCGAGTCCAATGTAGGCGATGACCTCGTTGAGCGCCATGCGTGTGCCGAGCAGGTTGCCGATGATGCCGCAGTCGCGCCAGGGCACGCCGATGAGCCACGCGACCGGAGCGAAGACGAAGCCGAGAATCTGGCCGAGGCTGCCGGGCACCCAGTGGAAGCCCGCGTGGATGTGGACCCAGCCGAGCAGGCTGTCGAGCAGGGCGACGAGCGCGAGAAAACTGACGAGCATGATGGCTACGTTCATGGCGAGCTTGCCGCCGTCGATGGTGCCGCGGGCGATGGCGCCGATGAGGTTTTCTTCCTTGTGCTCTTCCTGTTCAGGGATGACGACGCGGCCTTCGGTGGCGGGAGTCCCGGTCTCAGGCACAAGCATTTTCGAGATGAGGATGGTGCCGGGCGAGGTCATGATGACGGCGGCGAGCAGATGGCGCGCGGCCACGCCCTGCGCGATGTACATGGCCATGATGCCGCCGGAGACGTGGGCCATGCCGCTGGTCATGATGGTCATGAGCTCGCTGCGCGTGGCTCCGGAGAGAAACGGGCGGATGGTGAGCGGGGCTTCTGTCTGGCCCATGAAGATGGAGGCGGCGACGTTCATGCTCTCCGCGCCGGAGATGCGCATGGTCTTGAGCATGATCCAGGCGAGGCCGCGAATGATGATCTGCATGACGCCGATGTGATAGAGCACGGCGAAGAATGCGGAGATGAAGATGATGGTGGGCAGAACCTGAAAGGCGAAGATGGATCCGAGCGAGGTGTTGGGCGTGCCCAGTGCGCCGAAGAGGACTCGGGTGCCTGCCGCGGTGGAGGCGAGCATGCTGTTGACGACATCGCCGGCCCAGGCCATGGCGCGCTGGCCATAGTCAAAGCGCAGGACAATGAAGGCGAAGATGAGCTGGAGACCGATGCCCCAGGCGACGGTGCGCCAGCGGATGTGTTTGCGGTCCGTGGAGCCAAGCCAGGCGGCCGCCAGAACGGCCAGGATACCAAGCACACCAGTGAAACGATCCAAAAGGCAACTCCTCCTGAACAGCTTTGCGCGGGTATTTCCCTACCTTAGCCCATCGCGCAGGCGAGCTTCGGCGTTGGTTTTGGTCCAGACGCGGCTGACGAGATCGACGGGCTTAGGCTGTGTGGGCGCGAGACGAATCGCGTTACGCACTAAATCTTCCGGCTCGGGAAACAGGCCGGGGCGAGTGGCGAAGAGCGTTGCAAGCGGCTGCCCTTTTTCTACAAAGTCGCCGCGATGCGCGTGGAATTCGATGCCGGCATGGGGATCGATGGACTCGCTGGCGCGGACTCGGCCTGCGCCCAGCCGTTGCACGGCCCATCCGAGCTGCGTGGTGTCCATGCGCGAGACGTAGCCGGACTCCCATGCCTCGATGATGCGGCGCGCTCCGGGGCGGTGGAAGCTGTGCATCTGGTGAAAGACGGATGCGTCGCCGCCCTGCGCCTCCACCATGCGCAGAAAGATACGTTCCGCGGTGCCGTCCTCGAGGACGGATTCAGCCTTGACCAATCCATCCTGCGGGGTGTCGGCTCTGCCGCCGAGGTGTATCATCCAGCCGGCGAGGATGAGCGAGAGCTCGCGGAGCGGGCCGCTTCCTTCGGGGCGCTCGCCGCGCAGCAACTGCATGCATTCGATCAGCTCGATCCAGTTGCCGGCCATGCGGCCGAGAGGCTCGCCCATATCGGTGAGCAGGGCCACGGTGCGCGTGCCGCAGGCCTCGGCGGTGGCCACCAGCAGCGCGGCAAGATACTCAGCGTCTTCCTGACGCCGCATGAAGGCCCCCGATCCGGTCTTCACGTCGAGCACGAGCGCGTTGAGGCCCGCGGCCAGCTTCTTGCTGAGGATGGAAGCGCAGATCAGGCCCGGGCTTTCGACGGTGGCGGTGCGGTCGCGCAGCGCATAGAGCACGCGGTCGGCGGGAACGATGTTCGGGGTCTGGCTGATGATGGAGCAGCCGCAGGATTCGAGAACGCGGTCGAACTCCGGCAGCGAAAGCGCGGTGCGGAAGCCGGGAATGGATTCGAGCTTGTCGAGCGTGCCGCCGGTGTGGCCCAAAGCGCGCCCGCTGATCATAGGCACGGCGAGCCCGCAGGCCGCCACGATTGGAGCGACGAGGAAGCTGGTCTTGTCGCCCACGCCGCCGGTGGAGTGCTTATCGACGGCAATGCGGCCCAGTCGTGCGGGATGAAATTTCTCGCCCGAGTCGCGCATGGCGACCGTGAGAGCGTAGGTCTCTTCGCGGGTGAGTCCGCGCAGCATGGCGGCCATCAGCCAGGCTGCAATCTGCTCGGGCGGAAAGATGCCGCGCGCCGAACCGCGGACGAGGTACTCGATCTCAGCCTGCGTCATCCGTGCGCCGTCGCGCTTCCTGCGGATGATATCGATCATGTGCAGCGCCGGTGCGGGTGCTTCTTCTGCCTGTGCTCTGCGTTCCGTCATGCGGGTCGAACCCTCACGTGAGCTGGGTGTGAAATGCCAGCGGCAGCAGGTCGCCAAAGGGTACGACCCTGGGTCCTTCGGCCGCGGGAAAGATAACGGGTGCATCGGGGGCGGTGAATTCAGAGAGCATCTGCCTGCATGCGCCGCAGGGAGGGCTGGGCGCCTCGTTCAGATTGGCGACGGCGACGGCGACGATGCGCAGGCCCGGACCGAACGTGGCGACGGCACGCACCAGGGCGGCGCGCTCGGCGCAGATGGTGAGGCCGTAGCTGGCATTTTCCACGTTGGCGCCTGTGACCGTCTCGCCGCTGGCCAGAAGAAGAGCCGAGCCTACGCGAAAACCGGAGTAGGGAGCGTAGGCATGAGCAGCGGCCGCGCGCGCCTGGTCCATGAGCGCCGCGAGCGGTGCGCCGGGTGCAGACGACAATTCAGGCGCTGGACTCATGAAATTCGAGGCTAAAGCATGGGTATGGGTTCTGTATAGGACGGGTTTGATTCCTCCTGTGTGCAAGGAAGGCAGAGTCGAACTCCTGTCATTCAAGTCCCGCGGCGTTGAGTCCGATATGTCCAGAGACAGCGCCCACGCCTGCCTGTTGCATCGTGCGGCTGGCGTGGCAGGGAGCAGCTACGTGGGGACGGATGGATGGCGCATGCAGATGGATGAACTGACGAGAGAGTTCCTGATCGAGAGCCAGGAGGGTCTCGACCGCATGGAGCGCTGCCTGACGGAGCTGGAAGAGAAGCCAGGCGAGATGCCCCTGCTGGCGGAGATCTTTCGCGCTGTTCATACGATCAAGGGCACGACCGGCTTTCTCGGCTTCAAGCGGCTGGCGACGCTGGCCCACGCAGGAGAGAACCTGCTCGGGCTGCTGCGCGAGGGGGAGCTGGCGGCGACTCCGCAGATTATCACGGTCCTGCTGGAGTTGCTGGACGGCCTGCGCGGAATCCTGAAACGGATCGACAGCGAGGGCAGCGAAGGCGAGGACAGCGACGCGGTCCTGATTGCGCGCCTCGCTGCGCTGCAGACGCCGGAGGCTCTCCAGGCAGCAGAATTGCCGGCGCTTCGGCCCGCGCAACCGGTCGAGGTTGAGCCGGTGCTGGCGGCGCAATGCGTCTCTCAAGAGCAGTATCTCCAGACTTCGGCAGCCGTCGACGCGAACCCACACGCGGGCGCAGCGGCAGGGCTGGGGCCGGAGACAGCCCCGGCGCGCGGCGCGGGCAACTCAGCAGCCGAGAGCAGCCTGCGCGTGGATGTGACGCTGCTGAACCGGATGATGAACCTGGTGGGCGAGCTGGTGCTGACGCGGAATCAGGTGCTGCAGGCCACCGCCGCGGACGCGCGAATGACGATGCTGTCGCGGCGGCTGGACATGGTGACAGCCGACCTGCGCGAGGCGGTGATGCAGGCGCGGCTCCAGCCGGTGTCGCATGTCTTCTCCAAGATGCCGCGCATGGTACGGGACCTCTCGCGGCAGCTTGGCAAGCGCGTTCGTCTGGAACTGGACGGGCTGGAGACGGAGCTGGACAAGAGCCTGCTCGAAGCGATCAAAGACCCGCTGACGCACGCGGTGCGCAACGCGCTGGACCACGGCATCGAGTGTCCGGAGGAGCGCGCGGCGCGCGGCAAGGATGCGGAGGGATTGCTGCGTCTGCGCGCAAAACAAGAAGGCTCGCACGTGATCGTCGAGGTGACGGACGATGGTGGCGGCATTGCCGTCGAAAAGGTCCGCGACAAGGCTATCGAGCGCGGGCTGATCACCGCCGAGCGGGCCGCGCATCTGAACGAGCGCGAACTGTTGCAACTGATTTTTCTGCCGGGGTTCTCGACCGCGGCGCAGGTGACCAGCGTGAGCGGGCGCGGCGTGGGCATGGACGTGGTACGCACCAACGTGGAGAAGATTGGCGGCAAGGTGGAACTCGACTCGCGCGTGGGCCGGGGCACGACTTTGCGGCTGCGGATTCCGCTGACGCTGGCGATTATTCCGGCGCTGATTGTGCGCGGGCTGGGCCAGAGCTTCGCGTTGCCGCAGGGGGCGCTGTCGGAGCTGGTGCATATCGCTCGGGAAGAGGCGACGAGGGCGATCGAATGGATCGAAGAGGCGCCGCTGTACCGGCTGCGCGGGCGGCTGCTTCCGCTGGTCTTTCTGGAGCGGCTGCTGGCGCAGGGCGGGAGCAGGCCGGGCAGTGGCAGGGATCAATTCATTGCGGTGCTCGATGCGGACGGACGACGCTACGGGTTGGTGGTCGATGGCCTGGCCGACCCGGAGGAGATTGTGGTCAAGCCGCTGTCGGCGGCCCTCAAGGAGATTGGGCTCTACTCCGGCGCGACGGTTCTGGGGAACGGAGAGCTTGCGCTGATTCTGGACCCCGGCGCGATCGCGATCCGTGCGGGAATTGCCATGACGGCCGACGGCGACGCAGCTCGCCAGCAGGCCACGGAGGAATCGGCTGTGGAGCGGGAGGCCGAGTATCTGCTGGTGGCGGCCGCGGGCAATCGGGTGGCGGTGCCTCTGGGCGACGTGTTGCGAATCGAGCAGGTTTCTCTAGAGAGGATAGAGTTCTTCGCTGGCCGGCCCGTGCTGCGATGTGGCGGGCAGCTTCTGCCAATTGAAGACCCGGGAGGCGCGCTGGTGGCCGCGCGAAGTACTGCAGGGGCGCGGATTGTGGTGGTGGTGTGCCGGGAAGGGGAGCGGCAGGTGGGCATCGCGGTCTCGCATGTGCTGGATGTGGCGGCGGGAAGCGGCTTGTTTGAAGCGGGAACCGCGCTGCCGGCGTCTGGAGTAACGCTGCTGAAAGAGCGCGTGACCGACATCGTGAACCTGAGCGCAGTGGAACCCCTGCCACCCGCTGCGTTCGATGCGTTGCAAGAGGCAGTGGAGGCATGGCAATGAGCGCAGAGATCGTGGCTCAGACGAAGGGACGGAAGCCCGCAGAAGAGTTGGCGGCGGGCGCGGGTACGGAAGCGGAGGTCTGCGTGGTACGCCTGGGCCATTCTCGATTCGGCGTGCCGATTCATTGCATTCTGGAGATTGTAGGTTCGACTTGCCCGCTGCCGGTACCGCTGGCGCCGGAGTACGTGGGTGGGCTGGTGCATTATCGCGGCGATGTGTTGACGACGGTGAGTCTGCGCCGGGTGCTGGGGTTGGGCGCGAGCGATGCGCCGCAGGCAGTTCTTGTAATCGAAGGTGCAGTCGGCTGCTTCGGCCTGCAGGTGGATGCGCTGGAGGATGTGCTGCGACCCCTTGCGGCCGACTACGAGCCGAACCCAGCCACGCTCGACAATCGGCGCAGGATGTTCTTTGCGGGGAGCTACAAGCTCCGCCCTGGTCTGCTGGTGATGCTGGATCCTGGGCAGCTCGATCCGCTGTGGTTGCGGTCGGCCCGGAACACGGCCGCGGGTGCAGGCAAGGGCGCCAGCAAAAATACAGGCAAGGATGCGGACAAGAGGGGTGAGCGATGAAAGCGCTGATCGTGGACGATTCCAGGTTTGTGCGCGGCTTTTTGCGCGGCATGCTGGAGGGGCGGGGAATTCAGTGCGAAGAGGCCAGTGACGGAGCGGGAGGACTCGAACGGCTGTGTGCAGACAGGGGATTCGATCTTGCGCTGCTGGACTGGAACATGCCAGTGATGAACGGGCTGGAGATGCTGATTCGGGCGCGGCGCGAAGGGTTCGACCATCTCAAGATCGTGATGGTCACAACCGAGGCGGAGAACGAGTTCATCTTGCGGGCTCTCGAGGCCGGGGCCGATGAGTACCTGATGAAGCCGTTTGACGAAGAGGCGCTGCACGAGAAGCTGGCGCTGCTGGGCCTGGTGGAGGCTTAACGGATGACGCCCGGTGGACGGACGCGGATCCTGCTAGTGGATGACTCGGCGGTGGTGCGTAACCTGCTGCGGCAGGTCATCGCCCAGGACTCGACGATGGAGGTTGTGGGCACGGCTGCGAGCGGAGAAACCGTTCCCGCGCTGGTGAGCAGCCTGCACCCGGATCTCCTGCTGCTGGATGTGGAGATGCCGCGGATGGGCGGTCTGGAGACTCTGATGGCCCTTCGCGCGCGAGGTGACCGGATGCCGGTGGTGATGTGCAGCTCGCTAACCCAGCGCGGCGCGCAGGTGACGCTGGCGGCGCTGGTGTCGGGGGCGTCGGACTATGTGGCGAAGCCATCCGGCCAGATCGATGCGCAAAACGCAGTGCAGACCCTGGCTAGCGAATTGCTTCCCAAGATTCGGGCGCTCACGGCTCGGTATCCGATGCCCGTGGAACCGCTTCCGGCGCTGATTATGCTGGCCGACGATCAACGTCTTTGCGACTCGACGATGCCCCCGTCGCTGGTAGTCATTGGTGTTTCGACCGGCGGCCCGCGGGCGCTGGACACGCTTTTGTCCGGGCTGCCGGCGCATTTCCCCGCGCCGGTTCTCGTGGTGCAGCATATGCCGGAGTTGTTTACGGCCACGCTTGCGGCGCGGTTGGACGACCGAAGTCGCATTCGTGTGCGCGAGGCGGTCGAGGGTGAACTGCTGCGTGCAGGCGCGGCCTATGTGGCACGCGGAAACTGGCATATGGAAGTGCTGCCGGCTGCCAGGGCGGGGCTGGCGGCGTCTCTGCATCTGACACAGGCGCTGCCAGAAAACCATTGCCGCCCGTCGGTGGATGTGACGATGCGTTCGGCTGCTGCTGCCTTCGGCCCTGGCGTGCTTGCGGTGCAGTTGACGGGGATGGGCTCGGACGGCCTGGAAGGATGCCGCGCGGTGCGGGCGCGCGGGGGCACCGTGGTGGCGCAGGATGAGGCAACCAGCGCGGTGTGGGGTATGCCCGGCGCCGTGGTGCAGGCGGGGCTGGCGCAGCGCGTGCTTCCAATTCAGGAGATCGCATCTTTTATCGTGCGATTGACTGCTCCGGCGCACGAGCGGCAGGGTGTGGGGAAGGGAGCGGTGTCATGATGGCGTCCACTGCGACAATGCCCTACGACTTCCTGCGGCAAATCGTTTATGCGCGGTCCAATAACGTGCTGGACCCTGCACACGACTATCTCTTTGAGACGCGACTGGCGCGGCTGATGCGGGATCGCGGCATGACCCAGGTGGGAGAGCTGGTGGAGCATCTGCGAATGCGCCGCAATCCGGATCTGGAGTGGGCGATCGCCGAGGCGATGACGATTAATGAAACGAGCTTCTTCCGTGATATCCATCCGTTTGAATTGCTGCGCGCGGAGTTGCTTCCGCATCTGATTGAGAGGCGTTGGGAGACGAAGCGTCTTGGCTTTTGGAGCGCGGCCTGCTCGACAGGCCAGGAGGCATACACCCTCGCGATGGTGGTGAGGGAGCATTTCCCATTTCTTTCCGGATGGGATCTGCGCATCGAGGGCACCGACATCTCCACGGAGACGGTGGCCCGGGCCAGCAGCGGCCGGTACCACCGTATTGAGATGAACCGCGGTCTGCCCGCCCGGAACGTAGTCCGCTTCTTCGATCGCCACGGGGAAGACTGGATCGCGAAGGACGAGATTCGTCGGCTTTGCCACTTTAGGCAGGTGAATTTGTGCAAGCCGCCTATCCCTTTCGCCGAGCGGTTCGACGTGATCCTGCTGCGCAATGTGATGCTCTATTTCTCTCGCGAGACGCGACATGAGCTGATGCGGCAGGTCCACCGTCTGCTTGCACCCGATGGCGTGCTCCTTCTGGGCGCAGCAGAGCAGCCGGTGGACATGTCTCCCTGGCAGGCGTGTGTGCGCGGAGGAACCTGTTTTTACAGGCCCAAGAGTTCAGGGTAGCCATGTACTTTCGTCACGTGAGGGCGTCCGACGATGTCCGATCGGGGAGTCCAGTGCGGGTCTTCTTAAAGTCGATGTAAATCCATGAAAAATATAGATGTATATCCCCAAGCACCCATTCCGTCCCTCTCGCCCGAAGCAAGTCGAATGCTCGCTGCGCTGCCGATCTTGCCTTCCTGCATCTATGAATAAGGTTCCCGCACCTTCGGACCACCACATTGAACTAGCCCGCATCTACAACTAAAGTGTATGATTGCGCTCTGCACAAGTTACGGTGCGGTTTTCAAGTTAAAGTCGTCGCGAACGTGCCAGTACCGCGAAGTATGGCCACGCTCCATCCAAATACGCAGAGACGGGAGGGAATATGCGATCGATTCTAAAACACTGGCTTGATCAACCTGTGAGATCGAGAGCGCGGGCAGAACGCCGCGCCGTTCCTGGATTGGTTGCCTATCATGCAGAAGGGGATGAAACCCTGCCTGATCCGGTTTGGAACATCAGCGCGTCGGGCATGTACCTGCTCACATCGACCCGCTGGAATCTTGGAACTCCCGTCGAGTTGACTCTTCAGCGTCAGGGCCTACCCGAGGAGCATGTGGAGAACCGGATCCAGTTAAAGGCTCAGCCAGTACGGTGGGGCTCCGATGGAGTTGGCCTGTTGTTTCTCCACAGCCAGGGGACGATGGTGAAGCTTTGGGACGGCGTCCCGCGTGAAACCACGGAGCCGATTGAGCCGGTGGATGTCGTACGAGAATTCCGCGTCGCGCGTGCGGATGCATTTCTTCGTCGCATCTGTCCCGCCCGAGGCGATCAGTCCAGTCGTGCGCTGCGCCATGATGTCGGCAGCACAAGGACGGAAAGCGCGATCGAGATTGCGTTGCGCGCCGAGCGGATGATGCAGAGCGGCGATGAATCGGATCGCGCTCTTATTCATCCCGACGTGCTGAAGCCGATTCTTGACCATGGCGCCTGGGCGGAAATCGATTGGATCCGGGATATGTGGTCGAGCCTCCTCGTAACATCCTGCAGCCCGGACGGGAAGGATCGAGACGGCCTGGAGTATGCGGGTTTACTGGGCGAAATGAATGTCAATCAGACCCGCGTGCTTAACTGGGTCTGCGGCGAGGCTGCGCGCAGTCTTGCCGCCAGCGGAGCCGCGGAACCGAAAGGAATCCGCTGTTCGGTTGCGCAGTTGAAGCGTATCGTCGGCGTCGGCGATATGGTTCGAGTGGAGTGGGAAGTCGAGCGCCTCACCGATCTGGGATTGCTTCGAAAAGGCACGCGCCGGGTGTACTTCGATGAACTGGAAGATCAGGAGCTGTGTCCGACCCCGACTGCAATGGAATTCTTTGCTCGCAGCCACGGGCAGCGCGAGTTTGTCCCCGATATGTTCAAGGTTTCATCCCTGATGGGGCAAGCTTCGATGACTGCAGGCGACTGAACGCAGGCAACAGAATTGGAGCCGCTGTTGTGTCAGCGGCTTTCCAATAGAGCCTGCACTGCAGCCTGGAGCGCGGCGGAGATTTCCGTCTCCGAGGATGCGGCATTGAAGCGCAGCGGCTCACCCAAGCGAATCTCCACTTTGTCTGAGCGGAACCAGCTTCGCCCGCTTTGCTTCAACTCACCCAATCCCCGCAGCGCCACGGGCAGCACTGCTGCGCCGGTCTGCTTTGCGAGGATGCCGATGCCGGGACGGAAACGCGCCAGCGCTCCCGTAGCCGAGCGAGTGCCTTCAGGAAATACGAGGACATGATAGCCGTGGTCGAGCGCCTCGCCGGCATGAGCGAAGCTGCGCTGGAAGCCCTTGCCGCGCGGCAGCGGGAAGACGTTATAGAGCGCAGTGAGGAGCAGCCACGCCAGAGGACCGGACCACATGCGCTCGCGCTGGCCGGGCAGGCGATCCGCGTCGCGAAAGTGGCGGTAATCGAGAAGCATCTCGCCGGACATCGCCGCAGCGACGCGGCGGCGGATTGGGCCGGGCAGCGCGTAGAGCACGAGCGGTCCGTCAAACGTCGAGACGTGATTGGCGACAATGAGCATCGGCTCGGCTGAGACGGGTGGCCTGTGCCCGGTGACGCGCGGCGCGGCGAGAAGCCAGGTAAGAGGGCGCGCGAGGCACTCCTGAAAAACATTCCGCAGCCAGGCAACAGGCCGCCACCAGGGCCAGTGGGGATAGATGTGCTCTTCGGAAAACTCGGCGACGGGCGGCTTTTCCGGCGATGGGGATGTACCGGAGGCGGATGGGACGCCGGCCTGTGGTGGTGCGGCCATGGGTGCTGCTCCAGCGGGGATGGGTCGAGGGCCTGAGATTGCAATTCCACTCGGTTGGCGCTCGCCACTGCTGACGAGGGCGCGGAGATCGCCCAACGTTCTGAGAGCTTCGATACCTGGTTCTGCGGGCAATGCGCCGAGGCGCTCTTCCAATGCGGCGGCCAACTGGACGCGGCCCAGACTGTCGAGGTGCAGGTCTTCGCTGAGGCGGAGAGCATCGTCTGTGCCGGGCGGGGCCTCGCCGGTGACTTCGGCGATGAGCGCGAGGAGCCAGTCGGCGTGTGTGGCTTTGTGGCCGGAGGTTGCGGAGGCGTCCGCGGCCTGCACGCTGGTGAGCCAGGCGGCGACGGCTTTACGGCGGACTTTGCCGGTGGAGGTGCGGGGCAGGTCGGGCTCGGGCCAGAGGAGCCAGCGGCGCACACGCTGGAATTCGGCGAGGCGCGTGTTGGCGCTCTCGATGGCTGCGGCTGCCTGCTCCTGTGTGCCGCGCACCGCTAGCACGGCGCAGGGCTCCGGGCCGTTGGCGGTTTCGACGGGCACGACGGCGCAGGCCGCGACGACGGGTTCCTGCTCGATGGCGGCTTCAAGGTCTTCCGGGTGGATGTTGACGCCGGCGGCGGTGACGATGGTTTCGCTCTTGCGGCCGAGAAAGCGGAGCTCGCCGGTCGCCTGCTGCTCGGCTAGGTCGCCGGTGGCGAGCCATTCGTCTGCGCGCTGCTGGAGTCGGCCGCCCTGCCAGGTGGCTGTGGAGATCATGGGGCCGCGGACGAGGACTTCGCCATCGGGACTGATTTTGACTTCGCGGCCGGGCAGGGGCTTGCCGATGGTGCCCTGGGCTACGCGGAAGGGATGATTGAGGGTGATGAGGGCGGTTGTTTCTGTCATGCCGTAGCCCTGGACCACCACGAAGCCGAGTGCATTCCAGAAGCTCTCGAGCGGGCCGCCCAGTGCGCCGCCACCGGAGATGAGCGCCCAGAATTTAAGGCCGAAGGCGCGGTGGATATCGCGGAAAGCCCACCAGCGCTGCCAGGCCTTCATGTCTTTGGAGGCGGTGACGCGGGTGGCGAGGTCGGGGTAGGTGGCTTCAAGGTGCGTACGCAGCAGGGCCATGACGCGGGGGACGGCGGCAAGGACGCTGATGCGTTCGCGGCGGATGGCCTCAATCAGGCGGGGCGCGACGAGGCGCGATTCGAAATGGACCTCTGCGGCAAAGATGGCCGGCACCCAGAGGCCCATGGTCTGGCCGAAGACGTGGCTGAGTGGAAGCGTGTGCAGGAAGCGCAGCGGATGGACATATTTCTCATAGCGCATGTAGGGCTGCGCGCCGCGCTCGATGGGGCCGACGCTGGCGAGGACGTTGCCGTGCGTGTGGACGATGCCTTTGGGTTCGCCTGTGGTGCCGGAGGTGAAGAGAATCTGGAGCGGCGTGTCGAGGTTGAGGCCGGGCACGGCTGCGGCTTCCTCGGCGGGCAGTGCGGAAGGCCAATCCTCGAAGGCGAGGCGGGGCCAGGTTTCAGGAAGGCGCTGAATGAGAAGCGCATCACCGACGACGAGGGCGGGACGGACATCTGCCGCGACGCGGGTGGCGAAGTCGGTGGTGCCGTAGGCGTCAAGGGGAACCGCGAGCGCGCCGCGGAGCAGGATGCCAAAGAAGGCTGCGACCCACTCGGCGGAGTTTTCGGCCCAGAGGAGGACGCGGTCGCCGGGGCCGATGCCGCGCGCGGCGAGATAGGCGGCGAAACGGCCGGCGGTGCGGGCGAGCTCAGCGTAGGTGGTGGCGCGGCGGCGCACGCCATGGGTGCGGACGATGGCAATCTGGCGATCGAATCGGCGGAAGTCATCCAGCAGGGTCGCGAGATGGGCGCGCATGGCAACCCCATGGTAGCAGCGCGCGCCGGATGAACTGCTGTGTGCTGAAGCGCATGCGGCGCGGCGGTGTGGCTTGGTGCAAAAGGTGGTCACTTCTTCGCTTCCTCTTCGCTTGGTTGCCGCGCTATGCTCAAGGACACGGATGGCCACGCCGCAGCCCAAACCCGAGACAGACCCGTTTGCGTGTTTCCACCCCGTCACGGCGGAGTGGTTCCGGGCGGTGTTT